>NZ_LR134263.1:932720-1243627 GCF_900636325.1 Staphylococcus delphini
GCCACCTTTCATATCAGCAACGCCTCTACCAAATAGAAAACCATCTACTTCAGTCAGTTGAAAAGGATTGAAGCGCCAAAATTGTTCATCTTCTACTTCTGCAACATCGACATGGCCATTTAAAATCAGGCGAGGGGCATCGGGGTTTCGACCTTTCAATGTACCAACAATAATTGTGTCATTATCATAGAAAGGAATGGTTTGTACGTCAAAACCCGTATTTTCGAGCCAAGTTGAAATTTGTTGCTGTAAAGTCTGCGTGTTACGGGCTGGGGGACTCACTGTCGGATGCGCAATTAATGTTTGAAGTATATCAAATTGTCGTTGTTCCATAAGGATGACCCTCCATTGCTAATAAATATTTTTTACGATGAAGTCCGCTATTGAATCCACCTAATTGCCCATCTTTTCGTAAGACACGATGACACGGTACGATAATAGACAATGGATTTTGACCGATAGCAGATGCCACAGCACGTACACTTTTTGGACGGCCAATCATTTGTGCAATATCACTATAATTTACAACCGCCCCAAAAGGGAGTTGTTGCAACGCTTGCCACACTTGTTGTTGAAATGGCGTACCAATGACGTGCGCGACGGGTGTTTTGAATGTGTGATAATGGCCATGAAAATAAGCTTCTAACTCTAAAGCAATTTGGTTCACAATCGGATGATGTGAAATTTGAACGAGTGGTGCTTGCTTTTGAAAATGTTTCAATGCAGTATGATAATCTTTTGAGTCTGTAAATGACAAACCTAACAAGGCGTTATCATTCACAACAGCGGTCATTAACCCAAGTGGTGTATTAATATGTTGAAAGTAAAATGACATCCGATTCGACCTCCTTTAATTTGATTGAAATGGCACGAAACCCTCACGACTGATCGCAATGTTGTCATTTGGAAAAACGTCTTGCATTAATTTTATCACATGCAGATAGGCGTCTGGATGATACCAAGACTGTAAATCGAGATTTTCGTATAAAGATTGAATGCCGAGTGAGTGGGTGCGACGACCGTTTGACCCGTCACCCATAAAGTAATCGTCAATCGTAACATGGTCGACATGTTCAGCTAATCGTTCGGCAAACTGATCCGTACAAGGTAGCACAGGTGCAATAGCAATTTGTGTGGGGATTTGAGCTGCGCGAAGTTTGTCCACAGTTTTCAATCTTGCTTGAATGCTCGGTGCTTTTGGTGTGAAATGGCGAATAATGTCTTCACGGTCGGTTTCTACGGTCATACTCACGATGAAATTACCAGGATAAGATTGAAGGATGTCGATATCTCGTTGTATGAGCGGGCTACGTGTTTGAATGAACAGAAAATCAGGCGGACAGTCATGCATTTCAGATAATAAATTGCGCGTCATTTCATATTTTTTCTCAAGTGGCTGATACGGGTCGGTAGAAGAGGACATGAATACTGTGAAAGGTCCTTTAGATTTATTTTTCTGGAGTTCTTTTCGAAATTTCAGCTGTTCATCTGTTTTAGCTGCGACCCAATCGCCCCAAGTTTTACCTGAAAAGAGCGAAATCGGTGAGCGACGTACGTAACAGTAAGTGCACGCAAATTGACAGCCCATGTATGGATTCAAAGTATGTGTATAATCTTTTAAATAGCCACTCGCTTTCGTTAAAAATTGTTGTGGCTGACGTGATTGGATGTCCATCAAATCCTCCTAAAATAAAAACAGACAGGTGACTTGCGACGACCTGTCTGTGTTGGGTTTATGCTTGTAATGTTTCAATCGCTGTAGCAATCGTTTTAAAGACGTATGGCAAATCTTCTTTTTCGATACAACTAAAGGCGATGCGAATATCAGTTTCGTTAAGCGCAACGATACCGATTGAATGCTTCTCAATGAGATGTACACGTAATTCTTCAGCATTCACACCTTTCACTTTCAACGCCATGAAGTAACCAGAGTTAAAGTCATATGGTTGCCATAATGATTGGTATGCTTCATCATAAACGAGTTCTTTTGTCACTTCATAACGTGCTTGTAAAATTTGAATGTTGTGTTGTACTTCAGCATTGAAAGATGCCCCTTGTTTCAGCGCGTGTTGTACTGCAGCTTGAGAAGGTGTGGCACCACTTGAGTTATTACTACGAATGAGTCCTTTCATTTTCGCTTCTAGCACATTTTTTGTCGTGTCATTTGAAGTACCAAAAGTTAAGAAACCGACACGGAAGCCCCATGCGAAAAACTCTTTTGTCGCACCATCTAAACGAATAGGTAGCACACGTTCATTGTTCAATTGTGTCAGTGCAGTGAAAATGGATTGTGTGTATACATCTTCGTAAAACAATCCGTAATATGCATCATCGACAACTGCAACGACATTGACACCGCGTTTTGCCAAACGGTCAATCGCTTGAACAATTGTTTCAACTTCATCCGTTGTAGGTGTGTAACCAGTTGGATTGTTCGGATAATTTAATAACATGATGACTTTATCTTCTTCAAATTGATCTAACGTTTTTACAAGATGTTCGGTTGTGAAATGACCTTGTGCATCAAAAATAGGGTAAGTTTGCATTGTCGCTTGATGACGAATACCGTACACGAGATTATAGTTGCCCCAATTATGTTGCGGTAATAATACTGTGTCACCTGGGTTTACAAATAAATCACCAATTAATGATAAACCATGTGTTAAGGCGTTCGTCACGATAGGTAAACTCATCGCTTCTTTCGTTAAGTCAGGATTCTCTTTTAACATTTTTTGTTGCCAAAGTTCACGTAATTCAGCCAAACCTTGTGGCGGGGCATAAGCAAAAACTTCATCTGTCGTTAAATGATCAAACATGCCATATAACGTCTCAGTGTACATTTTACCTTCAGCTGTTGTAGCCATACCGATTGTCGCGTTATATTTTGTCGCTTTGGCTTCAGCAGATTGTGTCAAAATGCCTTTTGGATAATACATATTGGTTCCAAGGTCGGAAAGCATATCTAGGACGACTGGGTTTTCTTCACTTAACTGTTCGTTTAATTGTAGCGCTAAAGGGTTCATAGGATTCGACCTCTTTCTATTTTTTCATCATATACGTCTATCATACAGTGAATAACAATAAATTTAAAGAATAGACTGAGAGAAAATTCAACTTAAAAGTGCAAAATAAGAACACATGTTCGGTATTTTGTGTTAAAATAAATATAGCCACCACTCCCTACATTTTTGGCACTTTATAAGAAAACGGTTTCTAAAAGTAGGAGGTGTTTAATCATGTCGTGGACAGAATTTTGGATGTTATTAATTAATGGTGGCATTCTCATTATTTTTAGGTGTTGGGTCGAATCGAAGTGGAGAAGACGAGATCGGGAAAAACAGCAAAAAGATGATTCAACACATTCATGAAATAAGGCCCAACAAACAAAAGCCCCAAACTTGCGGCAACAAGTTTGGGGTATTTAATCATGTGTGGATACACTATTATTTTATCACCTTCACAATTTGGAGGCAAACGATTTATTTACGAAAGATATGTAATGTGTAGATCGTAAGCTTTAGATTGGGCATGAAAGAATTCATCGCTACGAGTTCGTGAAGTACTGTTGACAAATGGCTCAACTTTTTCTAATGTTTGAATCAGCAATTAATAAAAAGGAGAATCCAATGAAACATTTAACGAAAATTTTTGTCATAATTGCGTTATTAATTTTTGTTATTGGCATCGTTTTACAGTTTTTAGGGGAAGAAACGTCAGCCATTAAGCTGTTTATCGCGACCATTTTATTTATGATTTGTGCCTTTATTAGCCGTCATAATGATCGAAAAAAGCAACGTTAAGCAATTAAATACATTGAATTTGATGAAATGTAATGTAAAAAAGTTTAAAATTTTAAATATAACAAGTTGATAGTTGTTTTCTATCGGATGATTTTGTTATGTTTACGAGTGTTGACCATTTTCTATACATGGTAAATGTTTTTGGGAGAAATGTATAGTTGTGGGAAAGAGAAGTATTCGCACTCAGTACATAGGTGTGTCGTCATTTAAAACACGAATTCAGTCTATATTTAATGATAAAGGGCAGTTTTACAAAAAGTGCAGTCGAACATATACATATCTCACATGTTTTGACTGATCGATACTATTTAACAGGATGCGCTATTAAGACGATAGTGAGTTGCTCAAGGTTTAGTGAGCCAAACTTTATGATAAGTCATCGCAAGCATATGAGTAAAGTCATTTCAAATGTAACATCTAATCAATAAACAGGAGGATTCGTGGATGGAATTGAAACAAATCACCAAACAATATGGCAACAATACTGTCATTGATCGCGTTGATTTTGCATTTAATGATAGTAAAATTGTTGGATTAATTGGTAAAAATGGTGTTGGGAAAACAACATTAATGAAAATTATGAATGGCAATATTATTAATTACCAAGGAAGTGTTCAAGTAGCAAATAACGATAAAATCGGTTATTTAATTGAACATCCGAAACTTTACGATAATAAATCAGGTCTATACAATCTAAAGCTTTTTGCACAAGTTTTAGGTACAGGTTTTGATGAAGCGTATACGAACCATATTATCAAAGCATTCGGTATGGAATCCTATATTAAGAAAAAAGTGAAAAAATATTCAATGGGGATGAAACAAAAACTGGCTATCGCTGTTTCTCTTATGAATAAACCGAAATTTTTAATTTTAGATGAGCCCACAAATGGTATGGATCCAGATGGTTCAATCGACGTCTTAAAAACGATTGAACAACTCGTACAACAATTAAACATGAAAATTCTCATTTCGAGTCATAAATTAGAAGATATTGAACTCATTTGTGACCGTGCTGTCTTTTTAAGAGACGGTCATTTTGTTCAAGACGTGAATATGGCTGAAGGTCAATCCACAGATCAAACGATGATTCAAGTGGACCCTGATGACTTTGAACAAGCATTATATTATTTAACTGATCACTTTAAAGTCGTACAATCACAGAAAGAATCAGGAGAAATTATCTTAAATGTGCAAAGCGATTATCGCAATTTCCTTAAAGGATTAGCACAAAAAGGTATTTTTCCACAATATATTGAAACACGTAAAGTATCATTACGCGACACTTATTTCAATATTAATCAACGAGGTGGTCAATCATGAATATATTGCAATTGTTCAAGTTCGACATCGTGAGTATTTTAAAAAGTCCGCTGACTTATTTAGCGATTCTTCTCGGTATTGCGCCATTGCTCATTACAGTCATTATTTTAGTCACGAACGATAATCCGATAAATGCAAATACAATGTTTAGTGTTGGAAAATGGTTCTTTTCACTCATCGGTTTACTATTTGTTATCAAAACGATTACACGTGATACTGCTCAAGGAACGATTCAACTCTTTTTAAATCAAACACAGAGCCGTATCGGTTATTTCGTTGCGAAAACTTTATCTATCATTTTCATCAGCATTTTCACAACAGCTGTTGTCGTTGTAGTCACATATTTAATTCAATGGTCAACTGATGGTAAAGATTTAGATAATGATCAGTCATGGAAATTACTCGTATTTTATTTAATTTTATTCTTCGTGTATGGACTATTACTGTTTTTGATTAACCTGATTGTTCAAAAACCAGCATTAGTGTATACACTCGGTATTTTATTGTTACTTTTATTACCAGTCGTCAAACCTTTTATTCCGCTTATTCCTGAAATTGGCGATAATATTCAAGATTCATTAAAGTATATTCCGTTTAGTTACTTAAGCGATAAGACTTTAAGCGATGGTGTGACGTTTACAAATTGGCAATGGGTCATTAATGTTGGATCCATCGTCGTATTATGGTTGGCGAACTTAGGTTTAATTGCGAAAAAAGATATTTAAAAAACACGCCTATTTTTATATAGTAACTTAATGATTGCTACTGGGCTCTCGCGCTACAAGAGGCTGACTAGACTTCTCAAAAGCACAGGCGTTGGGAAGTCAGGTCGCTTCTGTGTTAAATCGTAGCCACACGCAAAAGGAAAAAATTTTAATCTATATTTCAATACCTCAAGCGACTCGCACCCTGGCTAGCAATCAAATGTATCACTCTACTTCAAAAGTGGGGTGATTTTTTATGCTTTTAAAATGTAACATCTTGTGTATTGACACGCCTTACTTTTGAGGTCGTGTCGTCCTTAATTTCTAAGGTTGGTACTGAAATCATTCGATGACTTCTAATCTTGTAAAATTAAAAAATGCTGCGTAAGCGTTTACATTTATGATTTTTTACTATAGAATACTTGTATACAAGTTAGGGGTGATGAGATGGAAATTCCTAAACAATGGTTGACGTATTTATCAAAAGGGGAGGCCATAGCTGCTGCTTTACGTTTAAGTATCATAAGTGGGGAACGCACAACGCAAAAATTACTGACTGAAAACCAAGTGGCAAATGAGTTTCAAGTGAGTCGTTCGCCTGTGCGAGATGCGTTTAAAATTTTAGCACAAGAGCGTTTAATTCGTTTGGAACGGATGGGGGCTGAAATTATTCCTTTTACAGATAAACAGCGGCAAGAATTAACTGATATTCGCCTGATGATTGAATCGTTTGCCTTTACGAAAGTCATTCAACGGTCTGATTGGATGGAAATTGTGCAATCAATGCAACAAGCGTTAGCGATGATGCAAGTGAACATCCAATATAAAGATGCTGCGAGTTTTGCGGAAAATGATTTGAAATTTCATGAGTTAATGGTTTTAGCGTGTGATCATCATTATTTAACGCATTTATGGCAACAAATTATGCCGACGATGTTATGTCTGAACTATATGAGTATGAAAAAGCGGATGGACGAGAATTTTGATGATTTTGAGCGCGTCATTCAAAACCATGAATTGTTTGTTACAGCGATTGCACAAAAAGATAGAAAGATGATGTATGAAGCGTTCGAAGCCAATTTTAATGATTTAAACAACGATATTGGCGCATTTTGGGCTCAGTAATATTAAAAGAAAGGTGTATCACTATGGAGAAATATATGATTGGTGTAGATATTGGAACGACCAGCACGAAAGCCGTGTTGTTTAATACTGATGGGGAAGTTCAACAAAAAGCACTGATAGAATACGCATTGCACACACCACGTGTCGATGTTTCAGAACAAGATCCAGATATTATCGTCAATGCAGTGACAGAAACCATTGCAGAAGTGGTGCGGAAAGGTGACGTGCCACATGAAGCGCTGCAATTTATTTCGCTCAGTGCGCAAATGCATAGTTTATTGCTTATAGATGAATTACAACGTCCAATGACCAAAAGCATGACATGGGCGGATAATCGTGCGCGTTTTGCTGCTGAAGATATACTGAATCATCACGACGGGTATGGCATTTATCAACGTACTGGAACACCGATACATGCGATGTCACCGTTAAGTAAATTATGGTGGTTAAAACAAGATGAAAATGAACTTTTTGAAGCGGCAACACGCTATGTCGATATTAAATCGTATGTTCTGTACCAATTGACTGGCGAATGGGTGATGGATGCTTCGATTGCGTCTGCTACAGGATTGTATCATTTACAAGATAAAACGTGGGATGAACAAGTGTTGGCGTTGCTTGATATTCCGGCTTCGAAATTACCAACACTCGTATCGACGACGCATCAACTGCACTTGAAAGATGACTATATCGCTGAAAAATTGGGCTTGCGTCGTGATTTGCCTATTATTGTCGGGGCGAGTGACGGTGTATTGTCGAATTTAGGCGTGAACAGTTTTGAGCCAGGAGATGTGGCCATTACGATTGGAACATCAGGTGCCATTCGTACAGTTGTCGACCATCCTGTCATTGATGAAAAAGGGCGTATCTTTTGTTATGTGCTCGATGATGAACATTATGTCATTGGTGGGCCGGTCAATAATGGTGGTGTCGTATTACGTTGGCTCCGTGATGAATTGTTAGCGAGCGAAATCGAGACGGCGAAACGATTAGGGATTGAAACGTATGATGTGATGTCTCGTATTGCACAAAATGTTCAACCAGGCGCGCAAGGTTTACTGTTCCATCCTTATTTAACAGGGGAACGTGCGCCATTATGGACATCTGATGCACGCGGTTCATTTATCGGATTGACTTTATCACATCAGAAAGAACATATGATTCGTGCAGTGATGGAAGGCGTATTATTCAATTTATATACTGTCTTTTTAGCATTAATTGAAGTCATTGGCACGTCACCGCAATCGATTAAAGCAACAGGTGGCTTCTCAAAAAGTCATTTATGGCGTCAAATGATGGCTGATATTTTTAATACTAATGTTGAAATACCAAAAAGTTATGAAAGTTCATGTCTCGGTGCCTGTGTTTTAGGATTAAAAGCACTCGGACAAATTGATAACTATGACATTGTGAAATCTTGGGTAGGTGCGACACATCAACATCAACCAGAGGCAGCGCATGTCGACGTCTATCAAAAATTGGCTTCTATCTTTATTCAAATTAGTAGAGATTTAAGTCCGTCATATCAAAAATTGGCACAATTTCAACGTGATTTAGAAAATAATAAAGAATAGAGGGGATCCGTATGTTTCAAGAAATTTGGCCATTGTTAAGTGTGGCTATTGCAATTATTGTGTTATTAATCTTAATTATGAAATTACAGTTAAATACATTTGTCGCACTGGTTATTACGGCAATGGTGACCGGCATTTTACTCGGGATGCCATTTGATAAAATTGTCGCAACGATCGAGACAGGTATGGGCGGTACATTAGGCCATATCGCATTGATTTTTGGGCTCGGTGCGATGCTAGGGAAGTTGCTCGCTGATGGTGGTGGCGCGACGCAAATTGCGGATACGTTAATTGCTAAACTCGGTAAAAAATATGTGCAGTGGGCGATGGTGATTGCTTCATTTATCATCGGGATTGCATTATTTTTCGAAGTCGGTCTTGTATTATTAATACCACTTGTCTTTACGATTGCGAAACGAATGAATGTATCTCAATTAAAAATCGGTATGCCTATGGTGACCGCGTTATCAGTCACACATGGATTCTTACCGCCACATCCAGGTCCAGTCGTTATCGCTAAAGAATTAGGCGCAAACATTGGAGAAGTTTTATTATACGGTTTTATTGTTGCAATACCTGTCACAATTATCGCGGGACCTGTATTTGCGAAAATGGCACCACGTTTAACACCAACAGCGTTTCAACGTGAAGGCGATATTTCATCATTAGGTGCAACGAAGTCCTTTAAAGATGAAGAATTGCCAAGTTTCGGATTAAGTACATTTACAGCATTATTACCTGTATTGCTTATGTTATTTGCGACACTTTGGCAACTGATTTCTGGGCATGAAGGCAAAGCGCACAATACACTTGAAAGTATCATTTACTTTATCGGTAGTGCAGGTACAGCTATGTTAATCGCAGTTGTCTTTGCGATTTTCAGCATGGGTATTCGTCGTGGTATCCCAACGAAACAGGTGATGAATACATTAACGCAAGCCATTTATCCGATTGGGATGATGCTGTTGATTATCGGAGCGGGTGGCGCATTCAAACAAGTGCTCATTGATGGAGGCGTTGGCGGTGCGATTGAAAAGATATTTACTGACGTGAATATTTCGCCAATTCTATTAGCATGGTTAGTCGCAGCCATTTTACGCCTTGCGCTCGGTTCAGCAACAGTAGCAGCGATTTCCACAACGGGCATCGTGTTACCGTTATTACAAACAGCAGATGTCAACTTAGCGCTCGTTGCATTAGCGATTGGAGCAGGGAGTATCTTCTGCTCTCATGTAAACGACGCAGGTTTCTGGATGTTCAAAGAGTATTTCGGATTAACAGTAAAAGAAACATTTTTAACATGGTCATTAATTGAAACGATTATTTCAGTGAGTGGACTCGTGTTCGTTCTGTTTATAAGTTTATTCGTATAAGCATTGTAAAAAGTAGAGGTTGGGACGTAGAAATTTTTTATGTCCCAACCCCATCTTTTTGATTAAACGAGTCGAGACATAATCGATTCATACACATCATGCCAAAATGATGCGTCTGTCAAATAACGCTCTCGAATCTTGAGATGTACTTCTTTTTGCTTCTCCTCAAAGCTCGGATCTGTTTTTTCCGGCAACGATGCTTTTCGTAAGTCCTCAACAAATTTTTGGACATTGCGTGCACGAGGCCCCCATACCGCTTTTTGTTCAAACTTCTCATTCATAAAAATATAAATAGGTATTGAACGGGACTTGCCATTTGTTAAATATTGATCAATTAAATCTGTGTTGTCATCACGATAAAATGCGCGAACCTCTAAATGGGCTTGTTCGGCAATATGTTTCAAAATAGGGTTATTCATCATTGCATCCCCACACCAATCCTCTGTAATGACGAGGACATATTTGTAGCCACTGTCTTTAATTTTTTTAATTCTCTCATCATCAGTCGGCATATCGAAATCTTTATAAATATTTAAGACTTCCGTTTGATTTTGTTCCATATCTTGAATGTACTGTTCGAAAGGTTTAGCTTCTGCGTAATAAGTTCTTAAATGTGCCATAAAATACCCCTCCTTTTTATTCATTATACCAGTGTATGATTTTGAAGAAAATTAAAAAGATTACGACAAATTAAGATTATGACATTTACAATACAAATATTCAAAAAGTGTTTAATTTTACAGCACAACTCCTTATAATTTGGGGTAATAATAGATTACTAAAAAAGGGGGGAGCTGCGGTGGATAAAATTACGTTTTTGAATGAATTAGAATATCAATTACATCGATTGCCGAATCATATCGTTGACGAAGTGATGAATGAGTATGAAAACCATTTTTATCGTGAAGGTTTAGATGGCAAATCAGATGAAGCCATCGTTAATGCTCTCGATACACCGAAACAAATCGCGAAGCAACGTTATGCGAAATATGCAGTCAAAAATGCTGAAAAGAAACCGGATGTGACGCATTTAGTCCGTGCGGTATTTGCAACGATTGGCATGAGCATGATTACATTGTTTTTTATTGTGATTCCGCTCTTTTTTGTAGGCTTACTTCTACTCATAGGGACATTTCTCGCTTTAGGCATGTTGTTATCGCCATTGTTACTGTTGATTACAGATATTTGGTCAGGGATGTTTTCTTTTTCCCTCAGCAATTACTTGTATAGTTTTGCTTATTTAGGACTTGGCATGATGTTTATCGTCATCATTGTTAAACTGATTGCTGCTATTAGAAAATTACTGATTAAATATTTAAAATGGAATGTCAATTTTATTAAAAAAGGAACATCACAGTCATGAGAAAGTTATTCATATTTGGACTCAGTTGCTTTTTAATTTGTTTTATTTTAGGAACAGCCGTGTGGTTTGGTTTTGAAAAGAAAAAACAATCTGTTGAGAAAATCGATAAAACCTTTGAAAAAAATGCAATCAATCAAATCGTGATAAACGTTGATTCGACTAATATAAAAATGGTGCCGAGTGATGACTTTCACATCTCCTATGAAGGAAAACAAGATATGAAAGTTTCGAAACAAAGTCGCGTGCTGACCATTACTGAGATGAATCGCTCAGGGTTTCGAACGCCGAATCTCAATCCATTTAATAATTTAGAAGGGCAGCTTGAAATCGGTATTCCTCAAAATCAACTTAAAGAAATCGATCTTACATCGAATTTAGGCGCGATAGATATAGCAGATGTCAATGTTGATCACGCAACGATTTGGAATGGTGACAGTGGAGAATTGAATATTCATAATAGTGAGTTGACCCATTCTAAATTTAACGCCAATGAAACGCTTGTTAATATTGAAAACAGTCGCATAGATAAAAGTGAATTTAATATTAAACAAGGAAAAATTAACGGTGAAAAGACGCTACTCAAGAACAGTATTTTTAAGTTGAATAAGGGTGATATTCACTTAAAAGATATGCAAACGGATTGTGATTTCAAAAGTTCAGTCAAGGATGGCAATATTTATTTAGGGTATCATCAACCGCCAACTGACGTGATGCTGTCACTTAATCCTGAAAAAGGTAAAGCTATCATCAATAACGACGAGATTAAAAAAGGTAAAAATGGGACAGGTGCGCATCAAATAGAACTTTATACGACACGTGGCGATATTACTGTTGAATAGTTAAAATACAGGGACTTGGATATGACATGATCCGAGCCCTGTATTTTTTATATCGTGATGGGGATGGGGCGTAGAAATTTTATATCCTAACCCCAATATTAATGTGTAGCAAAGTGAATGTCAGTATCGATGTGACCTGTTAACGGTGTCGTGTCAATTGGCTGACCTTTAAGCCAGGCGCCGAAATCAAATTTGATGGGGGGGTGATTTTCACCTAAAGTAATCCAGGCATAAAGTTGACGTGGTTCATACATCGTTGTGTGAATCGTGCCACTCCAACTTTTAAACAACTTACTATAAAGTTCATATTGTGGGTCGTTAAAACGTTTGAAAATTTCGAATCGTGATAGTTCAGATGACTGGACTTGGGCATCCAGCCGCGCCAAACGTTCTACTGACTCTTTGGTATAGTTACGGTTTTCATGTGTCAGTAATTTAAAGTGATTCGTACAAGTTGTATCGTAACGGACATCAATGCCTCTCGGTGTCACTTCAACAATGGCATGTGCACCTGTCTTATCTTGCACGATATAGCTGAATGAGCTTCGATGGGGCAATGCTTTTAAAAATTGGATTGCTTCTTCGACATTGCGACAATATTCTAATACTAAACGTCCAATCATATAACACACAAAGCCATTCGCAGGTTTTTTCCGATGCATAAAATTATAAGCCATCACTAACCCATGCTCGTTCATTCCATCCATACGCCCAGTTGTTCGTGACATCGGACCAATTTGCGCATAGCCACCATCAGTCGGTTGGTACAGTTGATAACGTGCATCGTATGTGGCCGGATGGTAATCGTAATTGCGTACTAAGTAATTCTCTCCAACAAAAACCGAGCAGCCACTATCAGGCAATGTTGTAAAACGATAATGTGCAAAGTTTAAAATCGCTTGTCTTGTCGGGATGTTCAACACATCTTGAATCCCTTGAATTTCATCCCATATTTTAGGAGCAAACTGTTGGAAAATTTGATAGGTTTCTTCTACATCGATGTCAAAACGAGGGACGCGCTTTTTCCATTCTTTTGCTCTATTTTTCAACATGGCAGTTTGTTGTAGCCATTGAGCAGTAGCAACACCATAATCATAATGTGTACAACGAAAAGTTAAAACGTCTGATGACACTTGTTGCATGGGTATCCATCCTTTCTGACATCTGTATAACATAATTTGTTAATAGGTTGTAATATTTCCTTAATGGTAATTCATACACCATTTTAATATACTTATTTTATCATTATAACAATTGGAAAAGTATATTAAATCAATAGGGGGGAAGTATATGTGGGAATACTATTTTAAAGCTAAACGCTGGTTCTATAAAAATTTCACAAAATAACTGCTGTTTTGAAGTTTTTACGAATAAGTTTAACATGCATAGAAGATAACATGAGACGTATATGGAAGCGTGTCATATAGATTTGAATATAAATAACACACATGCAAAAACGAGAACGAAATGAAATCTTTTCGATATGAGTGGGTTACAGTGAAAAGTCAATAAGAATATTTAATTGAGGGAACTGAGGTATGCTGCGTATCTCGGTTCTTTTTGATGAATGAACGCGTATGTCACAACAAAAGTGGGGCAGAAGTCTCTCTTCAAAAAGATTGGCCCGTCCCACTTTAATTTGTTGAACGATAACAGAAAATGCTGTGTCTCGTCGTGTTTTCAGTCCAATTTACTACAATGAAATAAAGTGGAGAAGGAGATGTGATGCATGTGTAAGATTCAATTGCTAAACTGCATCATGAATGAATGGAGGTTTGATGTATGAGTGGCGCACGAACCTTATTCAACGAAATGCAGTTTGAATTGATGGCGTTATACTTTCAATGATGGCATTATGTCGAGTGGATTTCAGTGACATTTGTTGTGATGTAAATCGTTTTAATACGATGGTTGAGTGATTGCGTGTCTCCAAATGTTAATGCGACAAGTGTCTTCGTTGTTTTTGGATAATCTGGATTTTCTATGGAGTATACATAAAATATAATCATTTGATCGTCATTGATTTGTGCACGATGAATCATCTCAAAATTCCATTGTTGATCTTTCATTTTGGAAATTTGATTCATACGTTTTCGCAACATATCGATAACATTTGATTTTGTGAGTGACTGTGGTTCTCCGAGTTCATTCACATAATATGCAGCGACACGATCATCTACCATATCCTCAATTTTATCAATATCATTGTTTTTCCATGAACTTACTAATGATATATATGGCATTTTAAGAGCCCTCTTTCATTATTCTTTATATTGATAATGTAACATATTGACTCTAAAAATTGAATGAATTTCTGATTAATAAAGTCGATATTAGGGTATAAGTTTATTGATGTGCTGTTTTTATGATATGATAGTTGTAACATCAATAATTTTAGAGGTGAAGCGTTATGTGTAATTTCATTAAGGGAATATTTAAATTTTTATTTGTTTCAACACTAGTGATTACTGGCGTTGTAGGTGTTGGTTTAGCTGTGTTGACATATGTATTTAAAAAAGACTTTGAAGAAATCGAAAGCAAAACGAAAGAAATTATTGCTGATATCGAAGCGAACCAAGGATAAAAGTAACATTCGCTTTTTAAACGTTAAAAGAGTCTTTTGAAGCGAAACCATTTTTATGATTTTGAGAACAGAGAGCGAGGATATGAAGTCTATGATAGGATTAGATTTCAAACTCGCTTTTTTTACTGTCAAGATGAATGGAAATATGAAACGTTTCTCGTGTGTCTCATCATCAAAATTTGGTAAAATAGACGTAAGAAAATGGAGGGATGCATGCCATGGTAAAAGGTTATATTGGTTCTTATACGAAAAAGGACGGTAAAGGAATTTATCGCTTTGAATTAGATGAACAAGCAGGACGTATTGAAACGGTTGAAACAGGATACGAGTTGAATGCGTCAACATATCTTGTTCAACATGAAGATACATTAATCGGAATTACGAAAAATGATAAAAATGCTGGTTTAGCCACATTTAAAATAAATCAAGATGGCAGCCTTGAAAAAACAGGGGAATCATTGGCGTCATTTAAAGGTTCGGGTTGTTATGTCTCAGTATCACCAGATGGAAAGTATGTATTTGAAGCGGTTTATGGTGATGGGGTGGCCCGCATTTATGAACTTGATGCTGCAAACAACCGTATTACACGTTTAATTGAAGAAGTGTTTCACGAATACCCACATGGTCCTAACGTAGACCGACAAGAGCAGTCACATGTCCATTATTTAGATGTCACACCTGAGCACAAATACGTTGTGGCTGTTGATTTAGGTGCTGACTTACTCGTGACATATCATTATGGCGACCAAGGCTTAGAGGTAGCACACAGAACAGCATTGGAACCAGGTGACGGCCCTAGACATATTGCTTATCATAAAACTGGACGTTATGCTTACGTCGTTAATGAGTTGTCAAATACGGTTGTTGTGATGGCATATGAAGATGGTCGTTTTACAGAATTAGAGCGTCACTTAACGATTCCAGAAGATTTTCTGTTACCTACAAAGTTAGCTGCGGTCCGTTTATCACATGATCAACGTTTCTTATATGTGAGCAACCGTGGACACGACAGTATTGCGATCTTTAAATTATTAGAAGACGGTGCCAAACTTGGATTCGTCGATATTGTTTCAAGTGGTGGCGCATTCCCAAGAGATTTTAATATTACAGAAGATGATGCTTACCTTGTAGCGGCGCATCAAGAAGAAAATTCAGAAGTGGTCGTATTTAAACGTGATCTTGATACAGGTCGATTAACCAAAACAGACGATCAACAAACAGCTCCAGAAGGCGTTTGTGTGAAGTTTTTGGACGAAACACAGTTATAATAATATAGAAAAATAACGAAAAGGCCTAGGCATTTTTAAATAATTGCCCAAGCCTTTTTCTTTTGAGTTAAAGTTTGACATAATTGAACATGAAAAAATTTGATATCTTTATTTCTTAAGCAGTTTTTTCACATAGCCAAGTTTTCCTTTATACGGCGGAAATAATAAGCCAGTTTCTAACTTTGTCGTTTTGAAAATGTATGGCTTTTGGTGTGAAAATGTTTCGAATGAATATTTGCCGTGGTAACGACCGATACCTGAAGCGCCAACCCCGCCAAAAGGAAGTTTCGGATTGGCTAATTGTAAAATCGTATCATTAATAGCGCCACTGCCGAATGACAGTTCATTTAAAACGCGTGTTGTGGCATTTTCATCTTCACTAAATAAGTACAACGATAACGGTTTTGGTTTCGATTGGACATAGGCAATGGCTTCGTCAAAATCGCGATATGTCAAAATCGGTAAAATAGGTCCGAAGATTTCCTCTTGCATAATCGGGTCATCCGCTTCTACACGATCGAGTATTGTTGGCGCAATGTATCGTTGCTCGGCTACTGTTTCGCCACCGACAATGATGTTCGATTGATGTGTTGTTAAAAGTTGTGCTAAACGGTTAAAGTGGCGGTCATTCACAATACGACCTAAATCTTCACTGTCAATCGGCTGGGCACTATAAAATTCACGAATCGTCGTAGTCAGTGCTTCAATAAAATCAGACTTGATCGTTTCATCAATAAGGACATAATCCGGCGCGACACACGTTTGACCGGCATTCATAAATTTACCAAAACAGATACGTTCGCTTGCGACTTTTAAGTTGGCAGTTTTATCAATAATGGTAGGGGACTTGCCGCCAAGTTCGAGTGTCACAGGAATCAGTTGTTT
This sequence comes from Staphylococcus delphini, assembly GCF_900636325.1. Taxonomy (NCBI): domain Bacteria; kingdom Bacillati; phylum Bacillota; class Bacilli; order Caryophanales; family Staphylococcaceae; genus Staphylococcus; species Staphylococcus delphini. Next base: position 949,556 of record NZ_LR134263.1, read on the forward strand.
CGCCGCAGCTTCGTATACGATTTGACCTACTTTTTGACTGCCAGTGAAAAAAACGTGGTCAAAAGGCAGTTCCAATAATGATTGAATGGTTTCAGCGCCCCCTTGAGCGACCGCAACATATTCTGAATCCAATGCTTGCGTAATGATTTTTTCGATGACAACAGCCACATTTGGTGTGAGTTCGGACGGCTTTACAACGGCAGTATTACCGGCAGCGATAGCACCAATTAAAGGCTCGAAAATCAATTGGAATGGATAATTAAATGGTCCAATAATCAAAACTGTGCCTAAAGGTTCGTTGACGATAAAACTTTTGGCTGGAAAAAGAAAAAAAGGTGTGTCAATTGCTTGCGTTTTTGCCCATCTTGATAAATTTTTGCTGATATATCGAATGTTGTTTAATGTATAACCTATTTCTGTACCATAGGCTTCCACTTCGCTTTTACGTAAATCTTGTTTAAGTGCGTCAAAAATCTCCTGTTCGTGCAATTTGATTTGTTTGGCTAATTGTTTTAAAGCCTTTTTACGTGATTTGAGCGATCGTGTCGCATGAGATCTAAAATATCGTTGTGTTGCTTCGAATTGTATGTGAAATGGATTCAATTGGAAACGCTCCTTTCAAATAATCTATTGTCTTTCATCAATTCGGATAAGCTGAAGGCAAGGGTTTTGCTACTATCGCACATAAAACAGGTTGTTATGTATGATTGTAACATACGCGTTTGTCATACAGATATGGCCGCAGTTGCAGTGCGCCGAAATGATGGTAAAATGTTTGACTATCAATGCTTTTGTAAGTGATTTGTCATTGACGCAATGTTAAATTTTGATAGAGAAAGTTAAAAAGAATCGAGACACGTTGGATTGTGCCTCGATTTCGAATCATCTGTTTATTCCGCTCTGTAGGGTGCGAGTGAGGAATCTCGTTCAAATTGGCGTGCGACATAACTACAAGATGGAATAATTTTTAGATTTTCGTTTTTCGCTTTTTCAATGACAGCGTCAAACAATCGCTTGGCGACACCGCCACTGCGTAAAGAAGGACTGACATAAGTACTATACACATCGATCACATTTGTATCATAATAAGAAAATAGAATTTGTGCGTCGGGTCTATTTTCAGATTCACCGTAATAGAACTTATTGTGTCCTTCTTTCACATTTTCAGACATGTTATCACACCTTTGTTTATATTTTTAAATTATGATAATGCTTCTGTAATCGGTGGTACAATTTGCTTTTTACGAGAAACAACGCCTGGTAAAAATGCTGTATGATTGTCTAATGTTGTGTTGAATGCTTGTGCGATTTTCTCTTGTTCTGCACCAACGACAAGAATTTTTGAGTCGCTATTAATAATGTCTGTAACGACAAGAATAAATGTGTCGTAACTATTTTCAGCACTTGCTTTATTCATTGCATTTTCAAGCGCTTCTTGACGTGCAAACACTTCTTCGATATCCACACTGTTCACTTGTGCGATACGAACTGTGTAGTCCCCCATACTGAATGATTTTGCATCTGTATTTAATAATTCGTCTTCTGTTTTGTTTGTTGTAGAAGCACCAGCTTTTAACATTTCTAAACCGTATGTTTGTAAATCAACATTTGCGATTTTTGCGAGTGCTTGTGCTGCATCAATATCTTGTTGTGTACATGTTGGGGATTTGAATAATAAACTGTCTGAAATAATTGCAGAAACCATTAAACCTGCAATCTCAGGACGAATTTCATATTTGCGCTCATTATACATTTTGTACAAAATCGTTGCTGTACAGCCCACAGGTTCTGAACGGTAATAAAGCGGACCTGCTGTTTCGAAATTCGCGATTCTGTGATGATCAATGACGTGTCGAATATTCGCTTTTTCAATGTTGTGAGCACTTTGTTGAAACTCATTATGGTCAACTAAAATGACGTCTTGCCCAGTTAAGTCATCTGTTAAGAATTCTGGAACTTCTACGTTGAAATAATCTAACGCATATTGAGTTTCAGGACCTAACTCACCAATACGAAATGCTTTAGCTTCCTTGTTTCCATGTTGTTGTTCGAAATCTGCCATTATGATTGCTGAAGAAATGGCGTCAGTGTCTGGGTTTTGATGACCAAAAATATAAGTTGTCATTATTAAATCTCCTTATTCATATTCTAAATATCAGTTCTATTTTAGCACGGCGAATAGCAATTATTCTACCTGAGCGCCCAATGTCGTTTTAAAATGTGTCAGTGCCCATTGGTGTCCAGCTTCATTAAATGTCGCTACACCTTTTTTAGGGATAATTAATTGATAATTTAAATTGTATGCGCTAATCGCAGTGTGTAAGACACAAATATCTGTACACACGCCGACAATTTCAATAGTGTCGACTTGGCGTTCGCGTAACATACTATCTAATGGGGTACCGTAAAATGAATCGTAACGGCGTTTATCTATAAAATATACATGTGCGCTATCTTTTATCGTATCATATAATGCTTTCACTTCACCATACAATTCACGACCTTTTGTGCCTTTAATATTGTGTGGTGGGAAACATTTTGTCTCAGGATGGTAAGGATCATCTTCAAAATGTAAATCCATCATGAAAAAAATATTTTCTTGTGCTTCGTGGTATGCTTTAATACGTTCCACAATGTACGGCTCAATGGCTTGACCAGCCGCACCACAAGTCAGTTTACCATCGTCTGCAACAAAATCATACGAATAATCAACAACAACTAAAGCTTTATTTGACATTTCATTCTCTCCTAAAAGTGGTATAAAGATTAAACAACAGTATAATAAGTATAACTTAATCGCGAAAGGAAGGCACGTATATGAAAATAAATGTTTTAGATTTTGGTGCGAAAGGCCAGAATCGATTGTTAGACACTTGGGGCATACAACGTGCGCTCAACCAAGCTAAAAAAGGACCGATTACTGTCTACATTCCTAGCGGTACTTATCATATTGCAAAAGCATTAAAGATTTATGAAGGAACGACGCTCATATTAGACCCAGATGCGCAAATGTTAAGGACTGGCAAAGATGCATTGTTGAAAAACGGGTCAAGTTTAAAACGTTATTACGGTTACAATGGCAACAGTCACATTAAAATTCAAGGTGGCATTTGGAATATGAATGGCGTCCTTTACCCTTACAATAATACAGCAATGTGTTTAGGACATGCACGAGAAATTGAAGTTTGTCATTTAACAATTAAAAATGTTGTTGGTGGACACGGGATTGATGCTTGTGGACTCGACGGTTTGCACGTCCATCATTGCAATTTTATTGGATTTTATGATGTGACTGGGGAACGTTGGTTTTCAGAAGCGGTGCAATTAGATTTATTTGTAGAAGGCGCCTTTCCAAAATTTGGTGTCAATGATGGCACGATTACGAAAAATGCGGTCATCGAACATTGTTATTTTGGTAATTCGTTTGAAGGAGATATGCAAAGTTGGAATCGTGCCATAGGTTCACACGCGACACGGTTCAATCGTTTTTATGAAAATATCATTATTCAACATAATGTTTTTGAAGATACTCAAGATTATACGCTAACACCATTAAAAGGTAAAAATATTTTTATTCAGCATAATCTGTTTTTAAACTGTGCAGGGGGAATTCGTTATTTAGGTGTACATCAAGGTAAAAATGCCATGACTTTAGAAGGAGATCACGAAGGTAAACAAGGGGGCGACGGTTTGTATGTGATGCACAATGACTTTGTGAATAACAGGTCTAAAGATGTGCTGCATATTCGAAGTCATCAAGATGCACCGCATACCGATGTCAACATTTTCAATAATGTATTTGTGGATGACCATCTGGAAGCAAAACTGACAGCGGTTCGTGATATTGCACTGTTAAATAATGCGCATCCGCCGCAATGGAAACAAAAGCACGTCACCCATCTCATCGCAAATGAGCAGTGAAAAGGATGTGATTGAGTATGAGAATTGCGTGGTTGATTACACGAACACACCACTTATAATCTTATTGGCACGCTTTCTTACGATTTGAACATTTCACTTGCATACGAATGCCGTCTTGGACTCGCGTTCCCAGCGCACCCATTCATTGTGGATTTTGGGAGCAGTACAGAAATCTCATGTGTAACAAAGATTTCGTCGTACTGCCCCCGTAAGGCTGACTAGACTTCTCAAAAGTGCAAACATTGAGAAGTCAGACAGCTAGTGCGATAAACAGCAACCACTATTAAAGTAAAGAAGCGACTGTCAGCAGTATGCACGTATTCCCTCGGGAGTCTCGTGCGTCCGGAAATCATGCATGAACAATTGCGAGGAAAGAGGGCATTCCCCTTCAATCGACTCAGTTAATGTCATCAAAAAAGTTTTGTCTTATTTCAATCTATTTTATTCTGCTAATTTGCTAAACATTGTCTACATGCAAACATCAAAAAGTTTAGCTGCTTTTCAACTTAATTGTACTGCTTTTGGGACACTGTTGATAGATTTTCCTAGTGCATCCATTCATTGTTATCAAGTCAGCTACGACGTTACACATTGGCTCATATTTCACTGCGACTGAGTATTTACATTATTGCTAGTGCGGTTGTGCATTTCTAAACGATTACTGAATGAATCAAATGAAGCAAGGTAAAATTTTTGAGTAATGACATGGACAAATATGTTTGCCAACAGTTATGGCCTTATCTTTTGACAAATGTTGAAGCGAGATTGGCCAAATGAACGAGACTCTTGAGGGAACAGCTGAACCAGAAAATCCAATTTGGCTTCCATCAAGTGTAACTCGATCAAGCCAAATTTAGTTGAGGGATCAGCCCCTAAGAACGCGAGTTCATAAGACCAATCATGCGCTTACAATGCTGTTCAAAAAGAGAAAAGTCTACCAAGTGAAGCATGTTCAAAAGCGAGTCATGTCCACATCCCACATCAAAAATTTAATCCACACACGTACAATTAATGAAAACGACCTAGATTTTTAATTTTGAAATCAAGGGTCTCTAATATCGTCAAAATCTTATTCAACACCACCGTATCTGGACATTCGGCTTGAACGAAAAAGCGATACATGCCTAATTGCGTTTTAAGTGGTCGAGACTCAATCCATTTTAAATTGACTTGAAACATCGCAAATGTGTTCAAAATACTCGCAAGGAGACCTGGTTTATCTTCTGTCGGTGTAATGACTAATAAACATTCGGAGCCGCTTTGATTTGTCACTTCAGAAGCATGTTTTAATACGAGAAAACGTGTCATATTATGAGGATAATCCTCGATGTGTGTCGCGAGCGCTTCATACCCATACATTTCTCCACTTCCGAGAGGGGCAATCGCACCAGTTGTGGCATCAATTTTTTCGAGTGACGCGACAGTGCTCGTCGTATAATCATAGTCAAACTGTTGTTCATGAATAAACTTTTGTGTCTGACTAATCGCTGGGCTGATAGAATAGACACGCTGAATATCTGTGATTGATTGATTTGGTAAACCGTACAGTGCAAAGGCGATATCTAAAAATATTTCTTCAATGATGACAAAATTTTGTTCGATAAGTGAGTCAGCAATCACATTAATCGTACCTTCAATAGAATTTTCAATCGGTACAATCGCACTTGCTGACGGTTTTTTTTGTAAGGATGACATCACTTCGTACAAATTAGAACGTTCGACCAATTGTTCTTTTTGATTTGTCTGAGATTGTAATTTCAAAGCTGCTAAATATGAAAAAGTACCTTTAGGACCAAGGTAGAAAAGTGTCATAACCTCATTCCTTTCACATGAATTGCCTTTATTTTACATGATGTTAGTGAAAAGGACAGCCCGTTGACGTATTTTTCTTGTAAAAAAAGTTCGGCTCACGTGTTTCGTTGGAAAAGCCGTGATGATAATTCGTGGTCAAAGTCGGTGACAACGGTGGTGCGAGCCAAGACCATTTGCCTGTAACAGTTCTGCCTTTACGTGCTTCGGCGGCTTCGAATTTTTCAAACTGTTTAGAGGCCGTTAAATGATCGACCATGGACACGCCAGCTTTTTTAAATGATTGTAAGACAGCATCATTGATTTCCACGAGCACACGGTCTTTGTTAAACGTTGCATTGCGTAAATCTGTATAGCCCATCGCCGTCGCAAATGTTTCGAGTAAATTATAGCGATATGTATCTGTAAAGTTACGCACAGCAATTTCTGTCACCATATACCAACCATTGAAAGGTGCTGTCGGATAAGTGATACCGCCTATTTTTAAATCCATATTTGAAATAATGGGTACAGCATACCATTTCAAATTTAATGCTGACACTTTCGGAAATTGATCATGTGTAATCGGCACTTCCATAATCCAATTTGAGGGATAGTCAAAATATTTTACAGGTTGATTAGGGAGTTGATAAATGAGTGGCAACACATCAAAGTCGGTATGTGCGCCCGTCCACCCTATATGTTGAGCCAGCTTCGTGATCGATTTTTCACTTGGATCCCCTTTATCGTCGTATCCTGCATAACGAATCAATTGATTATTCCAAATTTGAGGACCCTCTTCATCCGACTGTGCATAAATCGTTATACAAGGCTTGATGCGACCGTCATTAGTCGCAGTTTTAATGTGTGATTCAATGGATTCGAGAAAGGGTGATTCTTCTTTAATATCCCGCGCATCAATCACCTTCAAGCTTTCCCAAAATAAACGACCGATACAGCGATTAGAATGACGCCATGCTACTCGTGCACCATATGTCAATTCGTCTATCGTATGTCGGTATGTTCCCGTCGTCTGAATGGCTTGTTCTATTTCTGCTAAGCGTGCATCACGTTCAGTTGTAGGTAAATTTAATTCATCATACATTTGTTTAATAAATGCTTGTGCTTCTTTTAGCATATTCCCCACCTCATCGTTATTATAATGAAATTCATGTCGCCTTTGAAACGAATATGATAATTGTCATAATATTGTTTGACTTTAGCCACAAGATGCTAGCGTTAAGTAAAATTTCAATATAATGACGTTAAAACAATTGGGAATTTGCACAATAAAGATTGCTAAAATGATTGAGACACTTGAGAAAACAGCTGAAGACGAATGCGGATATCCCTTTCTGTAACAGTTGAATCAAAGCATTGGTTAGTTGAAGTGAGCGCTTAGAAACGCGAGGATGTGTGCTGCAATCTGTAAGAAAAGTACATAGAATAAATTTAATTTTAGCGTCCTCAAAACCGAAATGTTCAAACCCAAGAAACCTTTCTTATTGTGTGATATGATAGCAATAATAAGAAAAGATAAAAGGAGTCAATCATGTATCAATATAAAGATGACAGTTTCATGTTACATAATGATTTGTATCAAATTAATATGGCCGAATCGTATTGGTTTGATGGTATCCATGAGCGTAAAGCAGTATTCGACCTCTACTTCAGAAATATGCCTTTCGGAAGCGGTTATGCCGTATTCAATGGTTTACAACGCGTCATTCAATTGATCCAAAATCTTCATTTCTCAGACACAGATATTGAATACCTTAAATCCATTGGTTATCAAGATGACTTTTTAAATTATTTGGCTGATTTAAAATTCACTGGCAATATTCGATCAATGAAAGAAGGAGAACTTTGTTTCAATAATGAGCCGCTTATGCGTATTGAAGCGCCACTCATTCAAGCACAGCTCATTGAAACAGCATTGCTCAATATTATTAATTTCCAAACACTCATCTCAACGAAAGCGAGTATTATTAAACAAGTGGCTGTCGATGATGTATTAATGGAATTTGGTACAAGACGTGCACATGAATTTGACGCTGCGTTGTGGGGGGCACGTGCTGCAATCATTGGTGGCTTTGATTCGACAAGTAACGTACGAGCGGGGAAACTTTTCAATATTCCAGTTTCTGGTACACACGCGCACGCATTTGTACAAACGTATGGTGATGAATATACCGCATTTAAAAAATATGCAGAACGTCATCGCAATTGTGTATTTCTTGTCGATACGTTTCATACTTTAAAATCAGGTGTGCCTAATGCGATTCGTGTCGCAAAAGAACTTGGCGATCGTATTAATTTTATCGGTATTCGCTTAGATTCAGGTGACATCGCTTATTTATCGAAAAAAGCGCGTCAAATGTTAGACGAAGCAGGTTTCAAAGATGCTAAAATTATCGCGTCAAATGATTTAGATGAACAGACGATCAGTAGTTTGAAAGCACAAGGTGCGGCAGTGGATTCATGGGGTGTCGGCACAAAATTGATTACCGCTTATCAACAACCTGCTTTAGGTGCCGTGTATAAATTGGTTGCTGTAGAGAATAACGAAGGCAAACTTGTCGATCGGATTAAGCTGTCTAATAATGCTGAAAAGGTAACGACACCAGGTAAGAAAAAAGTATACCGCATTATTAATACGAAAACGAACAAATCAGAAGGGGACTATATTACGTTAGATCATGAAGACCCGAATGAAGAAAACGTTTTAAAAATGTTTCATCCGATTCACACATACAAAATGAAGCGGATTAAAAACTTTAAGGCCGTTGATTTACACCATGACATTTTTAAAGACGGTCAGCTCGTGTATGATTGTCCGACAGAAATGGAAGCGAAAGCCTATTTGAAAAACAACTTGGAATATTTATGGGAAGAAAACAAGCGTTACTTGAATCCTGAAGAGTACCCTGTCGATTTAAGTACGTTATGTTGGGAAAATAAACAAAAGCGCATTTTTGAAGTTGCTGAAAATGTGAAGGAGATGGAAGAAAAGTATGAACATGAGTGAAATGCAGGCGATGATTGTAGAAGAAATGAAAGTGAAACCGAGTATTGATAGTGCTGAAACGATTAAAGAGATTCAACATTTTATCGAACAATACCTCCATGCACATACGTTCGTTAAGACGTTAGTGCTCGGGATTTCTGGAGGTCAAGATTCCACTTTAGCAGGAAAACTTGTGCAGCTCGCTGTTGAAAACATGAGAAACGCTTCGGGTAGAGATGTTCAATTTATTGCGGTGAAGTTGCCGTATGGTGTACAAAAAGACGCCGATGAAGTCGAGGATGCGTTGAAGTTCATTCAGCCTGACCGTATCGTGACTGTAAATATCAAACCAGCTGTCGATCAAAGTGTGCAGTCGTTACAAGAAGCGGGCATTACTTTAAGTGATTTTCATAAAGGGAATGAAAAGGCTCGAGAACGCATGAAAGTGCAATATGCGATAGCGGCAAATACGAGCGGGATCGTTGTCGGTACAGATCATTCTGCAGAAAATATTACGGGCTTTTTCACCAAACATGGAGACGGTGCGGCAGACATTGCGCCACTATTCGGTTTAAACAAACGTCAAGGTCGTCAACTGTTACAATATTTAGACGCACCCGCACATTTATATGAAAAAGTGCCAACTGCGGATTTAGAGGATGACAAACCCCAACTTCCGGACGAAGAAGCTTTAGGCGTGACTTATGAAGCAATTGATAATTATCTTGAAGGTAAAGGCGTATCACCTGAAGATGCAACAATAATCGAGCGTCACTACGTTAGAAATGCACATAAACGTGAATTGGCATACACACGTTTTTCATGGCCTAAATCAGATAAGTAATGACAAATATAACAGAACTTGATACAATGAGCTAGATTTTTAAAAGGAAAAGAGGGTGCGTATGAGTTTAATCAATGACAATCCTTGGCTAATGCTCATTGCCATTTTCGTCATTAACGTTGCCTATGTCACAGCACTGACGATGCGTGTGATTTTAACGTTAAAAGGTTACCGTTATGTTGCGGCACTTGTTAGTTTTGTAGAAGTGTTTGTCTATATTATCGGTTTAGGTTTGGTAATGTCGAGCTTAGATCAATTTCAAAATATTATTGCCTATGCTCTTGGTTTCTCTGTAGGGATTATTGTAGGAATGAAAATAGAAGAAAAACTCGCACTCGGTTATTCGGTCGTCAATGTTACGACAGCGGACTATGAGTTAGATTTGCCTCGTCAGCTGCGTGCATTAGGATATGGTGTGACGCACTTTGGTGCACATGGCCGTGACGGTGACCGTTTAGTGATGCAAATTTTAACACCACGTCGTTATGAATTGAAATTAATGGATACGATTAAACAATTGGATCCTAAAGCATTTATTATTGCGTACGAACCTCGAAATATTCACGGTGGTTTCTGGGTTAAAGGCGTAAGAAGTAAAAAAGTAAAGGCGTATGATACAGATGAAATTTAAAGTTGAACCTGATGAAACGATTCAAGATTGTTTAGCTAGAATGAAAGCTGCAGGATTTATGCCAGTGAAACGATTTGAAAAGCCCGTGTTTATCGAAAATGAGCACGGTGAAATTGAAGTGTTAAGACAAGAAATTGAATTTACAGGTAAAAAAATACCGGATACATTTGAATCATAAGAAAAAGGCAGCGCATAACGGTTGAACATGTGCTGTCTTTTTTATGGCTATCGCGTGCATTGCAAGAGGTTAAAGCCATCCCATTATAATGTGATGTTCGAAAAAGAGATATCGAATGTTTTGGCAATTTAACTTTTAAATGTTCGTCTTTATTATGAGTCGTTAAGCATGAGACAAGAACTTGAATTCCCAAAATCGAGTATGTAAAAATGCAAATGAAAGTGCGCTAAACTTTGAAATAACAATATTTTGATGGATGGAATGCATTGGAATTTGGCGTGCGTTTGAATAAAATTAACAAATTGATACGAATATGCATTTGAGGCTTGATTACGAACGATAAATTTGTTTGAATAATACATGTACATGATTGATTGTTTTGATACAATGAAACTAACATTACAAGATTGGAGTTTAATAAACATGATCGAACGTTATTCAAGAGAAGAAATGGCTCAAATTTGGACGGATCAAAATCGTTATGAAGCTTGGTTAGAAGTGGAAATCCTTGCGAGTGAAGCATGGAGTGAGTTAGGTTACATTCCGAAAGAAGATGTGAAAAAGATTCGCCAACATGCACGTGTAGATGTCGACCGTGCAAAAGAAATCGAACTAGAAACACGCCATGACGTTGTCGCTTTCACACGTCAAGTCTCAGAAACTTTAGGTGAAGAGCGTAAATGGGTACATTATGGTTTGACTTCAACAGATGTTGTAGATACAGCGTTAAGTTATCAAATTAAACAAGCGAATGACATTTTAGAGCAAGACATTCAACGTTTCATTGATGTGTTAGCAGCAAAAGCGAAAAAGTATAAAACCACATTAATGATGGGTCGTACACATGGTGTGCATGCTGAGCCAACGACTTTTGGTTTAAAAATGGCGTTATGGTATGCAGAAATGCAACGTAACATGGAGCGTTTCAAAAATGTAAGAACTGAAATCGAAGTCGGTAAAATGAGTGGTGCAGTGGGAACGTTCGCCAACATTCCGCCTGAAATTGAAGCCTATGTTTGTAAACATTTAGGTATTGGGACTGCGCCGATTTCTACACAAACATTACAACGTGATCGTCATGCATACTACATTGCGACGTTAAGCTTAATTGCAACTTCTCTTGAAAAATTTGCTGTTGAAGTACGTAACCTTCAAAAAACAGAAACACGTGAAGTAGAAGAAGCATTTGCTAAAGGACAAAAAGGCTCTTCAGCAATGCCACACAAACGTAATCCAATCGGTTCTGAAAACATAACAGGTATTGCGCGTGTGATTCGCGGTTACTTAACGACTGCATATGAAAATGTCGCATTATGGCATGAACGTGATATTTCACACTCTTCAGCTGAACGTATTATGTTGCCGGATGTAACGATTGCATTAGATTATGCATTAAACCGTTTCACAAACATTATTGACCGTTTAACAGTTTATGAAGAAAATATGACTGAAAATATGAATAAAACGTTTGGTCTGATTTATTCACAACGTGTGCTACTTGCGCTTATTGATAAAGGCATGGTCCGTGAAGCAGCTTATGATACAGTACAACCAAAAGCAATGGAATCATGGCAAACGAAAACGCCATTTAGAGAACTTGTAGAAGCGGATACGACAATTACTGATAAGCTTTCAAAAGAAGAACTCGATGCGTGTTTTGACCCTAGACATCACTTGAACCAAGTTGATACAATATTTAAAAGAGTCGGTTTAGAATAATTTCACTACACTTTAATCTATTAATCCGTTAAAATAGTGATAGACTATGAATATAGGGGTTGTTCTCATGCAAATAGAAAAATTACGCGGAAAAGCTTTGGACGAGTTATTTGATGCAATATTAACTTTGGAGACACGTGAGGAATGTTATCAGTTTTTTGATGATTTATGTACAGTGAACGAATTGCAATCTTTATCACAACGTCTCCAAGTTGCAAAAATGATCAAGCAAGGTTATACGTATGCAACGATTGAAAAAGAATCAGGTGCTTCAACGGCGACCATTTCTCGTGTGAAACGTTCTTTGCAATGGGGAAATGATGCCTACACAATGATTCTAGACCGTATGAATATTGAAACTAAATTGTAACTGAATGAGATAAGTAAAACAAAAAGACTTCTTTCGACATTGGCTTTTAATCAAGTGAATAGCGAAAGAAGTCTTTTATTTTCGAGACCGTTAATATGCCGCGCTTTATAGTTAAAAAATGTATTTCTTTTTGATGAAAACGTAGCAGATGCACTTTGGTTGATGATAGCAAACATTTTTGCGAAGTGGCTAATTAGTGTTAAAACCATGACCAAAGTCCGTACCTTTACTTTCAAATGAGCCATATACCCACATGTTCATATTAAACGCAGTAGCTATATAGATCACGTTAATTGAGTGAGATGCATGACATTGCTCTCCTCCTTTGCTTCTGTTCATGCGAGATTGCCGGATGGACGAGACTCCCGAGGGAATGCGTGCATACTGCTGACAGTCGCTTCTTTACTTTAATAGTGGTTGCTGTTTATCGCAGTAGCTGTCTGACTTCTCAATGTTTGCACTTTTGAGAAGTCTAGTCACCTTGCGGGGGCAGTAAGACGGAATCTTTGTAACACATGAGATTTCTGTACTGCTCCCAAAACCGACAATGAATGGGTGCGCTGGGAATTAATAAACGGTGTTCCAAAAGCAGGATTTTCGACAGAACTCCCGCGATTTCGGCAAAATTTGGAAATCAATTTTGCTCATCGCTCGGTTCTGCTCAAATCCTAAGCGCTTTTGTCACAACCTCCCTCAGCCCCTGGGAACGCGAGTCCAAGACGGCAATCGTATGCATGTGGCATGTTCAAAAAGAATTGACGGCAATCGTATGCATGTGACATGTTCAAAAAGGAATGCATGCATATGACAGCTTCTAAAAAATGTGCACGATATACGTATGAACTTTAGATATCAATAAGTAAAAGTGCTATAATAAAAGTTATGAAAATTAAAGGAGTCACCAACGATGTATGATATCAAGGAATGGCGTCACATCTTTAAACTTGATCCTGCTAAAGAGATTTCAGACGCCGATTTAGAACAGATTTGTATGTCAAATACGGACGCCATTATGATTGGTGGCACAGATGATGTCACTGAAGATAATGTCATTCAGTTAATGAGTCGCGTCCGCCGTTATCCACTACCGTTAGCCTTAGAAATTTCAAATCTTGAGAGTACGATGCCAGGATTTGATTTTTATTTTGTGCCAACAGTGTTGAATAGTACTGATGTGACATACCATAATGGATTATTACATAGTGCGCTTAAAGCCTATGGACACATGATTGATTTTGATGAAATGGTGTTTGAAGGTTATGTCGTGTTGAATCCGGAAAGCAAGGTCGCAACAAAGACATGTGCACAAACCACATTAGATGAATCAGATGTTGTGGCATATGCGCAAATGGCTGAATCGTTTTATCGTTTGCCCGTTCTTTATTTAGAATACAGTGGGCAATATGGCAATCCTGAAATTGTCCGTGCAGCAAAACAATCGCTTCACCATACGCAATTGTTTTATGGTGGGGGAATTGATGGCTTAGATAAAGCGATGGCAATGGCACAAATAGCAGATACGATTATTGTAGGTAACGTCATTTATGAAGATTTAAAAGCAGCACTAAAAACGACGAAAATAAAGGAGAGAACATAATGAATCCACTCGTTGCAAATATGAATAAAGAACAGAGTGAAGCGGTGCGTACGACTGAGGGACCGCTTTTAATTATGGCAGGTGCAGGTTCTGGTAAAACGAGAGTACTCACGCATCGAATTGCCTATTTATTAGATGAAAAAGATGTATCTCCATACAATATATTAGCGATTACTTTTACAAATAAAGCGGCAAAGGAAATGAAAGAACGTGTGCAAGCACTAGTAGGTGAAGAGGCAGAAGTGATTTGGATGTCAACATTCCACTCTATGTGTGTGCGCATTTTACGACGTGACGCCGATCGAATTGGTATTGAACGCAACTTTACTATTATCGATCCAACCGACCAAAAGTCAGTCATTAAAGATGTTTTAAAACGAGAAAATATCGACCCGAAAAAGTATGAACCGAAAATTTTTATTGGAGAAATTAGTAAACTTAAAAACGATTTATTGACACCTGCCAAAGCTGAGGCAGAAGCAGATGATTTTTATTCACGCATGGTCGCTACGGTATACAAGGGCTATCAACAACAACTCGTTCGTAACCAAGCATTAGATTTCGATGATTTGATTATGACGACGATTCGATTGTTTGAACGTGTGCCGGACGTGTTAGATTTTTATCAAAACAAATTCCAATATATCCATGTAGATGAATATCAAGATACGAACACAGCGCAATATACATTGGTGAATATGTTAGCGCAAAAGTTTAAAAACCTATGTGTTGTAGGGGATTCAGACCAGTCTATTTACGGTTGGCGTGGCGCAAACATTCACAACATTTTATCGTTTGAAAAAGATTATCCGAATGCGCGTACCATCTTTTTAGAGCAAAACTATCGTTCGACAAAGACGATTTTACAAGCGGCTAACGAGGTCATTCGTCATAATACTGAACGTAAACCTAAAGGACTATGGACAGCAAACCAACAAGGTGAAAAAATTCATTATTATGAAGCGATGAGTGAGCGTGATGAAACTGAGTATGTCGTGAGAGAAATTTTTAAACAGCAAAAAAAGGGTAAACGTTATAAAGATATGGCGGTACTGTATCGAACAAACGCCCAATCACGTGTGCTCGAGGAAACATTTTTGAAATCCACTATTCCTTATGTCATGGTCGGCGGGCAAAAGTTCTATGATCGTAAAGAGATTAAAGACTTACTCAGCTATTTGCGTTTAATTGCGAATAGTGCTGATGATATCAGTCTACAGCGTATTATTAACGTGCCAAAGCGTGGTATAGGACCGTCTTCAGTTGAAAAAATAGCAACCTATGCTGCAGATCATGAATTGACGATGTTTGATGCATTGGCAGAAGTCGACTTTATCGGGTTATCAAAAAAGGTAACACAAGCGGCGGCAGAATTTTATCAATTGATGTCAAACTTAATGCAAGAACAAGAATTTCTAGAGGTTTCAGAAATTGTTGATGAAGTACTCAAAAAATCAGGGTATCGTGAAATGTTAAAACGTGAACAATCAATAGAATCACGCAGCCGTTTAGAAAATATTGATGAATTTATGTCCGTACCTGTCGATTATGAAAAGAATACCCCTTTAGAGGAGCAGTCGCTAATTAATTTCTTAACGGATTTATCATTAGTAGCGGATGTCGATGAAGCGAACTTAGAAGATGGTGTGACGTTAATGACGATGCACTCAGCAAAAGGGCTAGAGTTTCCAATTGTGTTTATTATCGGTATGGAAGAATCCATTTTCCCACACATTCGCGCAATTCAAAGTGAGAATGACCACGAAATGGAAGAAGAACGACGTATTAGTTATGTGGCCATTACGCGTGCTGAAGAAGAGCTTTACTTATCACATGCGACATCACGTACGCTGTTTGGTCGTCCGCAAAGCAATGCGCGTTCTCGTTTCTTAAATGAAATTCCAGAAGAACTACTTGATTTACCAGAACGTCAACACGCCACGACGATTGGTTCGAAAAAACGACAATCGGCGAAACGTGGCTTTAGTCAACGTGTCGTGAAGAATTCAACTTCATCATCAACAGCGTCAAATTGGAAAGTCGGCGATAAGGTAATGCATAAATCATGGGGTGAAGGCATGGTTTCGAACGTTAATGATAAAAATGGCTCAATCGAATTAGATATTATTTTCAAATCTGAAGGACCTAAACGTTTACTTGCTCAATTTGCGCCTATTGAAAAGAAGGAGGATTAAAGGATGTCATCTATAGCTCAACGTGTTGAAACATTACACAAATTATTGCACCAATACAACTATGAATACCACGTTCAAGACAATCCCAGTGTGCCAGATAGTGAATACGACAAATTATTACACGAATTGATTGATATTGAGACAAAACATCCTGAACTGAAAACTTCGGATTCGCCTACTGTACGTGTAGGGGGAGAGGCGCAGTCATCGTTTGAAAAGGTCAATCATGATACCCCGATGTTAAGCTTATCTAACGCATTTAATGAAGCGGATTTAAGAAAGTTCGATCAACGTGTACGCGATGCAGTCGGTGAAGTTGAATATATGTGTGAATTGAAAATTGATGGTTTAGCCGTATCATTAAAATATGTCGACGGCAAGCTCGTTCAAGGCTTAACACGCGGTGACGGCACAACAGGTGAAGACATTACTGAAAATTTAAAGACGATTTATGCGATTCCGCTTACTTTAGACAAAAAGATTTCGTTTGAAGTACGTGGTGAAGCTTACATGCCGCGTCAATCATTTTTAAAGTTGAATGAGGCGAAAGTAGCACGTGATGAACAACCGTTTGCTAATCCGAGAAATGCTGCTGCAGGGTCGTTACGTCAACTCGATTCAAAACTTGCAGCAGCTCGAAAATTGGACATCTTTTTGTACAGTATTAATGACTTCACAGAACTTGATGCGTCATCTCAAAGTGAAGCATTAGATGAACTGGATGAACTCGGTTTTAAAACGAACCACGAGCGTGAAAAAGTGAAAACGATTGATGAAGTGCTTGAATATATTGAAAAATGGACTAAACAGCGTGAACAATTGCCTTATGATATTGATGGCATTGTTATTAAAGTGAATCATCTCGAGCACCAAGAGGAGATGGGATTTACGCAAAAATCACCAAGATGGGCGATTGCATACAAGTTTCCAGCTGAAGAAGTCATCACAGAACTGCTAGATATTGAGTTAAGTATTGGCCGTACAGGCGTGGTGACACCGACTGCGATACTCGAACCCGTACGTGTGGCAGGCACAACCGTTTCTCGAGCGTCGTTACACAATGAAGACTTAATTCATGACAAAGATATTCGTATTGGTGATAGTGTCGTCATTAAAAAAGCAGGAGACATTATTCCGGAAGTCGTGCGTGTCATTTTAGATCGTCGACCAGAAGATGCCGAGACGTATCACATGCCGACACATTGTCCAAGCTGTGATCATGAACTTGTACGGATTGAAGGCGAAGTGGCATTACGCTGTATTAACCCGAAATGTCAGGCACAGCTCGTTGAAGGTTTAATTCATTTCGTATCTCGACAAGCGATGAATATTGACGGCTTAGGTACGAAAATAATTGAACAATTGTATACGCACGCGTTGATTAAAGATGTAGCTGACATTTTCTACCTAACGAAAGAAGACTTATTGCCGTTAGAACGTATGGGTGAAAAGAAAGCACAAAAATTAATTGATGCCATTGAAACTTCCAAAGCACGCTCCCTTGAAAACTTGTTGTTTGGACTGGGCATTCGTCATTTAGGTGTGAAAGCAAGTCAAGTGTTAGCAGAAAAATACGAAACGATGGACCGCTTGCTCACTGTCACTGAAGATGAATTAGTTGAAATTTATGACGTCGGTGAAAAGTTAGCGCAATCGTTAGTGACATATTTAGAAAATGAAGACATTCGTGCACTGATTGAAAAGTTAAAATCAAAAGGTGTTAATATGACGTTTAAAGGACAAAAATTATCGCAAATTAAAGGTCATCCAGAGTTTGCGGGTAAAACGATTGTCTTAACGGGTAAACTTCAACAGATGACACGTAATGAGGCATCGAATTGGCTGAAATTACAAGGTGCAAAAGTGACAAGTAGCGTAACGAAGTCCACAGATCTTGTCATTGCAGGTGAAGATGCAGGTTCAAAATTAACAAAAGCGGAATCACTTGGTACAATGATTTGGACAGAACAAGATTTTATTGATAAGCAAAATGAAATTAATGAGTAAGGGGATAGGCGATGAAAAAGTCAATAGTACTTCTTTTAGGTTTATCACTTGTATTATCAGCTTGTGGTCCAGATGAAGATGAATCAAAGTCCTCGAAAGAAAAAACAGAAGCGCAACAACGAGACCACAATAAAGTAAAAGAAATCGCAACAGATAAAAATGTGCAAGGAACAGATTATCGAACAATCTTGCCTTTTAAAGAAAGTCAGGCACGTGGATTAATTCAAGAAAATATGGCGAATAGCTATAACGGTGAAGATTTTGAAGATGGCTTGCTCAATATTAGTAAAGAAGTGTATCCGACTGATGAGTACTTGTATCAAGATGGTCAATATTTAGATAAAGACACGATCAGAGCTTACCTGCGTCCGAAATATACGAAAAAAGAACTTGATAAAATGAGCGACAAAGAAAAAGAAAATAAAAATGCGACAGCGAACTTAGGATTAAATCCATCTGTGAATGGTGAAACAGATGAAGAAAAAATCGCTAAAAAATCTCCTGCTTATTTATCGAATATTTTAGAACAAGACTTTTACGATAATGGTGACACTAAAGGCGAAGATATTGAAGGTATGACAATCGGTTTAGCGATGAATAGCGTGTATTACTATCAAAAAGAAAAGTATGGTGAAACGTATCACGAAAAACTCGATGAAAAAGAAGTGAAAAAACAAGGACAACAAATGGCTGAAGAAATGTTATTGCGTTTACGAGAAAATGAGGATTTAAAAGACATTCCAATTACCTTTGCGATATACATTCAGTCAGCACAAGAGGACATTATTCCGGGTCATTTTGTGACTTATGCGACAGCCGAGAAAAAAGGGTCTAAACTGTCAGACTGGCATCAAATCGACCAAAAGACGGTACTGTTACCGTCAAGTGAGGCATCAGATTTGAATGAAAATCTCAATGCGAACTTCAAAGACTTTAACAGTGCATTACAATCTTACTTCTCTAACTTTACACAAGCCGTTGGTAAAGCAGAGTTTAAAAACAAAAAAGTACAACATTTAACTGTTGATTTACCTATTGATTATTATGGTAAAGCGGAGTTGATCGGGATTACGCAATATGTGACACAGCTCGCTGAAAAAGATTTTAAATCTGTGGATCAATATGAGATTCATATTAAAGATGGAAGTCAGCCACGTGCGCTTATACGTAAAACGAAAGAAGAAAAATCACCACAAGTACACATTTATCAAAACTAATGTGAATGGTGAATAAAATGAGACAAACGACCACGATACTTCGAGTGATAAGTACGCTCAAGTAAACGTGGTCGTTTTTTATGAAGCAGTCATCTAGAGAATCAAAAAAGTTATTTTTTTTAAGCGTGGAGTCTAAAAGCTTAATATCGTTTCCTCATCACAACCGAAAGTCCTTTTTATTTTTCCTGATAGCCTAATAAATAGCTTATTAACACACCTGATAGAATATATCCAAAAGGTCTGATGATTGAATCGCCTAACGCTACTTTAAAATAAAACAGAGCTATAAACAGTAGGAGACCTATGAAAAATAAAAATTTACGTTTAATATACAACATGGTATCCACCACCGGGAAATGTTTTTTACATCGTCTATTTAAATTCATTTTGATATAGAACGATACCCTATATGATGACGTAACATACATCTATGCTTGTCGATTCTATCATTAAGAAAATCCTTAAAGTCACCAGTATGTACAACATAACCCAAATAAAAAAGACCGGGAATTATCCCAGTCTCTCAGTATCATCATGTCTATGGATGACATTGAACGATAAGCAATAATTGTAAAACTTGTATCGCTTCTGTTAATTTTTTGATTTTGCGTCATTCAATTGCTTGACGACTTGATTCAAATCGTCTTCTACAAAGGCACCCGGTTTTTGTGTCATATTTGAAACAAGGACAGTAACGATTAAACTCACGATAAAGCCCGGAACAATTTCGTATAAGTTAAAGAAATCGTTCACGTCACCGTATGGATGCGCAAATACAATCCACAAAATCACGGTTAACGCACCAGCCACCATCCCGCTTATTGCACCTGTACGTGATAATCCTTTCCAATACAATGAAAGAATGACTAATGGACCAAAAGCCGCACCGAAACCTGCCCATGCATTACCGACTAAGTTTAAAATCGTGTTGTTCGGTGTCCAAGCAATGGCAATAGCAGCAACCGCTACGATCATTACAGAAATACGTCCGACTAATACAAATTCTTTCTCATGTGCAGCGGCATTGGCTTTGTCACCACGAATCAGTTTGTAAAAGTCTTCTGTTAATGAACTAGACGTGACGAGTAATTGAGAAGAAATAGTGCTCATAATCGCTGCTAAAATCGCTGCGAGCAAGAAACCACCAACTAATGGATGGAACAGCAATTGACTCATTAAAATAAATAATGTTTCTGGGTCTTGAATTTGAACGCCTTGTGCCGGAACGAACGCAATACCGAGTAGTCCGACTAACACAGCGCCTAACAATCCGACAATCATCCACGTAATCCCAATACGACGTGTAAGCGGGAATAATTTCACAGTACGAATCGACATGAAACGCACAAGAATGTGAGGTTGGCCAAAATAACCGAGTCCCCAAGCAAAGAATGAAATAATCCCAATCACAGTTGTCCCTTTAAATAAATCTAAATTAGTCGGTTTCATTTCTGCAATCGTATGGAATGTGTCTAAACCATTTAACTTTAACATCACAACAATAGGTACCATGACCATTGCCACTAACATAATTACCCCTTGAAAAAAGTCAGTGATCGAAACAGCAAGATACCCACCGAAAAACGTGTAGAGAATCACGATCGCCGCAATTAAAATTAATCCGACATGATAGTCTAGTCCGAATGCACTGTCGAATAACTTACCACCCGATACTAAACCCGCATGCGTATACAATGTAAAGAATACGACAATGATCAAGCCGGAAATAATTTTAATTAAATTCGATTGATCATCTAAACGGTTTTTAAAGAAATCTGGTAACGTAATCGCATCACCGGCAATTTCTGTATGTGCACGAAGTCTTGGTGCGACAACTAAATAGTTAATGTAAGCACCGAGTGTTAGACCAATCGTAATCCATACGGCAGATAGCCCAGTTGAATACACTTCACCAGGTAATCCCATAATCATCCAACCGCTCATATCAGAAGCACCTGCAGAGAGGGCGGTTACCCATGGGCCAATGTTACGGCCACCTAACATATACTCACTCAAGTTACTCGTTGCTTGTTTATAGCCATAGTAACCAATGCCGAGTAAGATAATGAAATAAATGGCAATCATAATATACGTTTGCCAATCGAGATTCACTTGACTGGACAAAGTAGAACCAAATAAAACCATATTGATCTCCCCTTTTGTTTTCACTTGCATAAGATTATTATACAGAATTGTATACGAAAGGAAAGATGTATTTCACAGTTTATGTGTAATTTAACCTCGTAGTTACAAGAGAAACAGCGATATATGGATAAAAAAAGTTCAAAATTAAATATCAATAATTATTCAGTTTGCTGTTGTAAATATAAATAAAAAATATAGTGAGACGTCGAGCTTGCGAAAAACAAGCATGTCGAAAAATGATAGCGTCGTCCGCGTTCGTGTCAACATTGTGTCGTGACGCACCTTGTTTGAAATATTTTAGATTTTTATGCTGAAATTTGGTACAATTTATAGATAAAAGAGTATTTTTAAGGAGGCTTTACCGGCATGGCTGAGATTACCAAAAAACAAGTTGAGCATATTGCGAATCTTGCACGCTTAAATGTGACAGAAGAAGATACTGCCGATATGCAACAGACATTAGAAGGTATTTTAAATTTTTGTCATCAAATTGATTCTGTCGATACAGAACAAGTTAAACCTACAAACCATGTATTAGATTTACAAAATGTATTACGTGATGATGTGGCGGTAACAGGATTGCCACAAGAAAAAGCATTAACAAATGCAAAAGAAGTGGAAGCTGGACAATTTAAAGTACCAGCAGTTATGAACAGGGAGGACGCATAAAGATGAGCATCCGCTATGAATCTATTGAAAACTTACAAAAGATGATTAAGGATAATCAAATTAAACCTTCTGAAATTGTGAAAGATATATACGACGCAATTGAAGAAACAGATCCAACTATCCAATCATTTTTAGCGCTCGATAAAGAAAATGCGATGAAAAAAGCCGAAGAATTAGATGCCTTACAAGCGAAAGGTGAAATGGAAGGTAAATTGTTCGGTATTCCAATGGGGATTAAAGATAATATCATTACTGAAGGTCTAGAGACGACTTGTGCAAGTAAGATGTTAGAAGGTTTTGTGCCGATTTATGAATCAACAGTCATGAAGAAGCTACATAATGAAAACGGGATACTTATCGGTAAAGTGAATTTAGACGAATTTGCGATGGGTGGTTCTACAGAGACCTCTTACTTTAAAAAGACGGTAAACCCGTTCGACCATAAAGCCGTTCCAGGTGGCTCATCAGGTGGTTCCGCAGCAGCAGTTGCAGCAGGGCTTGTACCATTTACATTAGGTACTGATACAGGTGGTTCTATTCGTCAACCTGCAGCGTATTGCGGTGTGGTAGGATTAAAACCAACATACGGTCGTGTGTCACGTTTTGGTTTAGTTGCCTTTGCGTCATCACTGGATCAAATTGGACCGATTACACGTAACGTTAAGGATAATGCATTAGTGTTAGAAGCGATTGCGGGTGTTGATGAAATGGATTCAACAAGTGCACCAGACGTGGCGACTGACTTTACTGCTGATATCGGTAAAGACATTAAAGATATGAAAATTGCGTTGCCGAAAGAATACATCGGTGAAGGTGTCGATGAAGAAGTGAAAGAAGCGGTATTAAAAGCTGCAGAAACACTTAAATCTTTAGGTGCCATCGTTGAAGAAGTGTCATTACCAAGAACAGCATACGGTATTCCTTCATATTATGTCATTGCTTCAGCTGAGGCATCATCTAACTTGGCACGTTTTGATGGTATTCGTTACGGTTATCATTCAAAAGAAGCACAAACTTTAGAAGAACTTTACAAATTGTCTCGTAGCGAAGGCTTTGGTAAAGAAGTGAAACGTCGTATTTTATTAGGAACATATGTGTTAAGTTCTGGTTATTACGATGCTTACTATAAAAAAGCACAAAAAGTACGTACATTAATTAAGAATGATTTCGAAAACGTCTTTAAAGATTACGATGTCATTTTAGGACCAACAACACCAACTGTTGCGTTCGACTTAGGTGCTGAAATTAATGATCCACTAACAATGTATGCCAATGACTTATTAACAACACCAGTGAACTTAGCTGGTTTACCTGGTATTTCTGTACCGTGTGGTTTAGCGGAAAATGGTCGTCCTATTGGTTTACAACTGATCGGTAAACCGTTTGATGAAAAAACGTTATATCGCGTCGCACATCAATACGAAACACAATTTAACTTACACGACCAATATCAAAAATTATAAGGAGTGGCAATCAATGCATTTTGAAACGATAATCGGACTTGAGGTCCATGTTGAATTGAAAACGGACTCAAAAATGTTTTCAAATGCGCCGGTAGCATACGGTGCAGAACCGAATACAAATACAAGCGTCATCGATTTGGCGTATCCTGGTGTTTTACCAACAGTGAACCGTCGTGCAGTGGATTGGTCTATGCGTGCGGCGATGGCATTGAACATGGAAATCGCAACTGAATCAAAATTTGACCGTAAAAACTATTTCTATCCAGACAACCCGAAAGCTTACCAAATTTCACAATTAGACCAACCGATTGGTGAAAATGGTTATATCGATATCGAAGTGAACGGTGAAACGAAACGTATCGGTATTACACGTTTACACATGGAAGAAGATGCTGGGAAATCAACACATAAAGATGGTTACTCACTTGTAGATTTAAACCGTCAAGGGACACCATTAATTGAAATCGTCTCTGAACCAGACATTCGCTCACCAGAAGAAGCGTATGCATATTTAGAAAAATTACGTTCTATTATTCAATATACAGGCGTATCTGACGGTAAAATGGAAGAAGGTTCATTGCGTTGTGATGCGAACGTATCTTTACGTCCATACGGCCAAAAAGAGTTTGGTACGAAAGCGGAACTTAAAAACTTAAACTCATTTAACAATGTGCGTAAAGGTTTAGAATATGAAGTGAAACGCCAAGAAGAAGAATTGTTAAATGGCGGCGAAATTTTACAAGAAACACGTCGTTTTGATGAATCTACAGGTAAAACGATTTTAATGCGTGTTAAGGAAGCGTCAGATGACTACCGTTACTTCCCAGAACCTGACATCGTACCATTATATATTGATGAAGCGTGGAAAGCGCGTGTTCGTGAATCGATTCCTGAATTACCGGATGCGCGTAAAGAAAAATATGTGAAAGAATTCGGTTTACCTGCATATGACGCGCATGTTTTAACATTAACAAAAGAGATGTCAGATTTCTTTGAAGCGGCTGTTGAAGAAGGCGCTGATGTGAAAATGATCTCGAACTGGTTAATGGGTGGCGTCAACGAATACCTCAATAAAAATCAAATTGAGTTACAAGATACAGGCCTTACACCAGCGAACTTAGCAGGGATGATTAAATTGATTGAAGATGGCACGATGAGTAGTAAAATTGCGAAAAAAGTGTTCCCAGAATTAGCACAAAATGGTGGGGACGCGAAGCAAATTATGAAAGATAAAGGTCTTGTTCAAATTTCTGATGAAGGTGCTGTATTAGAATTTGTACAACAAGCAATTGCTGAAAATCCACAATCTGTTGAAGATTATAAGAACGGTAAAGGTAAGGCAATGGGCTTCTTAGTTGGACAAATTATGAAGTTATCGAAAGGTCAAGCGAATCCACAACTTGCGAATCAGTTGTTGAAGCAAGAGTTGGATAAGCAATAGGTTGTTTTGAATAGAGGCGAGTGGATGAAATGCAATAGTGATGATTGTATTTCACGCTCGTCTTTTTTTGTGACATTTGTTGGTTTTCAACATTACGTATGGTGGCGAGTAGGACGGGTTTGCTGAACAAGCTTTCGCTTTCATCATAAAGTTATTTAATGATTGCCTTTTTGGGCTTGCTTTCCTAGGGACTTGCCTCAACTAAATTCGGCTTGATTGAAGTGTACACTTGATTGAGGCCGAATTGGATTTTCGGCTGCGTCTTGTTCCCTCAGGAGTCGCGCCCAGTTTGGCAATCATTTGCGTAAATAGGAGCGAAAGCGAGCTTGTTCTATCAATCTTAATTGAGATGCTCAAACGATTTGAAATGTCGAATGAAAATGTTACAAAACAGATGAAGCGTGTAATTAATCATACACTTGCACTTCTTCAGCACGCGTTCTATTCAAGTGTCTATTGCTTGATCTTAGGTGAGTGGGAGGATATAAAGAGGTGAACGAGACAGCTTGTTGTCGCTATAGATTATATGTACGCTTTTGAAAACGATGTTGACGTTATTTTCTTATCATTTTTAAGAATTTGCTTGTTTTTAGCTTTCATTACATCTTTGTTTACTATAATATAAGTTGTGAGTACTGAAAAATTGAGGGATATAAATGAGAAAACGTGCGAGAATAATCTATAATCCTACATCGGGTAAAGAAGTGTTTAAACGTGCATTACCTGATGTACTAATCAAAATGGAACAAGCTGGTTATGAGACGAGTGCCTATGCGACCCAAAAAGTTGGCGATGCGACAGAAGAGGCGGCGCGTGCGATCGAGGCCCAATACGATTTGTTGATTGTCGCTGGTGGGGACGGCACATTGAACGAAGTCGTGAATGGTATTGCTGAAAAACCGAATCGTCCTAAGTTAGGCTTAATTCCTATGGGGACGGTGAATGATTTCGGTCGAGCACTCCATCTTCCAACTGATATTTTTGAGGCCGTGGATGTCATTTTAGATGGCAAAACCGTCCAAGTCGATATCGGTAAAATGAATAGCCGTTATTTTATTAATTTGGCTGGCGGTGGTAAAATTACGGAAGTTTCGTATGAAGCACCGAGTAAATTAAAATCAATTGTCGGACCTTTTGCTTACTATATTAAAGGGTTTGAAATGTTGCCACAAATGCATGCGGTCGATGTGCGGATTGAATTTGATTCGCAAGTCTTTGAAGGTGAAATCATGTTGTTCTTACTCGGTTTAACCAATTCAATGGCTGGTTTTGAGAAGTTAGTACCAGATGCGAAATTGGATGACGGGATGTTTACACTGCTGATTGTTGAAAAGGCAAATATTGCAGAATTGGGGCACATTATGACACTTGCCTCACGCGGTGAACATATTAAACACCCGAAAGTACATTATCATAAAGCGCAATCGGTAAATATTTCATCCTTTAGTGATATGCCATTAAATGTAGATGGTGAATACGGTGGGCAGTTACCGGCCAACTTTTTAAATTTAGTCCGTCATATTGAAGTTTTTTCACCTGCACAAGAAGATAACGCATTATTGATTGATGCACCAACACAATCAGAGTAACCGAGTCTAATTGCGCACAAAAATTAAAAAAGATGATGACTACAAACGTCACAACAATACTCTCGTGGGGGAGTGGGACTTTGAAATCTAACGTTAATGTTAAATTTTTGGTCCTGCTCCTTTTTATTGAAATTGTGAAAAAAGTTAAGGGATCATTACAAAAATATTACACTACTTTTAAATAAGTATGGTATCATCTTTAATGAGCTATATACTAACTTAAAAAATAAAGTATCCATCAAGTGTTAGTTTTTTGTAAGAGCGTTCGTAGGGTACTGCTATCTTTGGTAAGTCCAATAGATTTCGCTCACAGTGGTCTAAATTAATTTGTTTTGACTAAAAATAGAATTTAAAACAAGAGGTGCTCAACTGATGAAAGTTCTAACTACTATATTAGATTTTTTGGCGTTTGTATGTGTAAGTCTATTATTTTTAAAGTTTGTAGTTCATACTGTCAATGGGATTTTTGATTGGCATTTACGATGGTATTTTTTAGAAGATATTCCACACATGGCAATTATTTTGCTTGTATTAATGTTTGTGTTTGCCATACCTTCAGAAATGATAAAAGAAAAAGAAAAAAGAGAAAAATAGTTTGATCTTAAAAATATGTAGATACTATAGGCGCTTTAAAAGAGGTCATGTTAGGTTGACCAATTATTTTTATGTATTAAATCGAATTTTAACATCTTATCGCTATGATTATGCATATTTTGTCAAACTTTGCTTCAAATATATACATACTTTTTTCTTGATTGTTATTAAACCTGAAGAAAGGAAGAATTTTAATTGATCAAAATATTAGATACTTTAATATTCATTTGTGTAATTGTTTTAGGATCAAAATATGTGATTCAATCAGCTAACACGATATTTGATTTGAATTTAAGGTGGTACTTTTTAGAAGATGTCCCCTACCTTTCCCTTATTTTGACAATCTTGATTTTTGTGTTATACATATTATCCGAATACCTTAAAGAAAAGTCATCAAAGGCAAAAGAATGAGATGATACAGCAACTCATTTCTTAATGGTGAGCAACATTGTTTTGTAATACAATCGTTAATCCATTGAGCTGAAAAAAATTTCTTAGTTTTGATATAGTGAAAATAAACGTTAACTTATATTATACTTTAAACATTGATTGATAAAGGAGTTCAGTGTAAAGTTATAAAAGTGTAATGAATTTTGCGATTGATGAATGATTGGAAGTGAAGCATCAAGCGTACGACATGTGGTATCACCTGGTATTAACAGTGGAGGGGATGTTCGCGTTAAGGATTATTGAAAAAGCGAATAAAGCTGAACTTAGTCATATGATGATAACAGGCTCTCGTGGGGGAGCGGGACTTTGAAATCTAACGTTAATGTTAAATTTTTGGTCCTGCTCCTTTCCCTTGTAAGTTGAATTTGTGAAAAGTGAGATGAATAAGATGAGTTTAGTGAAGAAAAATGAAATCTATGAGGGAAAAGTTGTGGATTTGACACACGAAGGTCATGGTGTGATTAAAAGAGATCGTTATCCCATCTTTATCCCTCAGACGTTAATAGATGAAGAAGTGCAATATAAAGTCATTAAAGTGAAAAAGAATTTCTCAATCGGTAAGCTGATGAACGTGAAAAAGGCGAGCCCAGATCGTGTGACGCCGCCATGTGAATATTATCAACAATGTGGCGGATGTCAACTTCAACATTTGTCATATCCTGCGCAATTAGAGATGAAACGTAAACAAGTGATGAATTTGTTTCATCATAAAGGAAAAATGGCAGAAGTGCCGATTCACGACACGATAGGGATGGATGATCCTTGGCATTACCGCAACAAGTCTCAAATTCCGGTTGGGACGAATCGTCATGGTCAGTTGCAAATGGGCTTTTATCGTCAGCGGAGTCATGACATTATTGATATGGATCATTGCCTGATTCAAAATGATGATCAAAACGCTATGATGAATGTGATTAAAAGTTTACTAGAAAAATATCACATTCCAGCTTATAACGAACAAAAACATCAAGGTCTCGTTCGTCATGTTGTGATTCGTAAAGGCTACTATACGAATGAAGTGATGGTTATTTTTGTGCTCAACGGTAAAAAGTTGCCGCATCAAAACGACATTGTGACCGCTTTAACGACACAGTTTCCGCAAATTGTGAGTATCAAGTTGAATTTCCAAACGAACAAAACGAATGTCATTATGGGGCATACGTCCAAAACCATTTACGGTAAAGACATTATCGAGGATACGTTAGATGATTTGACTTTCGAAATTGGCGATTTATCGTTTTATCAAATCAATGTGACACAAACACAAAAATTGTATCGTCAAGCGTTACAGTATGCGAAATTAACGGGTAATGAAGTGGTGTTAGATGCGTATTGTGGGATTGGGACGATCAGTTTATTTATGGCACCGCATGCACAACATGTATATGGTGTAGAAGTTGTCCCTGAAGCGATAGAGGATGCGAAAAGGAATGCGCGCAACAATCAATTGAACAATACAACATTTGTCGCTGGTGCGGCTGAAGATGTCATTTTAAAATGGCAACAAGAGGGGATTCAGCCAGATGTGGTGACAGTAGATCCACCACGCAAAGGCTGTGACGCGACATTTATTGAAACATTAAATGCGTTAGCCCCAAAACGTATTGTCTATGTGTCATGTAATCCAAGTACACAATTACGCGATATTGAAATGTTGAAAGCAGCTTATACACTTAAAGAAATCACACCTGTCGATATGTTCCCGCATACGACACATGTCGAAACAGTAGCGTTGTTAGAAAGAAAATATTGATATAGGTTAAAGCGCAAAGGGTTCTAGGGACATTTTTTTTAGAATGTGACTGAGTGCCCTTTTTTGTTTTGGTGATATATAGAGAATAGTACGCCGGATTTGATTTGATAAATAAGTTTGTCGTCAATAGACATTTGTAAAATTGTAAAAATATTGAGACACATTAGACATTTTGCGTTTATTAGCATCTTTCCAGAATTAATATTCAGAAAATTTTGAATAAAAAGTTTACTTTTGAACCTATATCTGTTATATTTAGGGTGTAATATTAAGAGGGGGTGCCATTATGGGTGGTATTAATTGCGGACATTCCAATAATAGAGTAGTAAAGAATGATATGTATCGATTAGAATATGCATCTTACACAAAATATTTGTTTAAATGTTTTGAAGATTTTTGTAATGCAAATGCATGGGTTGAAGAGTTTACACTTTTGGAGATTGATGATAATGATAAAGCCCTAATTGCATATAAAAAAGCATTACTTGCCTTTCAGGAGGCGATTACTAATTTACAGAGTGCTAGAAATTCACTTAGCAATAGTTACAATGAGATTGCGCCTTTATTTAAATATAGTCAATTAAAAAATGGTTCAGTAAACCAATATAAAAAGTTTGATCATTCCTTTGCTAAAGGGGTATTCGAAAAGGGAGGGGTTGTGACGAACGAGACAAAGGTTTGGGAGTCTGTTATTATTTCTCTGCAAAATGGAGGAGAAGTAGATTATTTAAATTATCAACAAAGTAAGTTGGTTATTTTTGAAAATACATTGCAAAATCTATTTGAGGAATATCAAAAATTAGAAAAATATATACGACAAGGTGTATCACATGTTGCAATTAGAGATATTGAAGTTGATATCACGCCGTTAACTGCAATGGCCTTGACTAAAATCAGTGAATTGATGAGTTCTTTAACATACTTATGTTTAGTCGAATATTCAGCACATACAAGTGTTAGTGGTAAAACGATTGATGTATTGGATTTACTACCAAAAACAAACAAAAATAGTATACAGCATCTAAAAGCAAATTGATTTTTATAAACTGTATCTATACGATACAGTTTTTTTATGTAGGGGGATTAATATGTTAGAGAATGTTTCTGAACATGGGGTTTCAGGATTTTACACATATCACTTTACAGAGGGAAGCTCATTTAGACCATGTGCCACAAGTATTATAGAAAAGGAAGCGATAAAAGCTACTAAAGATGAGTTTATGGAGTTAATGCTTATTTCAAGTAAATCTTTTCCATTTGTATTTTTCGGAGGTAAATCCTTAGGTAATTTTAAACTACCTATTCATCTTCATCCGTTTATGTGGCAAAAACGAACTATCCAAGATGTGAATTGGTATAATCAAATGAATGTTAAGTATGTCCCTTTTTATAACTACAAGGACGGATCTTTGAAGTATATACCGAAAGAATTAAGTGTCTATTATGAAAAAACAAAAGGGATTGGGCTATCTTTTAGTCCTCAAGAGGGGTATTCCTATGCTCGAGATATTGAACTTGCTAAATTAAAAGCGGCTATGGAATTAATAGAAAAGGATATTGTTACTTTGTGGTGGCATAGAGAAACAGCAAGTAGAATTATTGTGATTGATGATATTGATGAGGATTTAAGAATTATTAGAAATCAATTATTAAATCAAGGTATAGATATCACGCTATTAGATATTGAAAATGATTTAGGTGTTTATGTGGTTGTGTGTATTCTCAAACAAGATAGCTTTCCATCAGTCACTTATGGTAGTGCAGCACATTTTGAAATTAAAGGTGCAGTTAAACATGCAATTTTTGAAGCGATTTCATGTATTGTGGGTTTGAGGTATGAGTTCATTAATTTTAAAAAAATCCGTACTAGTTTTACGTATCCTGATTTTATTAGTGATAGTCCATTGAGTAATTTATCCGATTATAAAGAGATATTGAACTTGAAAACAGCCATTAATAAATATGATATATATTATTCTTGTATTTCTGTTGATGAAGGATACTTAGTCAAAGCGTATTGTTATGAATTACAACCGACTCTGTATAGTGATACGGTTCCTTTAACTAAACGATTCTTCATAGTAAACAATAAGGAAGTCAGGATTAAAGATGATTTTCCGTTCATATAGAAGGTGAGTTATGAAAACTAAAAGAATTATCGCGTCAGATTTTTTAACAACGATGATGTCTTCAGCCTTAACCATTTATATATACTGGTTTGCTTATCAATATTTCTCTAGTCAAATTATCATATCCATTATCGGTTTTGGACAATTAAGTGGTGTGTTTCTCTCAAGTCTTGGTGGTGGCATCTCAGACAGTATGAACAAGCTGTTATTCATCAAAGTTCTGAATTTTTTTAAAGTAGGATTACTTTTGATGGTGTTGGTATTAGAAAAGGTTATGAACATGGAAATTTTGTTGCCACTGTTTATGTTTGGTTCAACAGTGATAGGAGGTTTACAGTCACCTACGTTAGAATCATTGGTTCCATTTTTAGCCAGCAGTGATGAGGCGCTTTTTCGTATTAACTCTGTGGTTTCGAGTTCAACACAGGTTGCATCCATTATGGCGATTGTTTTATCTGCAGTTTATATTTCATTTCTCTCTTTTACAACGATTGTTTTTGTGACATTTCTTATCACTGCCATCGCAACAATTTTACTTGTAGGACTGATGGTGGAAACGCCATTGCAGTCTACTTCAGTCCTTAATAATATGAAGCAGGGGGCGAGTTATATCTTTAAAACGCCTTACATTCGTAACCTTATTCCAGTTGCATTGGTCATGAATTTCTCGTTTTGGAGTATCTTTTTGCTCTTACCTAAAATCGCCAATGACAGTTTTTCATTTTTAAAAACCTCTTATAGTGGCATGGAGCTCTCCTTTGCCTTAGGAGGTGTCTTAGGTGGCATCATATTTGCGAAATACTTCTATGATGTTAAAGATAAATATCGTTTATTTAAGAGGACATTGTTTACACAGAGTTACGTCTTGTTGTTATTAGGACTCGTTTTACTTATTCCTAACAGTGCGCTTGCCTATACAGGAATGCTGTTGTGCTGGTTTTTGTATGCTTTGATCAACACGATTTTCTCTATTCTCTATTTTGGAAAGATTCAATTGAAAGTCCCTAGAGATATGATTGGCAGTGTTTTTGGGGCAATTTTAACGCTCTTTTCATTAGTCAATCCCGTGGCAGCCATCATGTCGGGATTTCTCGTTTCGCTTTTTAAAATACCTCTGTTAATTGTATTGTTGTCTTCACTCATGTTGTTAGCTGCCTGGAGTATTCGCTTCCTAGCAGATGTTGAAACGGTATTTGATTAAAGGGGGGAGTGATATGTCTGTATTAGCACTTAAAGATATCAGGTGTGAGATAGGTGGAAAATTATTATTTGAGGCGGATGATTTAACGATTGAGGAAGGCGATGTCATTGGCCTCATCGGAAAAAACGGGGCTGGAAAGACGTGTTTGTTAAAAATGTTATCAGGACAGTTAAGCGATTATACTGGCCATATTTCGGGCAATCTTCTGACTTATTTTAGTGAACTCTGTATAACGGAGGATATGACGCAAAGTGGTGGAGAATTAAGTATTTCAAATTTTCTTAACGCATTAAGACAGTCCGTGCCTCTCTATTTGTTGGATGAACCTACAACGTATTTAGATCAACAGCATATTAAAAAAGTAGTGAGAACGATTAAGCGCTCCCCATCTTCTTTTTGTATAGCGAGCCATGATCGGGCTTTTTTAGATGCAGTTGCAACTAAAATTTGGTTGATAGAGCAAGGAAAAATAACAGAATATCATGGTTCTTTTTCAGATTATATGCGAGAACGTATGATTCAATTATCTCAATATGAACATGACTTGAAACAATATCAGAAGGAAAAGAAGAAAATAAAACAATCACTTCAAATGATGAAAGAAAAGCAAAATCAGAAAAAGGGAAAACCTAAGAAGATGAGTGGCTCAGAATATCGTATTGCTGGTGTCAAAACGAAGATCGGTGTGAAACAAAAGAAACTCCAGAAGGGGATTACGCAACAACAAAATAGGTTAGAACAGTTAAAACAACCTGATCGCGTCGAAGATCAATATGATATTTCCTTTTTATCACAACTTCATCGTTTACCAAAAAGAAAAATCATCATTCCTAGTCACGAAGCGAAAATGGGTCAAAAAAGGTTGTGGCATACCCCAACTATCCATTTAAATAGTGGTGATAAATTAGGAATTATTGGTAGAAATGGTGTAGGCAAAACCACTTATTTAAATGACTTGGTTTCCGTTTTACCGTCTACATATAAAATTTGTTATTTTCGACAAAATCATTTTCAGTACTTAGACCCAAAGATGACAGTATTTGAAACGATTGTCGAAGCTACGAATGGTCATTTAAGCGAACATCATATTAGAACTTTATTGGCGTTGTTAGATTTTAAAAGAGACAAGGCATTCCGGTTAGTAGGAGATTTAAGCCAAGGGGAACGTGTGAAAGTTTCATTATTGTCGCTCTTAGTTGCTGAGTCTGATATTTTGATTTTAGATGAAATGACCAACTTTTTAGATATAAAAGCTATCGAAGCAGTAGAAAAGGTGCTTGCTGCATATTCAGGCATACTGATATTTGTGAGTCATGATCAGTATTTTGTGGAACATTTAGCGACTACAATTCTAGATATGGATACCTTTAAGAAATGTAGATTGTGATAGCGTTATGTAAATTTTTATAGACAATATCATTTGATGACAAGGCACTTATACGTTATAGGTGTCTTTTTTTGGTGCGCCCGGCATGGGTAACATCTTGACGGTGAAAGTCCGTTACAGGCTTGGTAGTAGGAACTGTTAGCGAAAGACAAGGGTGTCCATTGCGAAGTGGAATCTGAAGGAAGTCGGACGCAAACACTCGCACTGACGAACAGAAACATCATACTAAGGCTATGTAGAATGGACGAATCTGCCAAACAAGATGAAGTCCAATACTACCCGAGTTCTATATAGTCAATGATGCGGTGACATGAGTGGAAAGAGGTTACACCTTACCCGGGGAGGTCTCATCAGCGGTACTTCTATCGTAGTAACAACGAATGATGAGAAGTCAGCAGAAGTCATAGTAGGGAAAATGTACCGAAGGACTGAACAATATTCAATACAAAGTAAAGATTGGAGGTTATAGATTTACGACGTACAGAATACGGTTTAACCGGCAACTTGTGGAAGGATAAGTAGTGGAACGAAAAAAGAATACATAAGTGTGTACAGTGAATCTTAGGTGAAATGAAAGAAATGTATCGTAAGTCTCCATCATTGATGGAGCTCGTTGTAAGACCGAACAACATAGAAAAAGCTATCAAGAAGGTTAAGAAAAACAAAGGTGCTCCTGGAATTGACGGCATGAAAGTCAGCGAACTCCATGCTCACTTTGCGCAGTACTTTCCGCAGATAACGAAAAAACTGCTTGAAGGTACATCCCAACCTCAAGCAGTTCGAAAAGTTCAAATTCCCAAACCAAATGGGAAAATGCGTGTGCTTGGTATTCCTGTCGCTAGAGACAGAGTCATACAACAAGCCATTAGACAAGTGATTGAACCAGGCATTGACCGAACATTTTCAAACCATAGCCATGGTTTCAGACCGACTGCGGAAGCAAAAAGAAATTTAATACGCACCTTAAGGAAAATAACGAAACGAAATAGACCCAGTACCTTTAAAGAGATTATCACTGAAATTAACCAAGTGACGCGAGGTTGGATAAATTACTTTGGTAGAGGTTTTATCAGAGGATTTATTGAAACCACGCAAATCTTGGTTAAACCGCCGACTTAGACAACTCATTCTTAAACGGTGGAAAAGAGTTAGAACGAAATATAAGATGTTGCGTCAATATGGTCTTGACCATAGAAGTGCAATGAAAATCGCACAGTCTCGCAAGAAATACTGGCGGTTATCGAACACGCACGAGGTTCATCGTGCACTTACAACAAAACAACTCTACAAGTGGGGATTAATCCCATTAGCCCAGCTTGCAGAGTTGGCTTACGCAAGATATTGAACCGCCGAGTACGGAACCGTACGCTCGGTGGTGTGAGAGGACGAGTAGTCAATTAATGGCTATTCTCCTACTCGATTATGTAACATTGGGATTGAAATAGCATGACAGTCATTTCAGCTTGCTCACTTTTATTGTTTTAAACAGTATGGCTTTGCATGTTAAGTGTGATTACAGGGGAGTGCAAGGCAAGTCATTTTGATATCGTGCCGCTTTATCACACATTTGCATTTAAGTTGTATTCGAGGGTAAAGAAACTGTCAAATTTCTGAAAAGATCACATCTATAATGAATATGATAATTATCCACTCACATATGTTATACTAATTGTTCAAAATGAATGGTCTATTTAAAATAATCGAGGAGAACAAAAAATGTATAAAAAGTATGTAAATGCTATTCAGCTAGAGGGATTTGTCAAATTAATATGCATTCCAGTATTAATCGGGTTGGTCACGTTTTTATTACCATCACTGATAAGTCCGATGGTTGGATTATTAAAGGGCAATCCTACGTTTGAGATAGGTTCTGTAGCGAGCATTATAGGTATGTTAGTGGCTGTGATTCTCATGCCTATTGTGATGACGAAAGTGTCGAAAATTAAGCTGACCACACTGGGGATTACAAAAGAAAAGGCGATTACGCAAATCTTGATTGGGAGTGCGGTGGGGATTCTAGCACTCAGTTTCGTAGCGTGTGTCATCTTTTTGCTTGGCGGGATTAAAATCGAATCCAACAGTTTAATGCTCACCACTGGATTAATAGGGGGCTTATTCTTTTTTATTTTACAAGGGACTTGGGAAGAATTGATTTATAGAAGTTACCTCATGCCACACTTTTCCAAAAAATACGGTGATAAGATAGCGGTGATTGCGACCAGTGTGATATTTACATTAGGTCATGCATTAAATCCCAATATGCAAATTTTACCGGTGATGAATTTATTTATAGCTGGCGTCGTTTTTGCACTTGTATATTATTACAGCGGGAATTTGTTATTCGTAGGTGCACTTCACGGTTTATGGAATTTTTCTCAAGGCTATATTTTCGGTGCAGAAGTATCCGGAAACAGTATACCTGTAAGCTTATTTAAGTCTATTGCAATACCAGGTAAAGAGGTAATCTCTGGTGGTGACTTTGGGTTTGAAGGCGGGATAGTGACGACGATTGTAGGTTTGATTTTAATCATAGTTTTGACAACTTTAATCAAAAAAAGAAATACTGAGCGAGGCGCATAAGTTTACGGTAGAACGTAACATAATCGTCGGACGGGGCACTTATAGGGTATAGGTGCCTTTTTTACGCCTATCTTTATGTGTAAAATAGCCCTTGAATGCAAATCGACATTGAACGATATGCGTTGAAATGACCAGAATATTATACGCACATGCATACCATTGTGACATCTAAAGCGGGAAAGCGTCTTTTCGCTCTGACTAGAGAAACATTAAAATGTGATTTATGTCTCACCAAAATGGAAGTGATTTTTGAAGTCACGATAAGTTGAAAAAATGTCTATCAGCGCAATGTACAATAAGATTGAAACATTTCAAAATCTGATGAAAAGTGCTAAACTAGTAGCTGAAATGTGTCTTCAACGCCTCATGAATATGGAAGTGAAATGTACATTGTGATCGATGGGATAAATTTAGGGCTCAAGTCGCACAATTTGCTTGCATAGCTAGGGTATAATAAGAATGACCACGAAGCTAAACGATACATCATAAGAGGGTGAATGCATGTATAAAATTGATCTATTTCAAAATCAACAGATCATGAAACGTTTTTTATTACTTCAATTTATTGTCATTCTTGCGTTCATTGTATTAAGTTACAAATGGTCGATGGCGGCAATTTCATTACAAGAACAACGCTTTTCAACCAATCTTTTAATAGGAATCGTTGGTTTTTTAGTAATAGTGTTATGTCATGAAGGGATTAAGACGGTATTATTCAAAATGATGTCAGTGAAGACACGTCATTATCAGGTGAAAAACGGTGTCTTCTTAACATTTCTACCGCAATACTACTTTAACCGCATGACATTTGCTACTGTGATGTTAATGCCTATTGCGTTGGTTGGGATGTTGTTGTTTATTGTATTTATTAATATGCCCTATACGTCGATTATTTTTACGTTTGCGATTTATATGGGCTATAGCCTATTGTCGTTCTACTTAGTCTTTTTAGCGTTAAGAGATAAAAAAGCACAATATTTTGAAATGACTGAAGCAGGTTTAGTGGTTTATCGCAAAAAACCAGCTGAACGAACTGCACATTGATAGGATGGATCTTCCGCGTTTTTACTAGCGTGTGAAGGTTCTTTGTTTTTGAAAGGGAAATCAAAAGGTGGATAAAAATGAAGTGATAGAAAGGAGGGCTTTATGTGAAAGAACGGAGAATCATTCATATTGATATGGATTTTTTCTTTGCGCAAGTCGAAGTGAGAGATAATCCGAGTTTACGTGGCAAGCCGGTCATTGTTGGTGGTAAAGCGAGTGGACGTGGTGTTGTCTCTACAGCATCCTATGAAGCGCGTGCCTTTGGTGTTCATTCAGCTATGCCCATGGCGCGTGCTTATCAACTGTGTCCGAATGGTTATTATGTCACACCACGGTTTGAAGCCTATCGTGAAGTATCACAACAAATTATGGAAATTTTTAAAAGTTATACTGAACTGGTTGAGCCGCTTTCACTCGATGAAGCCTATCTAGATATTACAGAACTCGTTCGTCCAGACCTCCCAGCTTCAAAAATTGCGCAATATATTCGCCGAGATATTTATGATCAAACACAACTGACAGCGAGTGCAGGTGTATCCTATAATAAATTTTTAGCAAAGCTCGCAAGTGGAATGAACAAGCCAAATGGTCTGACGGTGATTGATTACCAAAATGTGCATGACCTATTAATGCAACTTGATATCGGTGACTTTCCAGGTATTGGTAAAGCGTCGAAAGAAAAAATGCATGCAAAAGGGATTTATAACGGGCAAGACTTATATGAAAAATCTGAGCGTGAACTGGTCTATTTATTCGGTAAACGAGGGCACCAGTTATATCAACGTGTACGCGGCTATGATGATAGAGAAGTGAAAGCCGAAAGAATTCGGAAAACTGTAGGGGCAGAACGGACATTTTCACTCGATACGAACGATGACGAAGAAATTTTACAAAAAATAGAAATGTTAAGTGAGAAAATTGCTCAGCGTCTCGAAAAAATGAATCAAGCAGGACGTACGGTCACAGTTAAAATTAAAACACATCGTTTCGAAAACTTTTCCAAACAACAAAGTTTAATCACGCCTGTCCGAGATGCCGATGAAATCTATCGCATTGCGTATGAATTATATTATGAATTGAAAGAAGCAGAGGTCCCGATTCGTTTAGTGGGTGTGACGGTAGGTGGTTTGCAAGATGCCTTTTTCAGAAACATGACGATTTATGACTTTTTATAGCATATCTTTATCAGTCAGTTGCTTGCCATAAACTTGGAGGACATTGTCAAGGCTAGGATAGTGTTTCAGCAAACGATACGTAATCATGGCACAGGCTTTCGCGTCATTTAAAGCATCGTGATGGCCATGAAAATCAAGATTGAAATGAGACATCATATGTTTTAAACCGTGACGACGTGCAGATACCGTCCGTTTTGCGAGTTGATATGAACAAAAGTAAGTCATTGGTGGCGTGATGAGTTTTTTCTGCTTGGATGCTGGCATGTAAGACTGACATATCAAAGGCGGCATTATGTGCAACGACTGGAAGATCACCTATAAATTGCATCATATAAGGATACACGTACGCAAAATCTGGCGACTGTTTTACGTCTTTTGCGTGAATACCGTGAACTTCGATATGACGTGCTGCAAAAAAGTCATTCGGATTCACTAACGTATAAAATGTTTCGACAATCTCATTCGCAACAACTTTCACCATACCGACTGAGCAAATACTTGTCCGTTTATAATTGGCAGTTTCAAAATCAAGCGCGACAAAACTATTTTCCGTCATAGCCATACATCCTTTCAAAATGATAGCTAAATATTAGCACATTTGGACGCGAGTTAAAAATAAGATGATGTCGAAGCGGTTTGTGGAAAAATGAATAAGATCTCATCCACAGTATTTGAAAACAATTAAGCAACGGGGGCAAGTTAAGTAAAACTTTGTCCAGTTTTGCATTCAATAGGGGATTTTTGACAGAAAGCCATGTTCTGCATTTGTAGGAATAAAGGCTAGGGAACAATGGCGTTTCCCTAGCCTTTAATGCGGAAAGTAAATCGAGTCTATAAGGATTGTTTATGCTTCAACTTCAAATTTACGTGCCGCTAATTCCTTTTCATAAAGATAAAGCGCATTTGAATCATCACCAATACGTTTTAAATAATCGATGTGTGTTTCAAACATTGACTCTTCTTCCACTTGTTCATCTAAAAACCAATTTAAAAATGAAATCGTCGCATAATCTTTATATTCATGTGCAATTTCAGATAAATCATAAAAGCGGTGTGTCACATCTTGCTCTTGTTTTAAACCATCTTCAAATGTTTCAAGAATGCTGTTGAACTCAACTTTTGGTGCGTCGAGTTGACTGAAAACAGCTTTTTCTCCACGGTCGTTAATGTAATCATAAATTTTTTGACCATGGAAACGTTCTTCTTTTGCCTGTTGGATGTAAAAATTCGCAAAGCCCTCGTACGAATGATAATCACAGTAAGCAGCCATCGCCATATAAGCATGTGCAGCAAAAAACTCATGGTTCATTTGACGATTTAATGCATTTAATAACTTTTCATTTAACATATCAATCACCCCTAAAATCTTTGGTATTTATTCATTGTACCCTATATTGTGAACAATATTCAAAAGAACGTTGTATTAAAAGGTTTTTTTTATCAAAATGCACATCGGTCGTCAGTCGATGTTGCGCAGTTATCTTTTTATTTGGTAATTTGTGTCACCATGATATAATATTGTAGGAAATCGGAGGAGAATGTTGAATATGAGACAATGGACAGCAATTAATATGGCAAAGCTCGCAAGAAAAGCAAGTCGTGCAACAGGGCGTAAAGGAACAGATTTACCAGGCCAAGTTGCGCGCAAAATTGATCAAAATATTTTACGTAAACTGGCTGGCCGTGTGGATGAAGTCGTTTTTGTTAGCGGTACAAATGGTAAAACAACGACATCGAACTTAATCGGTCATACGCTAAAAGCAAATCATATCGAAATTATTCATAACAATGAAGGTGCGAACATGGCTGCTGGGATTACTTCAGCTTTCATCGTCCAATCGACACCTCAAACGAAAATCGCCATCATTGAAATTGATGAAGGCTCTATTCCACGTGTTTTAAATGAAATGACACCCACAAAAATGGTATTTACGAACTTTTTCAGAGACCAAATGGACCGTTTTGGCGAAATTGATATTATGGTCAATGGCATTATTTCAGCCATTCAAAATAAAGGTATACAGTTATTATTAAATGCCGACGATCCATTTGTGACACGTTTAAAAATCGCAAGTGATCATGTCACATATTATGGTATGCAAGCCCATGCGTATGAATTTGAACAGTCCACGATGAATGAGAGTCGTTATTGTCCGAACTGTGGATCACTGCTGAATTATTCCCACATTCATTATAATCAACTCGGTCATTACACTTGTCATTGTGGCTTTAAGCGTGAGACACCACAATATGAAATTGCTTCATTTACTGTGGACCCATTTATTGAAATGACGGTCAATGATACGACGTTTAATATGAAAATTGCAGGTGACTTTAACGCATACAATGCACTTGCAGCCTATACAGTATTAAGAGAATTAGGTTTAAATGATGCATCGATTCGTAAAGGCTTTGAAACGTATACTTCAGATAATGGTCGTATGCAGTATTTCGAAAAAGGGCAGAAAAAGGCACTGATTAACTTGGCGAAAAACCCGGCTGGCATGAATGCATCGATTGCTATGGGTGAAAAGTTAGATGAATCAAAAGTGTATGTCTTGAGCTTGAACGACTTTGCAGCTGATGGTCGGGATACGTCATGGATTTATGACGCTGACTTTGAAAAGTTAAATGAGCAAACGATAGAAGCAATTATTGTGACAGGTTCACGTGCGGAAGAATTGCAATTGCGATTAAAACTTGCGGAAGTGACAGCACCGATTATTTTAGAAAAAGATATTCATAAAGCAACGGCGCTCACGATGGACTACAATAGCTTTACAGTTGCGATTCCGAACTACACGTCTTTAGCACCAATGCTTGAACAACTGAATCGTTCATTTAAGGAGGTCGATTAATATGCATGAACTCACTGTCTATCATTTTATGCCAGACAAACTCAATTTATATAGTGATATTGGCAACATTATGGCGTTAAAATATCGAGCCAAAAAACGTGGCATTCATCTTAATGTTGTCGATGTGAATGATACTGAAAACGTCGACCTTTCTAAAGCGGATATTTTCTTCATCGGTGGTGGAAGTGACCGTGAACAAAGTTTAGCAACGGAATCATTACGCAAAATTAAAACGGAATTGAAAGCAGCAATAGAAGATGGCTTACCGGGTCTCACAGTGTGTGGAGGCTACCAGTTTTTAGGGGAAAAATATATTACACCGGATGGCCAAGAACTCGAAGGCTTACACATTTTAGACTTTTATACAGAATCTAAAAAAGAACGTTTAACAGGTGATATCGTCATTGAAAGTGATACATTTGGCACTATCGTTGGTTTTGAAAATCATGGTGGTCGAACGTATCATGATTACGATACATTAGGCACTGTGACGCACGGTTACGGTAATAATGATACTGACTTTAAAGAGGGCATTCATTATAAAAACTTGTTAGGGACGTATTTACATGGGCCGATTTTACCGAAAAACCATGAAATGACGGACTATTTATTGAAAGCTGCCGCAGAACGAAAAGGCATTCCGTTCGAACCGTTGCATATTGATAACACTGAAGAAGAGCAGGCAAAACAAGTATTAGTGGATCGTGCGCGTAAGAGCAAATGAATCTAGCGGCTCGGACACAATTTTTGATGTATTTTTAATGATATTAAGCGAAACTTGCCTTTTGCCACCGGTAAGAAATAAGATATCGCGATTGCCCTTCTGGGTTCGCGTTCCCAGGGGCTGAACCTCCAACTAACCAACGCTTTGATTAAGCTGTTACATTTATGAAAGCGTTGGTGGATTTTCCGGTTCAGCTGATCCCTCGGGAGTCTCACCCGAATGGGCAATCTTGAATGAATAAGAGTGGGAAAAGGCAAGTTTCTGTTAGTCAATCAATTCATGCTATCAAAAATGGTGTCTTTTTTGGATGAGATATAGGGGGAGTTGTGGCTGAATATGGTTTGATACGGTGAACTAAAAATGGATTTTCGACTTCAGCTGATCCCTCAAGAGTCTCGTCCATTGGGGCAATTTTACGTTAATTGATAAAAGGCGGGCGGGGCAGGTTTGTGTGAATAAAGCGATTCAATACATCAAAAATTGTGTCTTTTTTCTTATAACTTTGAGTGTGCACTTAGAAGCTTTTTGGGACAGCAGTGTGTTGCGGTAGTGTCCATTATATAAAATACATATTTCAAAATGGAGTGAGCGATAGCAGTGCCTTGCTCTGTTTTTTTACGCTAAAGTAGAGAATAGAACTTGTTTTAAAGTTTTCGGGAAGGAACGCAAAAGAGGTCAGATTTTCATATAAACCAAAATTGTTATTCACTCGTATCACCGGAGCGAACAAACGTAAAGAGACTTTTAAATGACCCATTGCTGTTAGTCTCATTGAAAATAAAGTGTTTAAAAATTGAAAGAACAGGGGTAGGACATTGAGTTTCCGAGCCCCTCTCCTACGATGAACGAAAAGCAAAATATAGAAATATAAAATTAATTAAGGTGAATG
Organism: Staphylococcus delphini; assembly: GCF_900636325.1. Lineage (NCBI taxonomy): Bacteria > Bacillati > Bacillota > Bacilli > Caryophanales > Staphylococcaceae > Staphylococcus > Staphylococcus delphini. The sequence goes on from NZ_LR134263.1 coordinate 993,121, forward strand.
GAGATAAAAATTTTTGATTGTTTCATCTTATCAGCTCGTTTCATTGATTCACAGCATTTAAGTTCAAATTGCTAAAATGGACGAGACTCCTGAGGAATCAGACGCAGCCGAAAATCCGCCAACGCTTCATTCATATTTAACAGTTCAATAAAGCGTTGGCTAGTTGAGGCAAGTCCCCTAGGAACGCGAGTCCATGATAGCAATTATGAGAATTTAAAAAGGTGATGAATGAGGCAATTAGATGAAAATGCATCAATGGCATCAAAATCTTTATGTCCCATTCCCGGTTCATTATATAAAAAGTGTATGAAAGGTTCGCACTCACTTTTATACACTCTATTTGACTTTGTAACGCAACAGTAAAATACGATAAATTAACAAAATCTCATAAATGGTATGACTTTTAACTTGATTGTCATCAAACTCATTCAAACCTTTCACTGAGTTCTTCAATGTCGAGGCTGCTTTTTTCTCCGGCTTAAATGTGCCACAATTAAAAATTTGATCCATCCGCTGTGATATCGAAATCATCGCGATTTTCTCTTCGTCCGTAAAAATCATCATTGCATCATTTGGTAAATAAATAATATTCGATAAATGTGTAATCATCAGTCGATTTTCATGCGCGCGATTCGTCAACCGTCTTAAACGCAACCATTCGTCGGATTGACTGCGACTTTTATGATAATTCAATTCATCTTTTTGGTATCCGAGTAATTCCTCAATCCGTGCGTTCAATACATGCAATTTTTGAACCGCTTGATCACTTTTTTTAGAGTGAAATAAGCCGATGACCAGTTCTTTCATCCGCGTATCAAATAGATGATAAATTTCACGTTCTGATTTTTCAATAAGGACATCGATTTGGTCGTAATATTTCGGTGGCAAAATGATGAAGTTCACCAGTCCTGCTGTACCTAATCCTATGAAGGCTGTTAATAAGCGTGAAAAAAAGTTAAAATAATAATCTTCGTGTATATCTGGAATCATTGCTAAAGCGGTAAGTGTCGCCACTGTGATCCCGACGTGTAAGTTCAACCGAATACAAAGTAAGATCGTTAAAGTTGCAGTTAAACCATAAGTGAGCGCCGAGTCATCACCTAAAAAGTAAGTGCAGACGACAGCAATAAATGCACCAATGACTGTGGCTGGGAGTCGTTTGTAACCTTTGCGAATGGAAGCTTTGACAGTGGGTTCAATCGTTACGACGGCTGATAAAATTGCAAAAATAGGGTTGAGATCGAGTGACAAACAAAAAAGGGCAGTAAGAAAAGTAGCTAACCCTGTTTTAAGCGTCCGTGCACCGACTAAATTTTTATACCATTTATCCTTCATAGTTCGTATCTCCTGTTTCGTAGTTCATTATTAGTATATCAAAATTTTTTTGTTATAATAAGGACTGTATAAACTTTTAGAAGGAACGGGATAACAATGATAGTAAAAACAGACGAAGAATTACAGGCATTAAAAGAAATAGGCGCGATTTGTGCTGAGGTTCGTGATACAATGCGTGAAGCGACTAAGCCAGGCGTGACAACGAAAGAGCTCGACCAAATCGCTAAAGATATGTTTGAACAAGCGGGTGCGATTTCTGCCCCGATTCATGATGAAAATTTCCCTGGACAGACTTGTATTAGTGTGAATGAAGAAGTCGCACATGGGATTCCAAGTCAACGTGTCATTCGTGAAGGTGACTTGGTGAATATTGACGTCTCAGCATTGAAAAATGGTTATTACGCGGATACGGGTATATCTTTCGTTGTAGGTGAAACGAGTGAGCCGATGAAGCAAAAAGTATGTGACGTTGCAGAAGAAGCTTTTGAAGCCGCAATGAAAAAAATTAAGCCAGGTTCTAAAATCAGTCAAATTGGGAAAGCCGTCCATGCTGTGGCGCGTAAAAATGATTTGACAGTCATTAAAAACTTAACAGGTCACGGTGTTGGTCAATCTTTACACGAAGCACCTGCGCACATTTTAAATTATTTCGATCCACATGAAAAATTGTTGTTAAAAGAAGGGATGGTCCTTGCTGTTGAGCCGTTCATTTCTTCTAATGCGACATATGTTACTGAAGGTAAAAATGAGTGGGCATTTGAAACGAAAGATAAAAGTTATGTCGCTCAAATCGAACATACTGTCATTGTGACAAAAGACGGTCCTGTACTCACAACAAAAATCGACCGTGATGCATAGTTTCGGACTTAAGTCTTAATGGGAAATGGTTCTGTAGCCTATTATCAAGGTTATAGAACCATTTTATAATAGGGGTAATGTTAGAGGTGATTCTAAAATGTTACAACTATTGAAAAGCTATTTTGAAAAGTTTTTTCGTGAGGTTTATCAGCAACTGTTTCATCAATACTTGAATCGATTAGATATTAAAATTCAAAACATTGACTGTGCAATGGCTTATATCGAACGCAAAAAATGTCAAATGCGGATGATGATTGACAGAAGAACGATTGAATTAGAAAATAAATATATCGACTTAATGAATGAATATCATCTCTCAAGTGCGAAAGTGATTGAGGGTGGAGACATCAATTCGATTAAAAGTGATCTGAATGAAATTGAAAAAGAGTATGCGCAATTGGAAAATTACTTCCTCAAGTTAAGAGAAGATAAAGGTTTGATAAAAAGGGAATGTGATTTTGTTCAATCTTTAATGTATGCATACTAGAAAGGTGGAAATATGACACAAAAATATATTTCGACCGAATTACTCATTATTTTTACTGCGCTGATGATTATTGCCAACCTGTACTATATCTTTTTTGAGAAAATCGGGTTCCTCTTCGTTTTATTATTAGGCAGTATTTTAATGTATGTCGGTTATATTTACTTTCATAAAGTGCGCGGATTACTATTCTTTTGGATAGGCGCATTAATGATTTTATTTACATTATTATCAAATAAATACACACTCGTGATACTATTTTTGTTTATGATTATCGTTTCAGTGCGCTATGTGATCTACAAAAGACGACCACTTGAAATATTATCAACAGAAGACACTGCGCAAACGCCCTCATTCATTAAACAAAAATGGTTTGGCGAACAAAAAACACCAGTCTATGTTTATAAATGGGAAGATTTGCAAATTCAACATGGCATTGGTGACGTTGTTGTGGACATGACGAAAGCGGCGAATTTAAAAATGCAAAACCATGTCGTCATTCGTCACATCGTAGGTAAAGTGCAAGTCGTGGTGCCGCTCAATTATAATGTGAATTTGAATGTGGCTGCATTTTACGGCAATGTCACTTTAGATCAACAGCGTTTTAAAGTTGAGAATAATAACATTTTAATGCAATCGCAACATAAACCAGAAAACTATACCGTCAACATCTTCGTCTCAACATTTATAGGTGATGTTGAGGTGGTTTATCGATGAATCACTACGTCCGAGCGATAGGTTCGATGCTCATTCTCGTATATAGTATGCTCACCGCGTTTTTCTTTATCGATAAAGTGTTTACCAATATTATTTTCTTTCAAGGCATGTTTTATACACAAATTTTAGGGATTCCTGTTTTTATCTTTTTAAATTTAGTCGTCATTTTTTTATGTATTATCGTGGGCAGTGTGTTAGCTTATAAAATCAATCAACAAAATGATTGGGTGAAGCAACAAATCGTTCGTGCTTTCGAAGGCGAAACAGTGGGAATCAATGATCAACAACTTGAGCTGTATAATGAAACGATTGAATTGTACCAAGCGCTCGTCCCATTGAATCAAGAACTGCATAAAATGCGGATTAAAACACAAAATTTAACGAATGAAACGTATAATTTAAATGATTTGAAGGTGAAAAAGATTATAGAAGATGAACGGCAGCGTTTAGCACGAGAATTGCATGATAGTGTGTCGCAACAACTTTTCGCGGCAAGTATGATGTTGTCTGCAATCAAGGAAACAGATTTAGCTCCACCGTTAGACCAACAAATTCCAACGTTAGAAAAAATGGTGCAAGACTCACAACTTGAAATGCGTGCACTGTTACTTCATTTAAGACCTATAGGATTGAAGGATAAATCGTTAGGTGAGGGGATAAAATCGCTCGTGACGGATTTACAACGCAAAGTGCCCATTAAAGTCGTGCAAGAAATTGATGAGTTTGAAGTCCCTAAAGGTATTGAGGATCACCTTTTTAGGATTACCCAAGAAGCGATTTCCAATACGTTACGACATGCTGAGGGAACGCAAGTAACAGTAGAATTACTTAACCGCAATGATTATTTATTGTTGCGTATACAAGATGACGGCATTGGATTTAATGTCGATGATAAATTAGAACAAAGTTATGGATTAAAAAATATGCGTGAACGTGCAATAGAGATTGGTGCCACGTTTCATATCGTCTCATTACCTGATGCAGGGACGAGAATAGAAGTGAAAGCACCACTTGAAAAGGAGGAACAGCATGACAATTAAAGTATTATTTGTTGATGATCATGAAATGGTACGTATAGGGATTTCAAGTTATTTATCAACACAACCCGATATCGAAGTGGTGGGGGAAGGCGCCTCAGGTAAGGAAGCGATCGCAAAAGCCCACGAACTGAAACCGGATTTAATTTTAATGGATTTAGTGATGACGGATATGGACGGCGTGGAAGCGACAATGCAAATTAAGAAAGATCTGCCACATATTAAAGTCGTAATGCTGACGAGTTATATTGAAGATAAAGAAGTGTATCGTGCATTAGATGCCGGTGTCGATAGTTATATTTTAAAAACGACAAGTGCTAATGATATTGCGGAAGCGGTACGTAAAACGAGTCGTGGTGAGTCTGTATTTGAAGCGGAAGTATTAGTGAAAATGCGCAATCGAATGAAGCAACGTGCGGAGTTATATGAGTTGTTGACTGAGCGCGAGATGGAAATTTTGTTATTGATTTCAAAAGGCTATTCGAACCAAGAAATTGCGAGTGCGTCACATATTACCATTAAGACGGTAAAGACGCATGTGAGTAATATTTTAAGTAAACTTGAAGTGCAAGACCGTACGCAAGCAGTCATTTATGCTTTCCAACATGGGCTGATTGAGTAGGATTTTATATGTAGATCCAGTTGAAAGTTAGGAAGAGTATATTTAGGGTAAACGAACCATTCCGTGTTTTAGGGGGGGCAATATCGTCTTACTGAAATAAGATGCACATAGGGGTGAACATTGCCCTCTTACCTTGCGCTTGTTCGTGCAAGATTGCGAATGGACGAGACACCCGAGGGACACGTATATCAATTCGAACAAGAAGATTTTGACTGAAATTTTGGCCAATGTTAAACGTAGTAGCTGTCAAGATGGCAAGGAATGGATACACCGGGAAATTGATGAATGGTGTCTCAAGAGCAAAAAAATAAGTTGAAATGCGATTAAATGTTTTGCTGACGTTATATGAGTCGATTAAATGGGAATGTCCTCTTTCCTTACTTCTGTCCATGCAAGATTGGCGGATGGACGAGACTCCCGAGGGAATGCGTGCATACTGCTGACAGTCGCTTCTTTACTTTAATAGTGGTTGCTGTTTATCGCACTAGCTGTCTGACTTCTCAATGTTTGCACTTTTGAGAAGTCTAGTCAGCCTTGCGGGGGCAGTACGACGAAATCTTTGTTACACATGAGATTTCTGTACTGCTCCCAAAATCCACGATGAATGGGTGCGCTGGGAATCAATAAACGGTGTTCCAAAAGCAGGATTTTCGACAGAACTCCCGCGATTTCGGCAAAATTTGGAAATCAATTTTGCTCATCGCTCGGTTCTGCTCAAATCCTAAGCGCTTTTGTCACAACCTCCCCTCAGCCCTGGGAACGCGAGTCCAAGACGGCAATCGTATGCATGTGAAATGTTCAAAATGGAAAGAGTGAAAGTTCAACTAAAATAAAGCATCAATCATTGTGTATGTCACAATGATTGATGCTTCTTATAAAAACTTATTTTGATTGTGCTTGCGCGCGTTCATAACCATTATGCACAAGGTCTAATTCACCAGTATGCGGATCAATAACAAGACCATGAACAGGCACTTTATTATCAAATAACGGATGTTCATAAATCATTTCAATGTTGTGTTTTACATTATCATAAACATCGTCAAAGCCTTTTAAAAAGTTGGAGACATCGATGCCAGAATAATTAAGAATATCGATGACTTGCTGGTCGACACCACGCTGTTGCATCGTTGTCATCACTTCTTCGACATTAATATTCCCCATACCGCAGTCTTTATGTCCCATAATAATAATTTCTTCAGCCCCTAATGCATAGATGCCTACGAGTAAACTTCGCATTGTTGAACCAAATGGATGACTAATCGTAGCCCCTGCATTTTTAACGACCTTTAAATCCCCGTTATTGAAACCGAGTGCTTTCGTTGATAAATCTTGCAAGCGTGTATCCATACAAGTGAGTAATACCGCTTTTTTTGAAGGTGTTTTACTTGTTGAATAAGCTTCGTATGCTTTATTCGCTACAAATTCTTCGTTGTATTCTAAAATGTGTTCTAGTAATGTCATTAGACTTCCTCCCAAGATTGGTACAGGGTTGATTAATCTTCTGTTGTTTTAATATGCTTTGAACGACCTGTATTCGTACGTTCGACTGTTTCTGGTTCTTTGTATTGTGGTGCACGGTCTGTTGCTGCTGTCGCGTCATGTGTTGATTCATAAGCCGTGTTTTGTGCGTTCTCTTTATGGCGTGTGTCGTTTGTTTCTTGATGATCATCCGCTTGTTTATCGTCTTTTTCGCCATAATTATTATGTGCTTCAGCGAGTGCTTCTTCGTCTTGTGCTTCAAGTTCATCATATGTTTCTTCTTCAGGTGTTTTGCCTTTAATGACTTTACGTTGATGAACAATCGCATTAATTTCAGCACCAATAATTAAAATAAAGCCAGTGATGTACAACCATAACATTAAGACGATGACGCCTCCGATACTGCCATATGTTTTAGAGTAGTTGGCAAAGTTTGAAACGTAAAAACCAAATGCCAATGAACCTAAAATCCATACAATCGTTGAGAACAGGGCACCAGGAATAACCGATTTAAATCGAATTTTCACATTTGGTGCTAACGTATAAATAATTGTAAAGACAATCAGTACAGCTAATACAGGAAGGGCAGTACGTAACAGACTAAACACCCAACGGACTTGCTCGTCAAGGCCTAATGGTCCGAATAATAAGTTACCGATTTGCTCACCAAACGTAAATAAGACGAGTGTGAGTGGTAACGTAATCCCAATTAATAATGTAAAGAAAATCGCTAACAACTTCGATACGACAAAGTTACGGCTATCTTCAACATCATATGCAACGTTAAAAGCATTCATCATCGCAGTCATTCCGTTAGATGCTGTCCACAATGCCAAGATCAACCCGACTGAGAGTAGGCCACCACTTGCATTACCCATGACATCATCAATAATACCGGTAATGATGGAAGACGTTTCTGCAGGTGCATTGTTTGAAATTTGTGCTGTAATCGTATCGCGATCAATGTTAAAGAGTGGAACGAGTGATAAGATGAAAATCAACATTGGGAAAAGCGACAACATAAAGTAGTAAGCAAGTTGTGCGGCTAATCCAGATGCGTCATCTTTTCCAATACGATAAATTAAGTAGCTAAAAAAGTTCGGACGATCTGTATATTTAGCTGGTTTGTTAATTCTTGAAACGAAAAATGTTTGATTTTCTTTCGGTGCTTCTTTCGATTGAAACGGTTGAGGTTTTACGAATTTGTGCTTCTCGTCTGTTTCACCTGTCGCATCTCCTTTTCGATCAGGAGAAGGCGTTTCTTCTTTTTGATTTTGCTCATGATCGTCATTAGAAATTGTATTTTTGACTTTATCAATAAAGCCTTTGGACTGTTGTTCGTTTTGAGACATAGCTAAACTCCTTATCTTAAAAATTAAAAGGGGCAATCTACAAGGCATCATAAAATGTGCATTGAAATTGCCCCAGGGTATGACAGACGACATCAAACTTATGAACGACATATAGCGTCAATGCATTGAAATGTGAACGTATCGATGTGAGTCATATGAGCTGTTCATACTTAAGCTGTCATTGTCATCCAACAATTGATCTAAAAATGATTAAATTAAAGACCAATTTGTTTGTTGTTTTTGCGTTCCATAAACGTATCTTTTGCATTGCGTAAAGAACGTTCTAATTCTGGATTGTTACGACGAATTTCGTCAAACGTATTTTTCCAGTATAATACTTCATCTTTCACTTGAGTGAACTTAGAAGGTTGGCTTGAACGTTGACCTGTTTTAATGTTGTTCACTGAAGTTTTCACAGAACGACGTGTGTTTTTGTCGATTAACGCAATCGCACCGCCGACTGTAGCCCCAATTAAGATTCCAGGTAATAATTTGTTTTGCATAATGATGTTACCCCTTTCGCGTGTCTTTAAGAATATAGTCTATTAAATGATCCGTAGATGATTGAATCATTTCATAAACACCTTCAAAATTATTTGTGTAATATGGGTCTGGAACGTCTGTTTCCTCCATATCACTGAATTCAAGCAATTTGAACAACTTTCCTTTAAGATGAGGATTAATGTCTTTTATATTATCTACATTACTTTGATCCATTGCAATAATGTAATCAAAATCATCCGTTTCTGTAAATAATTCGCTAATCATCCCATCGAAAGGAATGTCATGTGCTTTTAAAATCTTTTGTGTACCTTGATGAGGGGGTTCACCTAAATTCCAGCGACCTGTCCCTCTCGAGTATACTTCAATGTCGTCAATATTGCGATCCTTTAGACGTTGACGCATGATTGCCTCAGCCATAGGAGATCGACAAATATTACCTAAACATACAAAAGCAACTGTTGTCATGTAGATAACCTCCATGTTCTAAATCTATATGCCCATTTTAGCCTTTTTTAAAACAATTCGAAAGTGATAGCGACAAAAATTTTTCAAATATTCATCACTTTGATAAAATATTGGAGACGAAAGGATGAGATAAATGTCAAAAACTATTGAAGAAATGATTATAGAAATACGCGATCGTTTGAATTTAGTGAACCCCGGATTAATTGATCCTGAAAACTATAGTGAAAATGATCGTGAAGATATAGAAGATATACATGCGTTTGTCACTTCGAAACGTGACTTTACACCACGTGAAATGACAGGTATTACTGAAGCATTAGGTGATATTCGCAAGTAATTCGAATTGGGAGGTTATTTTATGACAACTGAGAAACGATTACAACAATACGCTAAATTACTCGTACGTGTGGGGATGAATGTGCAACAAGGCCAACCTGTATACATTCGCACATCTGTAGAAACCGTGGACTTCACACGTTTAATTGTAAAAGAAGCTTATGCAGCGGGAGCCTCAGATGTAAGAGTGAAATATGAGGATCCTCAAGTTAAACCTCTAACATACGAAAATGAGCCGACTTCATTTTTTGAGCAAGAGGTTAAAGACTATGATGTAGACGAACGCATGGATTACGTGAACCGTGGTGCATGTATGTTAGCACTCTTATCAGAAGATCCAGATTTACTAAATGGCATTGCTTCTGACAAATTAAAGGCGGCACAACGTCAATATGCAAAAGCTTTTAAACCATATATGATTGCAGCACAAAAAAATAGTTTCCCGTGGCTTGTCGCAAGTTATCCTTCTCAAGCATGGGCAAACCGTGTGTATCCTGACTTAAATGATGAAGAAGCGATGGCGCGATTTTTAGAAGATATTTTAAGCATTGTACGCGTCGATGGCAATGACCCAATCGAAAACTGGGAAAAACATGCGCAAAACTTAAAAGCACGTGCAGCGATGTTAAACGAAAAAGCTTATACAGCGCTTCATTTCGTTTCAGAAGGGACAGACTTACATATTGGCTTACCGAAAGGCCATATTTGGGAAGAACCGATGAGCTATACAGAAAAAGGACAAGGCTTTATTGCTAACATTCCAACTGAAGAAGTGTTCACTGCACCAGATTGCAACAACGTCAACGGCTATGTCACAAATAAATTACCGCTCAGTTATAACGGCACCATTATTGACGGTTTCAAATTAACGTTTAAAGAGGGTGCTGTCGTTGATTTTGAAGCGGCACAAGGAGCAGCGGTGTTAGCAGACTTACTAGACACGGACGAAGGGGCACGTCGTTTAGGAGAGGTCGCATTAGTGCCAGATGATTCACCGATTTCAAATAAAAACACGATTTTCTTTAATACATTATTTGATGAAAATGCATCATGTCATATCGCGTTAGGTGCCGCATATGCGTTTAATTTGCAAGGTGGGACTGAAATGACGGCTGAAGAACTGAAAGCCCATGGTTTGAATGATTCATTAACACATGTGGACTTTATGATTGGTAGTAGTGACCTTAATATTTACGGTGTACTTGAAGATGGGACAGAAGAACAAGTATTTAAAGACGGAAATTGGGTCAATTAAACATATTGAGGTGACGACATGGCAAAAATAGATAAAAAAGCGATGCAAGATTCGAAAGTATATAAATCGAGACAAGTATTTCCACAAGATACTAATCATCTCGGGACGTTGTTCGGTGGTACAATGATGGCGAATATTGATGAAATTGCGGCAATTTGTGCAATGAAACATGCGAATCAAACTGTCGTGACGGCTTCTACAGATTCAGTAGACTTTTTAAAACCGATTCGTAATGGCGACATTTTAACGTATATTGCGATGGTTTCGTATTCAGGCAGTTCATCAATGGAAGTTTGTGTTCAAATTTTAATTGAAGATATTCCGAACAATAAGCAGGAGTTAGCAGCACTCAGTTTTCTAACTTTTGTCGCATTAGATGATGATGGCAAGCCAACAAAAGTGCCTGCAGTATATCCTGAAACGGAAGCAGAAAAATGGTTTCACGAAACAGCTGAAGCCCGCGTAGCACGTCGAAAAGCAAGACGTCAAGAAAGTAAACAAACACTGCAATTTATTTCAGAATTAGAATTTAAGCAATAAACAATAGAAATCAAATTAGACTTTAAAACTTGTGATGTTAAATTTTTGAAGCTGCTGGTGTCGCTTTTTTGTTTGATTTTTCTTTCCCTATGATTTGTGGGTTTTTGATTGCACCCATGGCTTCCCATAAGTTTTAAAAATAAAAACATCAACAAGTTATAGTTGACAGTACTAAAATTTCACTATCAAACTAAATGGTGTGATTCAGATGACACTAATGATACTTTTGTACATCACCATGAAATTAAAGGGAAATGACGAAATCAAAAATAAGATATAAAATGATTTAAAAGTAAACCTTTTAACCTAACTCTTTGCTTTCATATAATTGTCCGATATAATTTAGGTATAAATTTCCGGTAACCAATCCGGCTGTAAATTACATTTCCGGTAACCAATCCGGCTGGCCAGATGTCATTCATCTGGCCTTTTTTAACTTCATCACTTAAGAATCTCGGCCATTTTTACATTTCGAACTTAAAAGTTGATAATCAATGGCGAGTTTATAAAATGAAAAAATCAAAAATTTTGAGTCCTATTCAACTTAATTCATTTTACATTTCCATATTTTTAATCATTAAGAAAGGCTGGGAGACGTCACTGCTTCCCAGCCATTTTTCGTACGTATCTATTCGTTATTGATTAAAAAGGGTGTGCATTTTTGCTTCTTGAGCCTTGAAATCAACATTGGGATAATACATATTTTTAACAAGAATGTTCGGTCCAAGACATTCAAATGTTGGACAATGACAATTAATCGCCTGAGCTAACGGACTGTCCAACCATCTTTGGAAGACATCCGTCAATTGATCATGACGAATATTAGAAATTGTACCTGTTTCATCACCAAAGTCTGTCACAATGACGTTTCCTGTAAACACATTCACATTTAAACGACTGCGACCATCAGGGTCATTACGCATCGTTACATTCGGTGCCTGTTTTAACTTTTGACGTAACTTCGCGTCTGCTTCGTCTTGCAAACAAGGGAATATCGGCAATGTTCCAAACAACATCCACGTATTTGGATCACGGACATCTAATAAATGTGAAATGGCTGCTTTCATCGTTTTCAAATCGAGCACTTCCAATTGGCTCGCAAAATCAGCAGGGTACATCGGATGAATTTCATGACGTTGACATTTCATATCATTCACGACTTCGCGATGAATAGCCGTGAGATGTGGATAGGTACTTTTGTTTAACATCGTTTCTGCTGAGACGAACATGCCTTGCTCACTTAAAGTATGCGCGTTTGAAACCATTTGTTCATACAATTTCAATTTCGCTTTTAATGGTGGTTGCTTTTCCATCGCACCAAAACCGACTTCAGTAAAGGTATCAATCGTGCCCCAATTGTGTGAAATATGAAGCACATCAATATATTCTGCAATGTCCAAATAACGGTCTAACGGTAAAGTTAAATTCGAATTCAATTGGACATATATACCACGTTGATAAGCGTACTTTAATAATGGTTTAACTACTTCACGAATTGATTTTTTTGAAAACATGGGCTCGCCACCCGTAATAGAAATCGTACGTAACGTTGGAATTTCATCTAAACGTTGTAAAATTAATGACATCGGTAATGTATCGGGGTCTTTCGTCTGCAATGTATAGCCCACAGCACAATGACTACAACGCATATTACACAAATTCGTTGTCGTAAATTCAACGTTGCTCAGCGTCAATTGACCGTATTGTTCTATATCTGTATAAGGCTCCCACGGGTCATTAAATATTGAAATAGGCTCCTTTTGGGTCGTTAACATTTTTAAAAACTCCTCATCTTAAAATACATGATCATTTGATATTTACCATTGAGGAAAATCAAATTCATGTTAATATAACTATGACAACTGCAATTATAAAGGAGAATCGTAAAGTATGAAAGAGCCACAAACTATGAATCAAGTGAAAGAGAGACTTTCTCAATTTTTAGAAGAGATTGAACATGCGGATCCGAACGAGGTGGATGTCGCGGATATCGACGAATGGATTCACTTATTAGACCAACTTGAAGCGAAAGTGAATCAATTACGTAAATAAATATGGGTCAATATGTTTGAACGATTGACTCTGGGGTATACAGTGAAATAGATATTTAAAAGAAAGGTGATGCAAATTATGGCAAAAGTAGCTGTATTATTAGCAGACGAATTTGAAGATGTTGAATTCACTAGCCCCAAAGAAGCACTTGAAGAAGCGGGCCATGAAACGGTAGTCATTGGTACAACTGCCAATGCTGAAGTTGTAGGTAAACACGGGACTAAAGTGACTGTGGATGTATCTATTGCTGATGCAAAACCAGAAGATTATGATGGTTTATTATTACCAGGTGGATTCTCACCAGATTTATTACGTGGTGATGCAGAACAAAGATTTGGTACTTTCGCGAAATATTTCTTAAAAGAAGATTTACCATCATTCGCTATTTGCCACGGACCACAAATTTTAATCGACACTGACGAGTTAAAAGGTCGTACTTTAACTGCTGTGCTTAATGTACGTAAAGACTTATCTAACGCAGGTGCAAACGTTGTTGACGAATCTGTTGTTGTTGATAAAAAATTAGTAACAAGTCGTACACCTGATGACTTAGATGACTTTAATAGAGAAATTGTAAATCAATTTAAATAATATGTGATTGATTGAGAGCGAGCGCTAGAATTTCTAGTGTTCGCTTTTTTAATATGTCTTGTTTTTGATACATACGGCATGCATTGGTAAACAGTAACCACTTGTAATGTTAAATGTCGTTACTTTGCTTTCAATATAACCCCTTAGGCGACTTGTACACATTCAATATGGTGTGATATGTATTTGGGGAAATGGATAGCTTCTAAAAGCGCAATAAAAAACAGCACAGGTGACTTCACCCATGCTGCTTGAATATTGAACGTAACTTATAAGAAACGTCTTACTGCAGTTGTTAATGATGGCATTTCATTAAAGATAAATTTGCGGTCTTCTGTTAAGCTACGGTATGCCCATTTTGCATAATTCATCGCTTGTTCAGGTACGATTTTACCTGGAAGTGGTGCAGCATTTTTATCTACATACACATTAACGATTGTCGGTTTGTGTTGTTGTACTGCTGTTTGTACGATTGAATCGATGTCTTTCGGATCTTTTAATGTGTAACCGACACCGCCACAAGCTTCTGCAAATTTCGCGAAGTCAATATCACTAAAGTCAATACCGTACTCTAATTCACCTGCTTCTTGTTGTTCATATTTAATAAATGACAGTTCGCTATTATTAAGGACGAACAACACCATTGGTAAATTGTATTGTACCGCTGTTGAAAAGTCTTGCATGACCATTTCGAACGCACCGTCACCTGTAATACCGATGACTTGGCGGCCAGGGAAGGCGATACGTGATGCGATAGCTGTTGGAAGGGCACAACCCATTGTACCGAGCCAGCTTGAAATGATGAAGTGGTTGTTCACACCTAAATTCAAGTAACGTGTTGACCATACAGTTGATGTACCCACGTCAGCTGCAATGACCGTATCATCAGTCATGACTTTATTTATCGCATCCATCAATCGTTCAGGACGGATTGGTGTAGCATCATTATTTTTATCTTCAGTCATCCAACCTTTCCAAGTCTCACGATGGTCTAACATTTCATTCAAGAATAATCGTTTTTCGACAGGTTGAATTGCGTCTGTCAATGCGCGTAATGCCAATTGACTGTCCCCAACGATAGGTGCATCGACATCGAAGCGGTGACCGATAGCTTCTGGATTTTCATCGATTTGAATCGCTGGAATGTTTTTCTTCGGTAAATAATCCACATACGGATAGTTCGTGCCTGCTAAAATAAGCAAGTCCGCATTTTGCATAGCTTGGTAAGAAGGTTTTGAGCCAATTTTACCGAGGTTACCGAGATTATAAGGATGGTCATCGCCTACAATCGTTTTCGATGGCAACGTCACGATAGTTGGAATCTTACCTTTTTCAATGAATTCACGCACTTCTGCTTTCGCATGGTCTGTCCCTTTACCGACTAAAATGACAGGGCGCTTACTTTCATTAAATAATTGTGCAGCACGTTGAATTTCGTGATTTAAAGGCTGACGACGTTCTGGTACATAAGGTTCAACTTCTGTAGGGAAATTGTCCTCAACTTTTGTATTTAAAATATTGTTTGGTAAAGTCAGCACTGCAACCCCTTTTTCACGGTATGCGGTACGAATCGCTTCGTCAACAATTTCGAAAATACGTGTCGCATCGCTGTCTTTCAATTGATAGTTGTAAACTGCAACATCTTCAAATAATTTTGGTAAGTCCACTTCTTGGAATGCTTTTGTGCCAAGTTTATGACTGTCTGCTTGTCCTGATAATACAAGTTGTGGCACATTGTCCATTTTCGCATCATACATCCCGTTTAACAAATGGATGGCACCAGGTCCACCGATTGCAAGTGAGACTGCAATTTTACCAGTTAATTTAGTATAAGCGGCTGCTGCAAGACTTGCGACTTCTTCGTGACGTACGTGAATAAAGTCAATGTCGTTTTCAGCTGCTTTTAATCCATCGACAACAGCATCGATAGAGTCACCTGGAATCCCATAGACATGGTCAATATCCCATGCCTTTAACGCTCTTACTAAAGCCATATTTGCTTTTACTTTTCCCATAATAATAATTACTCCTTCTGTTTGATTCTCTTTGTGACAGTTACATACCCATTTTTCCACGTTCAGTAACAATCTTCAATGTTCGTGCTCAAGCTCGTTCTACAGACTGATTTTTGCCGAAACATATAGCATAATTTTGAAGGACTTGGTAAACTCACATTATTAAGTGATTTGAAAATGAGAAAGTAGGTCAACATTTATGAAAAGAAGAGACCGAATAACCAAGCAGTCCAAGCATACACCGCACAATGAGCCGCATCACAATACGTATTATCAACCTGTCGGACAACCGCCGAAGAAACAAAAACCACGTCGCATTTTTCGCACATTTTTGTTGCTGATTGTTTTAGCAGGAGCATTATTTATTGGCGCGATGTATTTGATGGCTCAACGCGCTGACATAGATGAATTAAAAAGTATTGAACAAAAAAGCAGTTATGTCAGTGCTGCCCAAATGCCTGATTACACAAAGGGGGCATTTATTGCTGTAGAAGATCGTCGTTTTTACAAACATTCAGGTGTAGATTATCGAGGAAGTTTACGTGCGATTTTTGCATCGGTACGTGATCGTGATCGTCTGCAAGGTGGGAGTACGATTACACAGCAACTTGCCAAAAACTATTATTATGACAATCAACAGACCGTGACGCGTAAGTTAAAAGAAATGTTTGTCGCAAAACGGATTGAACGCCATTACGACAAAGATGAAATTTTGAGTTATTATATGAATAATATTTACTACGGTGACAACCATTATACAATTGAATCTGCTGCGAATGGTTATTTTGGTGTTACAACAAATGAACAAAATTATACATTACCGCATATTACAGTATTACAAAGTGCGATATTAGCAAGTAAGGTGAATGCGCCTTCTGTGTACAATGTGAATGACATGTCTCCTTCATTTATTAATCGTACGAAAATGACGTTAGAAAAAATGAAGCAACAAGAATTTATTAATGAACAACAATATACTGAAGCGTTGCAACAACTTGGTGCTTAACGTATGAATATGGCATAATAAGGACATGAAGTGTAGAGGAAAACGAGACAATTTGCGATTTCTATCACTGCACAAACTTTAATGCTGGTTACGACGCTATGAACAGAGTGGGTAGAGCATTGGAATCTAATGACATTTTTAGATTTGAGCTCTACTCTTTTTGTTATTTAAAGGGGTGAAACGATGTCAAAAATTACTAAAATTGAAGTGCAAAAAAATAACCACGAACGTTTTAACATTTATATTGATAATGAATTTGCGCTCGGCATTTCAATAGATACGTTAGTAGCATTTAATATTAAAAAAGGCGATGAACTGGACACAGCTGAACTTAAAGCATTGGCCCAACGTGAGCATCAACAACAAGCGAATAATCATGCCATTCAATATTTGTCCTATCGCAAAAGAACACGTAAAGAAATTGCGACACAGTTAAGAAAAGAAGGCTATGAAGAAGACATCATTCATGAAGCGATTGCCTATTGTGAGCGGCTTAAACTCATTGATCACCGTGATTATATGATCAGTTTAAAAAACACGATGCTGCGTACGACGGATAAAGGACCGGAAGTATTTCGTAAAAAGTTGTATCAAGCAGGAATTGAAGCGGATTTAATAGAAGAAGGTGTTCGTCGATACGAAGCGGAACAACCATTCGACAGCATTGTAGAGATTGGTCAAAAAATAATGAATCAGAAAAAGGGACCTGCCTCAAAAGTACGCGTGAAAGTACAACAATCTTTACAACAAAAAGGATTCACCCTCGACACGATATTTAAAGTGATGGATGCATTGGATTTTACACAAGACCCAGAAACTGTGGATAATTTATTGCAACGTGATTTAGAGAAAGTCTATAATAAATATCAGAAGAAATATGAAGGAAAGCCTTTATATATGAAAACGGTTGAGGCATTATTAAGAAAAGGGTATCCGTATGACGATATCCAACGAAAACTGACAGAAAGTGGTATTGAGCATGATTGAAAAACGTTTAAGCGACATGGATAGACAAGAAATTTTACATGTCATCCAGATGAGCAAAGAGAAAATGCGAAAAGCTGAAATGAACGGCATCATGAATGAATATGATGTTTATGCGAATAAAGTAGTCATTGCAGAAAGTTATTTAATCGACACAAATGAAATTGAACTTGGTAAAATTTATCGCCTTAAAGATGGGACGGGAAATTATTTTAAAGTCGAACGTCTCAAAGGGGTATTCGCATGGGGCTACCGTATTAATGGGGCGGAAGCTGAAGAAGGTTTACCAATTTCATTATTACAAATATAGAAGGGACTTTAGCGCATGGGTAGTTCAATTGTCTTGAAGATGATTAATGTCACACATTATTATCGTAATCAAAAAAAGCAAAATGTGCTTAAACCTTTTAGTTATCAACCAGAAGATATTGAGTTGAACAACATTTCTCTACATATTTATGAAGGTGAAGCGTTAGGGATTATCGGTGAGGCTGAATCATCAAAATCATTAATTGGTGAAATTTTAGCTGGGACTGTCGAACCCGATAAAGGAAGAATCGCACGTGCAGCATCAATGTTTTATGCGAATATGAATCAAAAATCAGTTGAAAATATTTTAGTGATGGACTATGTAAAAGATGTCATTCAACTGTATCCTTACGATGCACCTGAACATAAAGCGACACAAGTGATTAAGTATGCCCATTTAGAAGCTGTGCAAGATCAACGGGTCAAAGATTTAACAGATGCACAATATGCGCAGTTGTTATTCAGCTTAGCACGCGCATCAGAAGCAAAAATTGTCATTCTAAGTCATATATTGAGTGATTTAGATGAAGGGTTTTTTGAAAAAGCAAAAGTGATGGTAGAAGATTATATCGACCGCGAATGGACTTGGATTGCGATTGACAATGATGTCGAAAAAGTGAAAGCAGTGAGCAACTATTTAGCATGGATTTCACACGGTCAAGTGCGTAAAGAAGGTTCGATTAAACAAGTATTGCCTTATTTTCTATCACATCAACGGGATATGGCATCGTTAACAACAGCGGAAGAACGGGAACACTTTGATGAAGACTGGAAGCGGAGTCGTTCACGCATGCCAGAACTTACATATAATTTTAGACGGATTGAACGTTATCGCCACGCACAACCACCAGCCTTTTTATCGCGAATATGGACATGGTTGGCACTGTTTTTTCTTGGCATGTGTATGGCAAGTGTATTGATTTTTACCAACTTAGGCAAAATTGCAAGTACACCATTAGTGACCCAAGCGACCATTTCGAAGTCGACATCTGATCCCTATGTGGACAAATTGGCTTATGGCATAGTAAACGACAGTGAAATGACGATCACGCCGACAGACAATAAAGGTAAAGCAGTACAGTTACCACACTATGCAGTCGCATCGATTACGGGTGAAAATAAAACGACGTACCGCATTGAAGTGGATGGCAAAAGTTATAAAGCAAACAAAGATAAATTCCTTTATTTAAATCCAGCAGCACTTTATAAAGAAGTCGATCGCAAACAGTTAGAACCTTATATGAAAGATAACTATATTAACTATGTTGATTACTTTAACAGTGCACTCCATAAATCGCATAAAAAGGTGAATGAAACACTTGTGCCAGAACATGAACAACGATTTGTAGAACCGATTGTCGAACAGCCGATTTCAATGTTGTTTGATGACCGCGATCATTTAATCGGCTTTACATTTCCAATTGTGAAGCAAGACAAATTTAAAGATGAATTTAATATTAAAACCGATATTTGGATGAGCAAAACAGATTCAGGTTATTTCATTGCCGATCTTAAACATTCCAAATGGATTTATATCGAATTGTAGGTGATGAGTGTGTTAGAAAACTTAATTCATTTTTTCCATAATCGAACGAGATTGTTTAGACACAGTAAATATCGCCTTCAAAAACATCGCAAATGGACAGCATTAACTTTTTTAATCGCATTCAGTTTAATGGTTTTAACAGCAATCGCTTTTCAATTTTTAGATATCGTGGAAGTGACACAAGCGACCTTTGATTATCGACTGACAGGACTCGTCGCTTTTGGCGTTATATGGGTTGCGATTTATATCCATTACCGCTTCTTTCCTAGAGATTATTATGTGACGCGTCACTTTAATATGAGCCCATTTTTCCATATTGTCTTGTCGAGCGTTATGCATACCGTTATATTAACAGTTTTAATGACTGTCATGGCTTGGTTAAAACCGTTGAATACCGATACGACGTGGGTAGGCGTTTTCTTTTATAGTGCGATGTCGTTTGTTTTTATCGTCATCATGTCATTTTTACTTGGTTTAGTGTATGTACTCTATCCAAAACTAGACCGCTTTTTTACATTGATTATGATTTTGGCGTTTTTACTCGTGCCTATTCTATATATTCCACCTAATAGTAACGGCTGGGTGACTCATATCATGATGTTGAACCCGATGTATTATCTAGTCAATGGCATGCAACAAGCTGTCATCGTTGGCCATGAAGCTCTGAATCATCTCGGTTATCATCTTTATTTCATGTGCTTCATCGGATTAATGATTGTCTTCTGTTATGCATTAAAAGATTATGTCTCACAATTAAGACCAAATGAACACCTTCAATCAAAAGTACAAGAAGAAAAAGCCGAATAACACAAAAAGCTGTGAAACAACGACATCACATCGTTGCACACAGCTTTTTTGTTTGATGTTTTTAAGTGGTAGGGGATGGGTGGCAGATTTTCTTTAAGATGAAGCGGATATGAACAACCATCAATACACGTCATGATTTGAATTCAACAAATGTCCATTGATGTGATAACCAAAGAGGCAACAATGTACTTACTGTATATCATCACGCTGTATTAATGGGCGAGTAATTTTCTCAATAACTTTTCCTCGCTAAACACCCAGCCTGTATACGAATGCTTCACCTTCATCTCTTGATCAAGATGCAAAATCGCCACAAACTGGTAATGCCCATCCTTCAAATAACGCAAATCAATAAATCGCAACTCAGTCGTATAAGAATCAACCTGTCTCACATGCCAACGATAAATAGAAGAAAAGTTCAGAAAAGCTTTCACATTTTTATCATATTGCGCATATTTCATGATTGCATCACTTGGAAAAGGCTGACGCTCTACCTTGTCACTAAACACAATATTACGTCCATAACTGCGACCGACATAATCGTGTTTTTCAGTTTGAATTGCGATACGCCATTGCATAAAACGAAGGGTCGGCGCTACAAAAACTTTAATCGGTGTGCCGAGATGTTCCACTTGGTTTAAAGCTTGTTTTTTTAACCAACTGCGCATTTGAAATCTTAAGATATAATACACAATGAGGATGATTAACACGGGAATAAACACGACATAAGGGTGTACACCGATAGCCCAAATGGCGATACCAATGAGCAAAATCGCAAAAATAATCGGATCAAATGTATTAATGACACTCAATTGAATCCATTTACTCGAAAAAGGCCGTAATGCTTGTGTACCATATGAATTGAAAATATCAACAAACACATGGAGAAAGACGGCGAGTTGTGCCCATAGCCATACATGTAAAGGATCGACATGTTTGAAAAGACTATAGACCAGTAAAGTTAACAATAATGGCCAAAGTAAAGTAAAAGGAATAGAATGTGTAATGCCTCTATGATTTGAAATATATGTTGCATTATCTTTTAATTTTAGTACAGTATCACTATCAGGAATTAAAGAACCTGCAATCAGTACGGTTGCCGTTGCAGCGAAGTTTCCGCTCATGGCTGCATCCGTCGTTGCGATTGCTGTAAGTCCAACGCCTATCGCGATATGTGTGGCTGTATCCATAATGTCTCACTCTTTTCAATATAACGTAACTTTATTATAGTCGATAATTGAAATGAACAAAAATCATTAATATGTGCAAGGAGAATTGAAATGTTAGATGAACTTACATTCAAACCACATCTATTAGAATGGTTTGAAAAGGAACAACGGCAAATGCCTTGGAGAGAAACAAAAAATCCCTATTACATTTGGATTAGCGAAGTGATGTTACAACAAACACAAGTCGATACAGTCCGTGATTATTATCATCGTTTTGTTGAAGCATTTCCGACAATTGAAGATTTGGCGAATGCACATGAGGACGATGTGTTAAAACTATGGGAAGGTCTCGGATATTATAGTCGTGCACGTAATTTCCATACTGCCGCAAAAGAAGTTGTCGCATTTCATGATGGAAACGTGCCACAACATCCAGAGACATTTTTAAAATTGAAAGGTGTTGGTCCATACACTCAAGCCGCTGTGATGAGCATTGCTTTTGATTTACCCTTAGCGACAGTGGATGGGAATGTCTTTCGCGTATGGTCGCGGTTAAATGATGATGCACGTGATACAGCGCTTCAATCGACAAGAAAAGCTTATGAAAATGAGTTGGCGCCTTATGTTGCACAACAGTCTGGTGATTTTAATCAAGCGATGATGGAGTTAGGCGCACTCGTGTGTACACCTAAAGCACCACTTTGTCTATTCTGTCCAGTTCAAATGCATTGCGAAGCGTACAAACAAGGGACTGTATTAGAACGTCCCGTCAAAACGAAAAAGTTGAAGAAAAAAACGTTGAACTTTGATGTGTATGTCATTCAAAATCAATCAGGAGACTATTTGATAGAACAGCGTACAGCGTCATTATTAAAAGGCATGTGGCAGTTTCCGATGATTGAACATGGAGCGAAAGAAGACATAGAACCAACGTTAGACGTTAATCATTTAACGATTCAACGTAAAAATGTAGTGAAAGTGAAGCATCAATTTACACATTTGACGTGGCATTTAACTGTTCATACTGCAACGGTGGATGAAGCAGTCGCACCGGTTGTCGCCAATGGAAGAAGATGGATGGCAGCCGCTGAAAAGGATGACTATTCCTTTCCAGTTCCAATGACAAAAATATTTAACGCTGTAAATGAAGCGGAATAATTAAGTAATAGGATTGGAATATGATATAATAATGAGGTGAATTTTTAACAAGGTGGTGTGAGAAGTTGGTCAAATCGTGTATACCTCGAGAAGGGGAATCGATTAAAATTCAATCTTATAAACACGATGGCAATATACACCGTGTATGGTCCGAAACTACAATTTTAAAAGGAACAGCAGATGTCGTCATCGGTGGTAATGATCATACGCTTGTAACCGAAAGTGATGGCCGTACTTGGGTAACGCGTGAACCTGCAATTGTTTATTTTCATTCAGAATATTGGTTTAATGTCATTTGTATGTTTCGTGAAGATGGTGTGTATTATTATTGTAACTTATCATCGCCTTTTGTTTGCGATGAAGAAGCCTTAAAATATATCGACTATGATTTAGATATTAAAGTTTATCCAAACGGCAAATATCATTTATTAGATGAAGATGAATACGAACAACATATGAATCAAATGAATTATCCAAAAGATATTGATATGATTTTAAGACGCAATGTTGACATTTTACAACAATGGATTGAGCAGAAAAAAGGCCCCTTTGCACCTGATTTTATTAAAGTTTGGCGTCAACGTTTTCAAAAAGCGAAAAAAATTTAATGTGATGCAACCAAGGCGAACATAACTTAGTATTGAAAAATGTTTGAGTTTCGTAATGGCGTGAGCCGCAAAGTTGGAATTTTGATGAATAGATTGGATTTGTATAGTAGAACGTGACTTCTTTTGATATGGTTATGTCGTGATTTACGATTGCCTTTCTGGGTTCGCTTTCCCAGGGGACTTGCCTCAACTAGCCAACGCTTGATTGTAATGTTACATAAGTAGAAGCGTTGGCGGATTTTCGGCTGCGTCTGATCCCTAGGGAGTCTCACCCATCCTGACAATCTCATACTAATAAATTGAAAAAGAGAAGTTCTTTAAATCAAAATCTATTTTCGTTCAAATTTATTCACTTCTTAATCAAATTTCTTATGGATATGTTCGCCTACCTTGTAGATGAAAGTCATTCTATAAAAATAATGGTGTATTGTAACTTCGACTATACAACAATATTAAAATTTATGAAATAGTGATGTGCTCGTATGACTATGTTACAGATGATTGTCCTCTTGCATTTTGTTGTTAACGTTAGATTGACCCCGTGGACGAGACTCTTGAGGGATCAGCTGAACCGGAAAATCCAATTTGGCTTCCATCAAGTGTGCAATAAAATCAAGCCAAATTTAGTTGGAGGTTCAGCCCCTAAGAACGCGAGTCCATAAGGGGCAATCGTAAGTTGTTGGCATGTCCATAATGAAAGAGGACAGGTTTTATAAACGGGTATAAGACATACATTAAAAATGATGATTTCTTTTTAAATGATGATAGACGGAGCTAGGATGTGATTCAGTCCAAGCTCCGTTCAATTCGTGCTTGTAAGATTTGTGCGAGTGGATTGACTTCACATATGAGAAATGATGGTCAATGTTGACGTAGGATAATACTGGGGGGGCGTTTTTTTGATAAGACGATATTTAGAGTTTGTAAAGCCGTATCGATGGCTGATTGTCGGTACGATTATAGTCGGGATATTGAAGTTTGGTATTCCGTTACTGATTCCATTATTAATCAAATATGTCATTGATGATGTAATTAATAATGTGGCTTTAACAGTAGATGATAAGTTAATGCGTTTAGGTGTGTCTATGCTCATTGCGGCGTTTATTTTTGTAGTCGTACGTCCGCCGATTGAGTTTGTGAGACAATATCTAGCACAATGGACAAGTAACAAAATTTTATATGATATACGAAAAAAGTTATATGATCATTTACAAGCATTAAGTTCAAAATTTTATGCGAACAACAAAGCAGGTGAAGTCATTTCACGGGTCATTAATGATGTTGAACAAACGAAAGATTTCATCATGACAGGGCTCATGAATATTTGGCTTGACTGTATTACGATTATTATTGCGTTGTCGGTCATGTTTTTCTTAGACGTTCAACTGACATTAGCAGCGATCGTTGTCTTACCTTTTTACATTTTGACGGTCTATTTCTTTTTCGGCCGTTTAAGAGCTCTGACTCGTGAACGTTCGCAAAAACTCGCTGAAACACAAGGCTTTCTTCATGAACGTGTCAATGGGATGGCAGTCATTAAAAGTTTTGCGATAGAAGCGAACGAAGCGAAAAATTTCGATCAACGCAACACGAACTTTTTAAACAAGGCTTTTAAACATACACGTTGGAACGCTTATTCATTTTCAGCTATCAACACTGTGACGGATATTGGTCCATTAATTGTTATTGGATACGGTGCTTATTTAGCCATTACGGGTTCTGTGACAGTGGGGACACTTGCGGCATTTGTCAGTTATCTCGAACAACTTTACGGACCATTGCGTCGTCTCGTGTCTTCTTTTACAACATTAACGCAAAGTTTTGCATCAATGGACCGTGTTTTTCAATTATTTGACGAACCTTACGATATTAAAAATACACCACAAGCGAAAGAAATTCCGATTCGTGAAGGGCATATCGAAATCGAAAATGTGTCATTTAAATACAATCCAGAAGAGCGAAATGTATTGAATCATTTGAATTTAAATATCCAACATGGCGAAACAGTTGCATTTGTCGGTATGAGTGGGGGCGGTAAATCGACATTGATTCATCTGATACCTCGTTTTTACGATGTGACGGAAGGCCATATTAAAATTGATGGTCATGACGTTAAAGATTTCGATACGGCAAGTTTGAGACGTCAAATCGGTATGGTGCAGCAAGACAACATTTTATTTTCTGATACAGTGAAAGAAAATATTTTGCTTGGCCGTCCAGATGCGTCATTTGAAGAAGTTGTTGAAGCTGCGAAACTTGCAAATGCGCACGACTTTATTATGGCATTGCCTCAAGGTTATGATACAGAAGTCGGTGAACGTGGCGTGAAACTTTCTGGTGGGCAAAAACAACGATTATCGATTGCACGTATTTTCTTAAATGATCCACCAATTTTGATTTTAGATGAAGCAACAAGTGCACTTGACTTGGAAAGTGAAGCGATGATTCAAGAGGCGTTAGAAAAGCTCAGTCATGATCGGACAACTATTATTGTAGCGCATCGACTTTCAACGATTACACACGCAGATAAAATCGTCGTCATTGAAAATGGTGAAATTGTGGAGCAAGGTTCTCATGAGGCGTTAATGCAACGTGAAGGCGCATACCGTCGACTGTATTCTATTCAAAATTTATAACTGAAATTGCAGTTGTGTGATAGTGATATTTAAGGGGATTGGGACATAAAAATTTTTGATGCTATTGATGCAATATTTTTGTTAAACTTGCCCTCCCTATGATTTGTGGCTTTAGATTGCCTTCATGGCTTCGCTTTCCTAGGGGCTGAGGGGAGGTTGTGACAAAAGCGCTTAGGATTTGAGCAGAACCGAGCGATGAGCAAAATTGATTTCCAAATTTTGCCGAAATCGCGGGAGTTCTGTCGAAAATCCTGCTTTTGGAACACCGTTTATTGATTCCCAGCGCACACATTCATTGTGGATTTTGGGAGCAGTACAGAAATCTCATGTGTAACAAAGATTTCGTCGTACTGCCCCCGCAAGGCTGACTAGACTTCTCAAAAGTGTATACGTTGAGAAGTCAGACAGCTACTGCGATAAACAGCAACCACTATTAAAGTAAAGAAGCGACTGTCAGCAGTATGCACGCATTCCCTCAGGAGTCTCAGCCTTCTGGACAATCTTATATGAAATACAGCGAAACTGAGGGCAAGTTTATGAAATCAAGAAAACAATAGCATCAATTTTTATCCCATTCACGCTCATTTTCCGACTGTTTTAAAGTCATTAATGAATATGCAATCTATGTATGGCTTGAGGCTTAATTTTTTCAAGCCCCCTCCCTTGGTATACACAACAAAATATAGTAAAGGAGCTGAGAAAACTTAATGTCTTAGCTCCTTTTTTGCTTTTTTGTGAGGTATAACGTGATGATTAAAATTCGAAATTAAATGGAAGCAGATAAATGCATAACATGATTCGCACACATAACTTTTGAAGCCATCGTTATTGAAAAAGTCAATAAATGGAATGTGAGAATGGTGCAGGTGCCAAGAGGTGATCCATCAAGTTATTTCCAATTTAAACCGGCCATTTAAGTCAATATCGCCCTATTTTTCATGTATAATGAAAGAAAAAGGGAGTGGGAGTTTCAATGACTTTTTTAACTGTACTTCAATTAATTATCAATATTTTATTAGTAGGTATATTAGTCACTGCATGTATCGCATTTATTGCGTTTTTAATTTTTGACAAACGACAAAAGCAGCACAGTGTCTTACGTAATTATCCTGTGCTCGCACGTGTCAGATACTTTTTAGAACATATTGGACCTGAAATGCGCCAATATTTATTTTTAAATGACAATGAAGATAAGCCGTTTTCGAGAATGGAATATCAAAATATTGTCATTGCGGGCAAATACAACTCAAGAGGAGCGAGTTTTGGAACGCAGAAAAATTACGACAGCGGGTATTTTATTAATAATGCCATGTTTCCAACACAAAAGCACCAGTTAATGGTCGACAATGCGGAATGGATTTCAACATTCATTTACCAAATTAAAAGCGAAACATTGTTTAATCGTTCAGAGCATATTCGTGCAAAAGAAATTGAACCCTTTTATTTGGTGCCTGAACATTATGTCAAAATCGGGGAGCATGTGGCACATCCATTTTACGTGAAACGTTTAGTTGGACAGTCAGGCATGAGTTACGGTGCGCTAGGTAAAAATGCGATTACGGCACTATCGAAAGGATTAGGCATGGCGAACACTTGGATGAATACTGGTGAAGGGGGCTTGTCTGACTATCATCTCGCCGGTGATGTTGATATTATTTTCCAAATCGGTCCCGGATTATTTGGCGTTAGGGACGAGCACGGACAATTCGACCCTGATCATTTCATGGCAGTTGCACAACGACCTCAAGTTAAAGCGTTTGAAATTAAGTTGGCACAAGGCGCTAAAACACGTGGCGGTCATATTGAAGGCAAAAAAGTGACAGAAGAAATTGCCAAAATCCGTAAGCTTAAACCTTATGAAACTGTAGACTCGCCAAACCGTTTTGACTTTATTCATAACGCGTATGATTTGTTGAAATGGATTGATGAATTGCGAGACATGAGTCAAAAACCAGTGGGCTTTAAAATGGTACTCGGTAGAAAAGACGACTTTAAACAATTAATTGATGCGATGCAAACGCTACAGATTTATCCAGACTTTATTACGATTGATGGTGGTGAAGGCGGGACAGGTGCAACGTTTCAAGAATTGCAAGATGGCGTCGGGTTACCGTTATTTACAGCGTTGCCAATCATTGACGGTTTACTCAAAGCGCATCAGTTAAGAGATAAGGTGAAAATATTTGCATCTGGGAAACTCGTCACACCTGATAAAATTGCCATCGCGTTAGCATTAGGGGCTGACCTCGTGAATGTAGCTAGAGCGATGATGATTAGTGTCGGATGTATCATGAGTCGTCAATGCCATAAAAATATTTGTCCAGTTGGTGTTGCAACGACGGATCCTAAAAAAGAAGAAGCGCTTGTTGTGGATGAAAAACAATATCGTGTCACGAACTATATAACGAGCTTGCATGAAGGATTGTTTAATATTGCGGCAGCGGTCGGTGTGAAAAGTCCAACTGAAATCGGTCCTGAACATGTGACCATTAAATATCAAAACGGAGAAATTGAATCGATTCATCAATATCAATTAAAGTTGATTGATTAAATGGAAGTGTGATGGTACATAAAATTCTTGTTTCCAATGCATCCTCAATTTACGTTTGTTTGATAGTCAATCATGAAACATGAATCATAAATGTGATAGTGACAGAGTAGTCTTATCAATATAGAAAAAGCTCGAACAAGGTGACATTCAATCAGCTTGTTCGAGCTTTTATTGTTATAAATCAAAATCTTCTTCAATAATATCAATGTCAGGATCAGTGTTATGGT
Organism: Staphylococcus delphini; assembly: GCF_900636325.1. Taxonomy (NCBI): domain Bacteria; kingdom Bacillati; phylum Bacillota; class Bacilli; order Caryophanales; family Staphylococcaceae; genus Staphylococcus; species Staphylococcus delphini. The sequence goes on from NZ_LR134263.1 coordinate 1,021,764, forward strand.
ATTTAAAATAACTCACTCGTAAACGATCCAAATGTTCTAAATTGTAGCGGTATTCTTCTAAAGCTGAAATGATATGCATAATGTTGGCATAAGAAAAGTTTTCAGGTTCTGGATCCGCTATGACTTCTTCTTGGAAGGCTGTGATGACTTCTTTCTTCAATGGGTTCGGAACAAAACGTTGATCGAGTGTTACATCGAACTTTGCCTTTTTCGTAATACTAATTAAAATTTGTTCGTGAAATTGTGTCAGCTCATCAATTTCTAATTTAATTTGTAATAACAAGGCCTGATTTAAATGCACCAAATCATTTTGATAACGATTCATTCGTCTGAGCACGTCATACGCATCACGTGTCGACAAGACGATTTCTTTAAATAAAATCTTTTTACGTGTTTGAGCGAAGACTTGTTTCTTTGTATAGACACGTTCTTCTTTATAAAATTCAAGTAACTGCTCAAGTTTGACGATACGTTGACGTAAATTTTCTAAATCTTGCTTCACATAATTAAATTCTGTCGCATCATTTAACACTAAATTAAACCACTTAAAAATATCAGTCGAAATGTTTAATGAGTTGTAATAAATTTTCGTTTCAAACTTTGGTGGTAAAAATGTGAGATTGACGATGAATGAGCTGATAACGCCAATCATCACAAGTGAAAATCGGTAAAAGGCTGAGATATAAAAAGAGCCGTCATGTTGTCCCATAATGACCAATGCTGTGACTGTCGCTAACGTGGCAACATGCGCGATTTTCATTTTAAAGAGTAATGCGATTAACAAAATGACTGTCGCACCCATAATAATGATATTGTTGCCAAAAATAGTCACCATAGCTACAGCGAGGAGGGCACCAATGACGTTACCTTGGAATTGATCGACAATCGTTTTAAATGTCCGGTAAACGCTAGGCTGCATGGCGACGACCGCTGCAATTCCTGCGACAGTCACCATCCCAGTGCTATGAGGTAACAGTGAGGCAATCGAAACCGCAAGTATAATGGCGATACCTGTTTTTAAAATTCTAGCTCCCAGTTTCAAATCATCGCGCTCCTTTGATTAAATTAAAGCCTGAATCGTGCATAGGTTTAATCATGTTATACACTGTTACATCGCAAATTTCAATAGCGAAGTTTACAATTGGCTAAATGCATAATCCGCAGCAGCAATCGTTTTTTCAATATCTGCTTCTGTATGTTCAGTTGTTAAAAACCATGCTTCATATTTTGATGGTGCTAAGTTGATGCCTTGATGTAACATCAGTTTGAAAAATTTCGCAAATTGTTCGCCATCAGACGCATCAGCTTGTTCGTAATGTGTCACTTTTTCATCTGTAAAGTATACGGTTAATGCGCCATATACACGGTTGATAGTTGCTTTCACTTGATATTTATCAATAGCAGCTTGTAATCCGGCTTCTAATTGTTCACCGAGTTGATTTAATCTTTCATATACACCCGGTTGTTCTAATACTTCTAACAAGGCAATACCTGCTTTCATTGATAATGGGTTACCTGCCATTGTCCCTGCTTGATAGGCGGGGCCGAGTGGTGCGACTTGTTCCATAATATCTTGTCGACCGCCATAACCACCGATTGGGAGACCACCACCGACAATTTTACCGAAAGCTGTTAAATCAGGATAAACGCCTAATAAATCTTGTGCGGCACCGTAATGAAAACGGAATGCAGTAATGACCTCATCGTAAATGACTAAGCCACCATATTCATGCGTCACACGATTCACTTCTTCTAAAAATCCAGGTTGAGGCTCGACCATCCCAAAGTTACCGACAATGGGTTCAACTAACACGCCAGCCACTTGATCACCCCAATGTTTCATTGCTTCTTTAAACGATTCAATATCATTAAATGGCACCGTAATCACTTCTTGCGCTACACTTTTCGGCACACCTGCTGAATCAGGAGAACCAAGTTGAGACGGACCACTTCCTGCAGCAACGAGTACTAAATCGGAGTGACCGTGATAACAACCAGCAAATTTAATAATTTTATCTCGATTCGTATAAGCACGTGCAACACGAATTGTAGTCATCACAGCTTCTGTTCCTGAATTGACAAAGCGCATTTTTTCTAATGAAGGAATGGCAGCGCGTAATTTTCGTGCAAACGCAATTTCTAATTCTGTAGGTGTACCGTATAACACACCGAGGGCAGCTTGTTCTTGAATGGCTTCAGTAATATGTGGATGGGCATGTCCAGTAATAATAGGACCATATGCTTGTAAGTAGTCGATATACTCATTGCCATCGACGTCGTATAAATAAGCCCCTTTACCAGACTTCATCACAACTGGTGCGCCACCACCGACAGCTTTATATGAACGAGACGGTGAATTAACACCCCCTAAAATATATTCATTGGATTGTTCTTGTAATGCTTCACTACGATTAAAATTCATAAATCAACCAACCTCTTTTAATTTAATATTTTCCTCTATTATCGTATCATAAAATGAGAAGATAATAGAAAGAAGGGTTGTTATGTTAAAAAAAGGTGACACATTTCCAGACTTCCAATTAGAAAATCAAAATGGCGATCAAATTACAAAAGCTTCATTAAAAGGTCAAAAAGTAATTCTCTATTTTTATCCACGAGATAACACGCCGACATGTACAACAGAAGCATGTGACTTTAGAGATAACATTGCATACTTTAATGATTTAAATGTGCAAGTTTACGGTGTGAGCGGCGATTCAAAACGCAAACATCAAAATTTCATCGAGAAACATCAGTTGAATTTTGATTTATTGGTCGATGAAGATTTTCAACTTTCAGAAGCGGTTGGTGTATACCAATTGAAGAAATCATTCGGTAAAGAATCGATGGGCATCGTACGAACAACTTTTGTATTAGATGAAGAAGGTAAAATTATAGATGTTATTGAAAAAGTAAAAGTCAAAGAACAAATGGCACAACTGAAAGAAATCTTGGAAGGGTGATTCTCCATGTTAGTCGTTAGCTTGATGCGTTTAGATGATCAAGAAACAAGATTACAAGACGCATTTCCTCATGTTGACTTTAAATTTTATAAGCATCCTTCTCAACTGCCTGAAGAAGTGCAACAACAAATGGATGTGTTGATTTCATATCATCCAGAAGTTGATGTGGCTTTTATTGAAAACGCACCAAATCTAAAATGGATAGCTTGGTATGCGACAGGGGTCAATCGTTTACCATTTGAAACACTCAAAAAAAGAGAGATTCAATTGACCAATGCAGGGGGTGTACATGCACAACAACTTACGGAATTTCTGTTCGCGTACATATTAGATGACTACAAAGAACTGAAAGCAATCTATGAAGAACAGCAAGCGCGGATTTATAACCATAAACGCGTTACGCCATCTGTTAAAGATCAATCCATTTTATTTTTAGGTACCGGAAAAATCCCTCAACGTGCAGCCCAAGTAGCGCAAACAATAGGGATGAAAACGATAGGGTTAAATACAACAGGTCATGCGGCAGACCATTTTAACGAGACATATCCTATTTCAGAACGACAACACGTTTATAAGAAAGCGGATATCGTTGTGAATTTATTACCGGAAACTGCAGATACACGTTATTTACTGACCGCAGAAGATTTTAAAGCGATGAATCAGCATACACTATTGGTTAATTTAGGACGCGGTACAATTGCGAAAGAAGCGGTTATTGTGGATTCCTTAAAAAACAAATCGATTCGCAAAGCATATTTAGATGTATTTGAACAGGAGCCGCTAGCATCCGATTCAAAACTCTACCAACTGGATAATGTTTTTTTAACACCACATATTTCAGGGAGTCATGTAGATAACAAAAAATTAGCAACTGATATTTTTTCTAATAATTTAAAATCTTTTCTCAATAACGGTAATTTGATTGAGAATAAGGTTAATATTGATAGAGGATATTAGATAAATATTGACAATAAATAGGTAAACCCTATATATTATTAAGTAAGAATTATTATTAATAAGAAAGACGGGTGAACCTAATGACTGCTGAATTGGAATCTCATGATCATCAATTAAAAGAGTCAATAGCGTCTTTACGTGAAGCAGGCGTGCGTATTACACCGCAACGTCAAGCAATATTAAATTTCCTCATCAAAGCGGAATCACATCCAACTGCTGACGAAATTTATCAATCATTATCACCTGACTTCCCAAATATAAGTGTTGCAACGATTTACAATAACCTTAAAGTATTTAGAAAGACAGGCATTGTTAAAGAGTTAACATATGGTGATGCGTCGAGTCGTTTTGATTTCGACACACAGAATCATTACCATGTCATCTGTGAGAAATGTGGTAAGATTGTTGACTTCCACTATCCATTACTCCATGAAGTTGAACAACTCGCGCAACATGTAACAGAATTTGACGTCACGCATCACAGAATGGAGATATATGGTGTTTGTCAATCGTGTAAAGAGGCTGAAAAAGAATTATAAGTGATTGAAGGCTTATTCAGAAAGCGTATGAATGATACGTTTTGATGAATAAGCCTTTTTTACTTTTGTGATTATTGTTAGCTTAAGATGCGTTGATTGTTATGAAACGTAGATGTTAATTCAAGTGATAAATTTTTGAACGACTGGGAACATAGTATAGATGTTAATCTTCGTGGTTAAAGAAAGCTGTAGGAGATGTGTATGAGCGCTATAGAATCGAGTGGCACTATAACTGATTAAATTGATTCAAAAGATAATTCAATCCATGTTTAAAATGTTTTGATGTAAAAATAACTCTATACGTGTTAGTTTTCAAAAACATAGTAAATTTGATTAAAAATAACAGCTAGTTTTGTGTTGACGATGGGGGTTCTACTTGGTAAGATAAGGAAGTCGTTTCGAGGAGATTGTAAAAAATAATTCTTTCATGTTGAATGCATGTAAATGAATAATTAAAAGTGTAAAATTAACGCTTGAAACTTTCTTCGCAACATTATAAGATAATAAATGTTGAATCAGACAACAACTTATTAACAAAGAATTTAAAAAAACTTTAAATTAAATCTTGACACAGAATTTTGTTTAAAGTATAATGATTTCTTGTAACAGCAAAAAATGAACATTGAAAACTGAATGACAATATGTCAACGTTAATTCCAATAATTTGAGTACTTCAAAAGTACTTTCAAGAGTGATTGACTTAAATAATCAACGAGCTATATCAAGCTTACTTCTTTTATGGAGAGTTTGATCCTGGCTCAGGATGAACGCTGGCGGCGTGCCTAATACATGCAAGTCGAGCGAACAGATAAGGAGCTTGCTCCTTTGACGTTAGCGGCGGACGGGTGAGTAACACGTGGGTAACCTACCTATAAGACTGGAATAACTCCGGGAAACCGGGGCTAATGCCGGATAACATGTTGAACCGCATGGTTCTACAGTGAAAGACGGTCTTGCTGTCACTTATAGATGGACCCGCGCCGTATTAGCTAGTTGGTGGGGTAACGGCCTACCAAGGCGACGATACGTAGCCGACCTGAGAGGGTGATCGGCCACACTGGAACTGAGACACGGTCCAGACTCCTACGGGAGGCAGCAGTAGGGAATCTTCCGCAATGGGCGAAAGCCTGACGGAGCAACACCGCGTGAGTGATGAAGGTCTTCGGATCGTAAAGCTCTGTTGTTAGGGAAGAACAAATGTGTAAGTAACTGTGCACATCTTGACGGTACCTAACCAGAAAGCCACGGCTAACTACGTGCCAGCAGCCGCGGTAATACGTAGGTGGCAAGCGTTATCCGGAATTATTGGGCGTAAAGCGCGCGTAGGCGGTTTTTTAAGTCTGATGTGAAAGCCCACGGCTCAACCGTGGAGGGTCATTGGAAACTGGAAAACTTGAGTGCAGAAGAGGAAAGTGGAATTCCATGTGTAGCGGTGAAATGCGCAGAGATATGGAGGAACACCAGTGGCGAAGGCGGCTTTCTGGTCTGCAACTGACGCTGATGTGCGAAAGCGTGGGGATCAAACAGGATTAGATACCCTGGTAGTCCACGCCGTAAACGATGAGTGCTAAGTGTTAGGGGGTTTCCGCCCCTTAGTGCTGCAGCTAACGCATTAAGCACTCCGCCTGGGGAGTACGGTCGCAAGACTGAAACTCAAAGGAATTGACGGGGACCCGCACAAGCGGTGGAGCATGTGGTTTAATTCGAAGCAACGCGAAGAACCTTACCAAATCTTGACATCCTTTGACAACTCTAGAGATAGAGCTTTCCTCTTCGGAGGACAAAGTGACAGGTGGTGCATGGTTGTCGTCAGCTCGTGTCGTGAGATGTTGGGTTAAGTCCCGCAACGAGCGCAACCCTTGAACTTAGTTGCCATCATTAAGTTGGGCACTCTAAGTTGACTGCCGGTGACAAACCGGAGGAAGGTGGGGATGACGTCAAATCATCATGCCCCTTATGATTTGGGCTACACACGTGCTACAATGGACAATACAAAGGGCAGCAAAACCGCGAGGTCAAGCAAATCCCATAAAGTTGTTCTCAGTTCGGATTGTAGTCTGCAACTCGACTACATGAAGCTGGAATCGCTAGTAATCGTAGATCAGCATGCTACGGTGAATACGTTCCCGGGTCTTGTACACACCGCCCGTCACACCACGAGAGTTTGTAACACCCGAAGCCGGTGGAGTAACCATTTTGGAGCTAGCCGTCGAAGGTGGGACAAATGATTGGGGTGAAGTCGTAACAAGGTAGCCGTATCGGAAGGTGCGGCTGGATCACCTCCTTTCTAAGGATAATATACGGAATATCACCATTAGGTGATAAGCGGATTAACGTGACATATTGTATTCAGTTTTGAATGTTTGTGTTTGTATAAATGTTCGGGGCCTATAGCTCAGCTGGTTAGAGCGCACGCCTGATAAGCGTGAGGTCGGTGGTTCGAGTCCACTTAGGCCCACCATTTAAAATTTAAATCATATATTGGGGGCTTAGCTCAGCTGGGAGAGCGCCTGCTTTGCACGCAGGAGGTCAGCGGTTCGATCCCGCTAGTCTCCACCATTTATATCTTTTGTACATTGAAAACTAGATAAGTAAGTATAGATTTTACCAAGCAAAACCGAGTGACAAGCGTTTAAAAGCTTGAAACAAAAAATTATCGCTAGTCGTCAAATGACGACTCACATAATTAATAACTGGTGATGGTGAGTGACGTATTTATTGATTGAATGCGAACGCTTATCATAACGTTAAGATTAAGTTATTAAGGGCGCACGGTGGATGCCTTGGCACTAGAAGCCGATGAAGGACGTTACTAACGACGATATGCTTTGGGGAGCTGTAAGTAAGCATTGATCCAGAGATTTCCGAATGGGGAAACCCAGCACGAGTTATGTCGTGTTATCTGCATGTGAATACATAGCATGCAAGAAGGCAGACCCGGAGAACTGAAACATCTTAGTACCCGGAGGAAGAGAAAGAAAAATCGATTCCCTGAGTAGCGGCGAGCGAAACGGGAAGAGCCCAAACCAATAAGCTTGCTTATTGGGGTTGTAGGACACTCTGTACGGAGTTACAAAAGAATTTGTTAGACGAATAACCTGGAAAGGTTAATCATAGAAGGTAATAATCCTGTAGTCGAAAACAAATTCTCTCTTGAGTGGATCCTGAGTACGACGGAGCACGTGAAATTCCGTCGGAATCTGGGAGGACCATCTCCTAAGGCTAAATACTCTCTAGTGACCGATAGTGAACCAGTACCGTGAGGGAAAGGTGAAAAGTACCCCGGAAGGGGAGTGAAAGAGAACTTGAAACCGTGTGCTTACAAGTAGTCAGAGCCCGTTAATGGGTGATGGCGTGCCTTTTGTAGAATGAACCGGCGAGTTACGATCTGATGCAAGGTTAAGCAGAAAATGTGGAGCCGTAGCGAAAGCGAGTCTGAATAGGGCGAATGAGTATTTGGTCGTAGACCCGAAACCAGGTGATCTACCCTTGGTCAGGTTGAAGTTCAGGTAACACTGAATGGAGGACCGAACCGACTTACGTTGAAAAGTGAGCGGATGAACTGAGGGTAGCGGAGAAATTCCAATCGAACTTGGAGATAGCTGGTTCTCTCCGAAATAGCTTTAGGGCTAGCCTCAAGTGATGATTATTGGAGGTAGAGCACTGTTTGGACGAGGGGCCCCTCTCGGGTTACCGAATTCAGACAAACTCCGAATGCCAAATAATTTAACTTGGGAGTCAGAATGTGGGTGATAAGGTCCATATTCGAAAGGGAAACAGCCCAGACCACCAGCTAAGGTCCCAAAATATATGTTAAGTGGAAAAGGATGTGGCGTTGCCCAGACAACTAGGATGTTGGCTTAGAAGCAGCCATCATTTAAAGAGTGCGTAATAGCTCACTAGTCGAGTGACACTGCGCCGAAAATGTACCGGGGCTAAACATATTACCGAAGCTGTGGATTGTCCTTTGGACAATGGTAGGAGAGCGTTCTAAGGGCGTTGAAGCATGATCGTAAGGACATGTGGAGCGCTTAGAAGTGAGAATGCCGGTGTGAGTAGCGAAAGACGGGTGAGAATCCCGTCCACCGATTGACTAAGGTTTCCAGAGGAAGGCTCGTCCGCTCTGGGTTAGTCGGGTCCTAAGCTGAGGCCGACAGGCGTAGGCGATGGATAACAGGTTGATATTCCTGTACCACCATTATTCGTTTTAAGCGATGGGGGGACGCAGTAGGATAGGCGAAGCGTGCTGTTGGAGTGCACGTCCAAGCAGTGAGATTGAGTGTTAGGCAAATCCGGCACTCTTAAGATTGAGCTGTGATGGGGAGAGGAACTTGTTCCTCGAGTCGTTGATTTCACACTGCCGAGAAAAGCCTCTAGCTAGAATAACGGTGCCCGTACCGCAAACCGACACAGGTAGTCAAGATGAGAATTCTAAGGTGAGCGAGCGAACTCTCGTTAAGGAACTCGGCAAAATGACCCCGTAACTTCGGGAGAAGGGGTGCTCTTTGAGGTTCACGCTTCGAAGAGCCGCAGTGAATAGGCCCAAGCGACTGTTTATCAAAAACACAGGTCTCTGCTAAACCGTAAGGTGACGTATAGGGGCTGACGCCTGCCCGGTGCTGGAAGGTTAAGAGGAGTGGTTAGCGCAAGCGAAGCTACGAATCGAAGCCCCAGTAAACGGCGGCCGTAACTATAACGGTCCTAAGGTAGCGAAATTCCTTGTCGGGTAAGTTCCGACCCGCACGAAAGGCGTAACGATTTGGGCACTGTCTCAACGAGAGACTCGGTGAAATCATAGTACCGGTGAAGATGCCGGTTACCCGCGACAGGACGGAAAGACCCCGTGGAGCTTTACTGTAGCCTGATATTGAAATTCGGTACAGTTTGTACAGGATAGGTAGGAGCCTTAGAAGCGTGAGCGCTAGCTTACGTGGAGGCATTGGTGGGATACTACCCTAATTGTATTGGATTTCTAACCCGCAGCACTTATCGTGCTGGGAGACAGTGTCAGGCGGGCAGTTTGACTGGGGCGGTCGCCTCCTAAAGAGTAACGGAGGCGCTCAAAGGTTCCCTCAGAATGGTTGGAAATCATTCATAGAGTGTAAAGGCATAAGGGAGCTTGACTGCGAGACCTACAAGTCGAGCAGGGTCGAAAGACGGACTTAGTGATCCGGTGGTTCCGCATGGAAGGGCCATCGCTCAACGGATAAAAGCTACCCCGGGGATAACAGGCTTATCTCCCCCAAGAGTTCACATCGACGGGGAGGTTTGGCACCTCGATGTCGGCTCATCGCATCCTGGGGCTGTAGTCGGTCCCAAGGGTTGGGCTGTTCGCCCATTAAAGCGGTACGCGAGCTGGGTTCAGAACGTCGTGAGACAGTTCGGTCCCTATCCGTCGTGGGCGTAGGAAATTTGAGAGGAGCTGTCCTTAGTACGAGAGGACCGGGATGGACATACCTCTGGTGTACCAGTTGTCGTGCCAACGGCATAGCTGGGTAGCTATGTATGGACGGGATAAGTGCTGAAAGCATCTAAGCATGAAGCCCCCCTCGAGATGAGATTTCCCAACTTCGGTTATAAGATCCCTCAAAGATGATGAGGTGAATAGGTTCGAGGTGGAAGCGTAGCGATACGTGGAGCTGACGAATACTAATCGATCGAAGACTTAATCAAAATAATTGTTCATAAGGTAATGCTTGTGAAAATATACTTACTATCTAGTTTTGAATGTATAACATTCAACAACTTAATCTGGTGCCAATGGCAAAGAGGTCACACCTGTTCCGATGCCGAACACAGAAGTTAAGCTCTTTAGCGCCGATGGTAGTCGGACTTACGTTCCGCGAGAGTAGGACGGTGCCAGGTTAATACATAATTGGAGAATTAGCTCAGCTGGGAGAGCATCTGCCTTACAAGCAGAGGGTCGGCGGTTCGATCCCGTCATTCTCCACCATTTTTAAAAATTAATATGAGTAGCCGGCCTAGCTCAATTGGTAGAGCAACTGACTTGTAATCAGTAGGTTGGGGGTTCAAGTCCTCTGGCCGGCACCATGATGAGCCATTAGCTCAGTTGGTAGAGCATCTGACTTTTAATCAGAGGGTCAGAGGTTCGAATCCTCTATGGCTCACTTTGCGGGTGTGGCGGAATTGGCAGACGCACTAGACTTAGGATCTAGCGCCTTACGGCGTGGGGGTTCGACTCCCTTCACCCGCATATGCAGAAGTAGTTCAGCGGTAGAATACAACCTTGCCAAGGTTGGGGTCGCGGGTTCGAATCCCGTCTTCTGCTCCATTATTTGCCGGGGTGGCGGAACTGGCAGACGCACAGGACTTAAAATCCTGCGGTGAGAGATCACCGTACCGGTTCGATTCCGGTCCTCGGCACCATTGTTTCTGTTTCATATGCGCCCGTAGCTCAACTGGATAGAGCGTTTGACTACGGATCAAAAGGTTATGGGTTCGACTCCTATCGGGCGCGCTACATTACCTTACGGGAAGTAGCTCAGCTTGGTAGAGCACTTGGTTTGGGACCAAGGGGTCGCAGGTTCAAATCCTGTCTTCCCGATATCTTTTAAAATTATTTATATGGGGGCTTAGCTCAGCTGGGAGAGCGCCTGCTTTGCACGCAGGAGGTCAGCGGTTCGATCCCGCTAGTCTCCACCATTTAAATTTAATACTAATACAACTACATAAGGCGGCGTAGCTCAGCTGGCTAGAGCGTACGGTTCATACCCGTGAGGTCGGGGGTTCGATCCCCTCCGCCGCCACTAATTTTAGTTGAAAACATTATTAGGACCTTTAGCTCAGTTGGTTAGAGCTAACGGCTCATAACCGTTCGGTCGCAGGTTCGAGTCCTGCAAGGTCCATATAATTCGGAGGAATACCCAAGTCTGGCTGAAGGGATCGGTCTTGAAAACCGACAGGGGCTTAACGGCTCGCGGGGGTTCGAATCCCTCTTCCTCCGCCATTATTATTTTCTATTACCGCGGGATGGAGCAGTTCGGTAGCTCGTCGGGCTCATAACCCGAAGGTCGGTGGTTCAAATCCGCCTCCCGCAATATTATTTATAAGTGGTCCCGTAGTGGAGCGGTTTAACACGCCTGCCTGTCACGCAGGAGATCGCGGGTTCGATTCCCGTCGGGACCGCCATTATTAAAATGGTTCAGTAGCTCAGTCGGTAGAGCAAAGGACTGAAAATCCTTGTGTCGGCGGTTCGATTCCGTCCTGAACCACTTTTTTGCCGGCCTAGCTCAATTGGTAGAGCAACTGACTTGTAATCAGTAGGTTGGGGGTTCAAGTCCTCTGGCCGGCACCATGTCTTGGAGGGGTAGCGAAGTGGCTAAACGCGGCGGACTGTAAATCCGCTCCTTCGGGTTCGGCAGTTCGAATCTGCCCCCCTCCACCATATCAATAGGGGCATAGTTCAACGGTAGAATAGAGGTCTCCAAAACCTTTGATGTGGGTTCGATTCCTACTGCCCCTGCCATGGCGGTTGTGGCGAAGTGGTTAACGCATCGGATTGTGGTTCCGACATTCGTGGGTTCGATTCCCATCAACCGCCCTTTATTTAAAATTAATGGGCTATAGCCAAGCGGTAAGGCAACGGACTTTGACTCCGTCACTCGCTGGTTCGAATCCAGCTAGCCCAGTTACTTTTGGCGGCATAGCCAAGTGGTAAGGCCGAGGTCTGCAAAACCTCTATTCACCGGTTCAAATCCGGTTGCCGCCTCCATTGATATGAAGCATGCGGGAGTAGTTCAATTTTTAGAACACTTTCCTTCCCGGAAAGAGGTATAGGTGTAAGTCCTATCTTCCGCTCCAAATCATTTTAAATTCAAGTTAATCACTCATGACGCGGGAGTAGTTCAATTCTAGAACACTTTCCTTCCCGGAAAGAGGTATAGGTGCAAGTCCTATCTTCCGCTCCATTTTTTCCAATAACTTATTGGATTTTTTTGTATTATGCCGGTGTGGCGGAATTGGCAGACGCGCGGGACTCAAAATCCCGTGTCTTCACAGACGTGTCGGTTCGACCCCGACCACCGGTATCAATAACCATTAATTAGACATCATAGCACATCAGAAACCCTGTTATTACGGGGTTTCTTTTTATTTATTTACCATCGTATGTCCATTAAAATGGCACCCCAATGGCACCACGCTATATTTTCAAGTGGCACGTGCCATTTTTTCGCTGTATCCCTTGTGGTAGTAAGGATGCGGCTATTAACAATGAGTCGTAGATGAATTTAACTTATTACTATTTACCTGTCTTTTTTTAATACATATCGAAATGAAAGACTTACTTACCCCAACCGAGTTAACTCTCCAAATTTTTATGACTACACAGCAATTTGGACACATCTTGGACACGTTTGTATTTTTGTGTGTCCGATGTGTCCATGTCATTATTGTGCATTAAATAACTCAATTGGCCACGAAATTAGTTTTTAAGCACTCATGCCATGTTCCACATTATTGTAATTACTATTTCTGCGCATTGTATTTCTTTCTATTGAGGCTCTTTCACTTTATTAGGTATTAGGTTTTTCTGCTCACGCTTTCAAAATGCGACGTACATAAATCCTAAAAGGACATTTAATCTAATCCTTTTTACATATTTAATGACTTACAGGTTGGTCGAATGATTCATCTTGAAGTCATATCGAATTTGTTGAACACATGTTTCTTATTATAGAAAAACATAACATCATAAAAATCTACTAGCAAAATTCTAAAATAAAAAAAATCAAGACCTATAAGCATAAGAAAAGTAAATTTTAATATAATAAATTCTTGGCAAATATCACCTTTAGTTATATAAATAAATTGTTATCTAGATAATGAAATTAAAACCAAAAAGAGAAAAACATCATGAAAAAAGCTTTATGTTAAAAAGTTTGTCAGCTTTGATTATTTTAAGTTCAGTTGGTTTTGTAGATAGTTCTGTAAATGAAACACATCATGTTGCCCAAGCAGAAAGAAATGTTAAAGAAATTAAAGATGGATATGTTGCCCCCTATATTAGTGTCGTCGCATTTGTTGGGGCAAGTGGGTTTGTTGTTGGACCGAATACAGTTGTAACGAATAAACCTGTCATTAACCATTTAAAGGTAGGAGATAGATTATCTGCACATCCCACTGGCAATACTAGCAAAGGTGGAAATTACACTATCACGGATATGATTCCATATTCTGGTGAAGAAGACTTAGCTATCGTTCACATAAAAAGTAGAAGTGATGCAGGATGGGATTTTAATGAAAGAACAACAATTATGCCACTCGCTAATAGCGGTCAGGCTGGAGAAAGAGTTTCCCTCATAGGATACCCAAGACCTAGAATAAATAAGTATCAATTATTTGAGTCGACAGGAACAGTCATTAAAATTGAAGGTACTCGAGTAATATATGATGCCTTCGCTGAGCCAGGAAATTCAGGCGGTCCTATTGTGAATCTTAACGGTGAAGCTATTGGCGTACATACTGGGTCTGATATTGAAATTACACCATCTAAAAAATCTTATGGCGTATACTTTACTGAAGATATCAAAAAGTTTATTTAACACATAATCAAAAGCAGTAATAAGATAATGATCAGCTACCTATAAATTGAAAAAGCTGAATGCTACAAATGAAATTTTAGAGGACGGCTATGATTTATAGTCGCTTCTTTTTAAAATGTTCAAATAGTAGTAATGTTATTATGTAAAATGATTACTTGAAATAACGTTCATCAATTTAATGATTCGTATTTTCTTATCAATACCAATTAAAACATTGATGCTTATTTTCGGGGCAAGATTGATATATCTTAGGAATAATAATATGCGACATCAATATTGATACTCTAAAGAAGACAAGAGAGATTCACACATATTATTGTGAATGACTATCTCAATTATTGAAGTTCATTCAATTGATTAAAAGAAATCATAATGTATGCAGTTTTTAACATATGAGGGGATTAATAATTTATTTTAAAATAACGATGCCCATGTTGTATATTTTCTTCCAAAAACTGGCTATAAATGAGTGACATGTAAAATATTGTCGAATATTTTGAAGAATTTTCAGAATACTGTTGTACCATAAGTTCACTTATATTATGATTAACCTATTCTGATAAGCGGAGGGTTGCGTAGATGGCGACAAATCAAATTAACAGCAAGCAATTTTTTAGCGTCATTTTAAATGCGGTAGGGGCAGGTGTGGTAATTGCGTTACTTCCTAATGCCTTTCTAGGTGAATTGTTGAAGTTTTTTAAAGACGGTCAACCCATTCTTGAAATGATTTATCAAGTTGTTTTGGTCATCCAATCATTTATGGCATTTATTATTGGGGCACTCGCTGCACATGCCTTTAAATTTCCAGGTCCAGGGGTAACATTTGTAGGGACTTCTGCGATGATTGGTTCAGGAGCATTACAGTTTAAGAATGGTGCGTTTGTATTACATGGCATTGGGGATATCATTAATATCATGCTCATCGTGATGATTGCGTGTCTCATGTTTATTTTATTGTCTGGTAAATTGGGATCATTAGAGATTATCGTGTTACCCGCGTTAATTCCAGTAACTGCCGGCATGATTGGCCTCATGACATTGCCTTATGTAAGTAAAGTAACACAATCATTAGGACATTTAATTCATACGTTTACTGAACTTAATCCATTAATGATGAGTCTTTTAATTGCAATTACATACGCATTATTAATGGTGACACCGATTTCACTTGTAGCAATCGCAACGGCTATCTCTTTAACTGGTTTAGGAAGTGGTGCTGGAAATATGGGGGTTGTGGCAGCTTGTGTTACGTTTTTAATGGGCTCAATGAAAGTGAATAAATTAGGTGTAAATATGGTTTTATTATTTGGTGCGGCAAAAATGATGATTCCTGTGTATTTCAAACATCCTATTATTATCATCCCGTTAATCATTAATGGTTTCGTAGCAGGTCTGATTGCATACTTTGTGGGCATACAAGGTACACCGATGTCAGCAGGTTTTGGCTATTCAGGACTCGTTGGACCGATTAATGCGTTCAACCGTTTAGAAGGGGATCCAATGATGAATATTTTCTTATTGTTCATTGCTTATTTTGTGATTCCTTTTACAGTCGGTTGGTTTGTACATCAATTGAGTAAAAAAGTGTTACCGGGTTATCGAGATGAGATTTATCATTTTGAAGTATTGAAAGATTAAAAGTTGAGCCATCATACATGAATTTGAGATTAATAATAGCATAATGAATAAAACATCAAGCAACGATACAAGGTTGTTTGGTGTTTTTTTGTTACTTGGAAGGTTATTGAAAAATTCTGAAAATGTTATTGCATAAACTTACGTATAAATGTATAATAATCAATATTATCGGGAGGAGGCAATGTAATGAAGTATTTGGGGAAACTGGTGACAATGATGTTAATCGTCGTATTTTGTATTTCGGGAATTCCCACGAAGTATGATGCCCAAGCTGCAAGTGAGGATCAGTGGGATGTCATTAAAGAACGTGGAGAATTGAGAGTGGGGCTATCTGCAGATTATGCGCCAATGGAATTTGAAAGAACGGTGAATGGTGAACGGGAATATGCAGGTATCGATATTGAACTCGCTAAAAAAATTGCGAAAGATAATGGCGTTAAATTAAAAATCGTCAATATGCAATTTGATAGTTTGCTCGGTGCTTTAAAAACTGGAAAAATCGACATGATTATTTCTGGGATGACACCAACAGCTGAACGTAAAAAAGAAGTGGATTTTTCTGATAACTATATGACAGTGGATCAAAAAGTCGTTGTTCGTAAAAAGGATAAAGATAAATTTAAAACGTTGAAAGATTTGGCACATCATCGTATAGGGGCGCAAAAACAAACGACACAAGAAGAATTAGCGCAAAAAGAGATTGAAGGTGCGGATATACAATCATTAACACGTTTGCCTGAAGTCATTTTATCTTTAAAAAGTAACAAAGTGGATGCGATTGTCATGGATAGTGCAGTAGGTAAAGCCTATTTAGCACAAAATGAAGAATTAACTTTTTCAGATGCATCATTTGCAGATTCTAAAAAACCCACTGCTATTGCTGTTCCGAAAGATTCACCTAAGTTATTAAAGCGAGTGAATCAATCTATTGCAGACGTCAATGATCACAATTTGATAGCGAAATATGAAAAAATTGCTGCAGATGCCATGCAAGATGATGGTAGCTTTTTAACAAAATATGGGGCGTTTTTCTTAACAGGTATTAAAAGCACGATTGTTATTTCATTAATCGGTGTTGTATTTGGGGCAGTATTTGGTTCTATGTTCGCGTTGATGAAAATTAGTACAATTCGTCCGTTAAAATGGTTTGCTTCAGCGTATATCGAGTTTTTACGTGGTACACCGTTACTCGTACAAGTCTTTTTAGTGTTTTTTGGTACAACAGCAGTATTAGGTTTAGACATTTCAGCATTTATTTGTGGGGCCATCGCGTTAGTGATTAACTGTTCGGCCTACATTGCAGAAATTATTCGTGCAGGGATTAATGCCGTAGATAAAGGTCAAATGGAGGCGGCACGTAGTTTAGGTTTAAGTTACAGTCAAACGATGAAGTCAGTCATTATGCCGCAAGCGATTAAAAAGATTTTACCTGCACTAGGGAATGAGTTTGTGACAGTCATTAAAGAGTCTTCTATCGTCTCTGTCATTGGTGTGAGTGAAATTATGTTCAATGCACAAGTTGTACAAGGGGCGTCATTTGACCCATTCACACCATTATTAATCGCCGCTGTATTGTACTTTATTTTAACGTTCACACTGTCACGTTTAATGAGCTTTTTAGAAGGGAGAATGAGTATCAGTGATTAAAATTTCAAAGTTAAATAAATCGTTTGGTCAAAATGAAGTGTTAACAGGTATTGATTTAGAAATTGCACAAGGTGAAGTGGTCGCGATCATTGGTCCTTCTGGAAGCGGAAAAAGTACATTACTCAGATGTATGAATTTATTAGAAGTTCCGACATCAGGGCAAGTCATTTTTGAAGGTCGCGATTTGACTGATAATGGCACTAAAGTGGATGAATTACGTCAAAAAATGGGCATGGTATTTCAAAATTTTAATTTATTTCCACATAAAAAGGTGATTGATAATATAATGCTAGCGCCACAATTATTGAAAAAAGGGGATGCACAACAATTAAAAACACGTGCATTGGACTTATTATCAAAAGTAGGTTTGGCAGATAAAGCAGAATCCTATCCGAATCAATTATCAGGTGGACAAAAGCAAAGGGTTGCGATTGCGCGTGCGTTGGCGATGGATCCTGACGTGTTGTTATTTGACGAACCGACATCCGCATTAGATCCTGAAGTGGTTGGAGAAGTATTAGCAGTTATGAAATCACTCGCTAAAGAAGGAATGACCATGGTTGTCGTGACACATGAGATGGATTTTGCGAAAAATGTGAGTGATCGTGTTGTATTTATGGCAGATGGTGTAGTGGTAGAAGATGGACCACCGCATGAAATATTTGAAAATCCGCAACATGAACGTACACAAAACTTCTTGAAACGTGTGTTAAACTAAAAATCAATGAAAGAGCTAGGAATTTAATTTGATTCCGGCTCTTTTTTAGTTGAAGCGTCAAATGATGTAGATGAGATTCCGAGCTTCTATGGAATAATTCCACGCAATGACAGTCAGATATGTTAAAATAGTATGGTGATTTTAAAGAGGTGACATGATGGATGTACGGGCATTGAAAGAAGAGATAATCGCATATGCACACACAATAGGTATCAATCGTATTGGTTTTACCACTGCAGACCCTTTTGATGAATTGAAACAAAAACTTGTCGATTATCATGCAAAAGGATATGCATCCGGTTTTGAGCCGTCTGATATCGCTTTACGCACAGAGCCGAAATTATCATTACCGACTGCACGTTCAATTATTGCGATTGCTGTCGGATACCCGAATAAATTAAAAGGTGCGCCTAAAAGTGTTCGCGGTGATCGTCGAGGCATGTTTGCACGCGCATCATGGGGGCAAGATTACCATTCGATTATGCGGCGACGTTTAGATGATTTGGCTGCTTTTATACAAAGTAAAGTACCTGATGTAGAGCTCATGTCAATGGTGGATACAGGCGTGCTATCTGACCGTGCTGTTGCAGAACGCGCGGGGCTTGGATTTGTAGGACGCAATGGTTTCGTTATTAATCCTGACTTAGGGACGTGGTCGTATTTAGGAGAAATGTTAGTGAGTATTCCATTTCCACCCGATGATCCACTCCTTGACAGTTGTGGTGACTGTACGATTTGTGTCGATCGTTGTCCTACTGGCGCGCTCGTTGGTAATGGGCAATTGAACAGCCAAAAATGTATTAGCTTTTTAACTCAAACGAAAAGCTATTTACCCGATGAATATCGTTATAAAATCGGTAATCGTCTATACGGTTGTGATACGTGTCAACAAGTTTGTCCGAAAAATCGAGGCATTAATACGGAACAAGACGATATACATTTAGAGCCAGAAATTTTAAAACCACGATTAGTTCCATTACTGAAAATGAATAATAAGACGTTTAAAAATACATTTGGACATCTTGCAGGTGCGTGGAGAGGTAAAAAGCCGATTCAACGTAATGCGATTCTTGCACTGGCGCATTTTAAAGAAGAAACAGCAATTCCCGATTTAAAAGATGTGGCTGAAACGGATCCGAGACCTATGATTCGTGCGACGGCCTTTTGGGCAATTGGTCAAATTTTAGGTGACGCGGCCAAAGATTATGTCATGTCACATTATGATAATGAACTTGAAGAAGTCCAAGTCGAGATGATTAAAGGATTAGAAATGAGGAGAGATGAATAATGCCAATTCATGTAGTTTTATATCAACCAGAAATTCCTGCGAATACGGGGAATATTGCACGGACATGTGCAGCGACTGACACACATTTACATTTAATTCGTCCACTAGGTTTTAGTACTGACGATAAAATGTTGCGACGTGCCGGTTTAGATTATTGGAAATATGTATCGATTACATATTACGATAATATTGAATCATTTTTTGAACAAACAGAGGGCCAATACTTTTTACTGACAAAGTTCGGCTCAAAAAAACATACGTCTCAAGATTTTTCAAATGTTGATGAAAACTATTATTTTATTTTCGGGAAAGAAACAACAGGATTACCAGACTGGGTGAAAGATGAGTATGATAATACAGCGTTACGTATCCCGATGAACGAAAATGTACGTGCATTAAACTTATCGAATACTGCAGCAATTTTAGTTTATGAGGCGTTAAGACAACAAAATTATCCGAATTTACAATAGATAGGGACGAATTTCATAACATTGTTCAAAGTTTGAGGTTCGCACAAGAACAAATGTGTAAAAAAGGTTATAATAACAATAACGGAGAACCTTCCGAATGTTCCTCATTTTTTAATGTTTTAATTGATGTTTAAAATGGGTATGTAATTATTAATGTAAAAGACGAGTAGGACAATAGAGGAGTGTACGATAATGGCAATGAATTTTAAAGTATTTAAAGATGCAGAAACAGCAGCAACTTTCACAGCAGATATCTTAAGAAAACAGTTAAATAACAATCCGACATCGATTGTAGGGTTTCATTTGAATCAAGAAGAAGCACCTGTATTAGATGCATTAAAAAAAGATGTCGATCGTCATAGCGTTGATTTCAGTCAAATTCATGTATTGGATTACGACGCGCAACAATCATATTATCAAGCATTAGGTGTCCCAGAAAAACAAATTCACCACGTACCAGAAGATGAAAAAGTGGAAGCATTTATTAAACATCATGCAAAAACAAAAGATAATAAAGGTAAATTGACACTACAAGTCGTGACTATCGATACAGAAGGTCAAATCGGTATTCCTATGAATGACGCCTTATTACCAGCGCGTGAAATTATTGTTGTCGTGACAGGTGCAGCGAAAGCAGAACAAGTGAAGAAATTATACGAAGAAAACGGGAATACAACATTTATTCCTTCAGCATTAAAATCACATCGTATGGTAACTGTTGTCCTTGATGAAGTAGCTGCACAAGGTTTACCTGAAGATGTGCGCAATTACTTTACTTCACTGTACGCATAAGAGAAGAGGTGACGGGCATAATGAAAGACGAACAAAAGCATTATGACAATGAAATGGTTGATAGTTTTGATGATGTCGTGGAGCTCGGGAAAGAAATGGAACAAATTTCTGAAGCGAACGATGAAGAGAAACTCAATCAATCCCATGATTCAAAAGTGCGTTTTGATAAAGACACAAAATAGACTATAATGAGAAGGCTGGTTTCCCATGATGATGGTCCAGTCTTTTTATTTTCTTTCGTGTACGTTAAGACAAATGTGATAAAATGGGAGCGTGTTTAAAAAATGATGAAAGGTGACATACATGAAGTTACATCAGAAATGGATTACGTTAATTATAATTTCGACAATCATCAACTTATTATCGATTAAAGCCTTTCCATTGGCGTTAGGGACGTTATATTTACCGGTATTGTTTAAAATTGTGCAACTCCAACTGAACTTATCCAATGGTTTAGTCGACGATGCACAATCACACGTTCAAACTTTTGTGAAAACGAATCAAAAAGGCATCGTCATCAGTGTTATTTGTTGTATCGCGATAACAGTCGCATTGACGATTTATTTAGATGATTTTTACAATCAATTCAGTGGCTTTTTAGGTTTGTTAATCCAAATCAGTCCGGTCACGATGGTAATAGGCCTTGTTTTGTATATTTTGGCAGCTATTGCAGTCGTTCAAGCTGTGAAACACAAATTTATGCACACTGAAGCGGTAAAAGTTAAAGAATCGACTTCAAATGAATAAATGATGGATTGTTTTCATTGAATTATCCCTTTGTAGAGGCGATGGATTTGTCTTTCAATATGCTACTTTTACATATTGTAGAAATAAGGTTGAGAAATTAATTTTCTCGGCCTTTTTTATTGGAAGAAAAAACGTAATTGCACGCCAATGTTCATTGAATGGCGATTTCGTTTAATGCTATAATTTAAGTGACAAGAATATTCAAAAATTAAAGGGGAGCGAGAGATATGTCAGTAAGAATTGAACATGATACATTTGGTGAAATTGAGGTACCTGCAGATAAATATTGGGGTGCGCAAACACAAAGAAGTAAACAAAATTTTCCAGTTGGTAAAGAAAAAATGCCAATTGAGGTCGTTTATGGTTTCGCACAATTAAAACGTGCAGCTGCATTGGCAAACAATGAATTAGGAAAGTTAAGCGATGCGAAAAAAGATGCGATTGTACATGCTTGTGATCGTATATTAGCAGGCGAATTAGATGAACATTTTCCATTAGTTGTGTGGCAAACAGGAAGCGGTACACAAAGTAATATGAATGTGAATGAAGTTGTCAGCTATGTGGCGAATGAATACTTAAAAGAAAACGGCAGTGATGAAACAATTCACCCGAATGATGATGTCAACAAGTCACAAAGTTCTAATGATACATTCCCAACAGCAATGCACGTTGCACTATATCATGAAGTGGAAAAACATTTAGAACCTGCCTTGAAAGGATTGCGTGAAACGTTCTATAAAAAAGAAAATGAGTTTAAAGACATCATTAAAATTGGTCGTACACACCTTCAAGATGCGACACCGATTACGTTAGGCCAAGAAATTAGTGGTTGGCGCTATATGCTTGACGTGTGTGAAAACTTATTAGCAGAATCTAAAAAGCATATTTTAAACTTAGCTATTGGCGGCACAGCAGTGGGTACTGGTATTAATGCACATCCTGAATTTGGTACAAAAGTTGCAGGATATATTGCGGAAAATACAGGTTATCCATTTGTATCATCTGAAAATAAATTCCATGCGTTAACTGCACATGACGAAGTGGTTCAATTACATGGTTCACTCAAAGCACTTGCGGGTGACTTAATGAAAATTGCGAATGATGTCAGATGGTTAGCTTCCGGTCCTCGTGCAGGTTTAGCGGAGATTTCTATTCCTGAAAACGAACCAGGTTCATCGATTATGCCAGGTAAAGTGAACCCAACGCAATGTGAAATGTTAACAATGGTAGCTGTACAAGTCATGGGTAACGATACGGTAGTCGGTTTCTCAAGCTCCCAAGGTAATTTCGAATTAAACGTCTTTAAACCTGTCATTTTGCATAATACATTACAATCTATTTATTTATTAGCTGATGGTATGGAAACATTTAACCAAAACTGTGCAGTAGGTATCGAACCTATCCCTGAAAACATCGATAACTATTTGAACCGTTCATTGATGCTTGTAACTGCGCTGAACCCACATATCGGATATGAAAAAGCAGCAGCCATTGCGAAAAAAGCACATAAAGAAGGGTTAACTTTAAAAGAATCTGCAATTCAATCTGGTTATGTAACAGAAGAACAATTTGAGGAATGGATTAAGCCAGAAAACATGGTCCACCCGAAATAGTATGGAGGCAAGTTTTAAACATGGAACGTAACGGTTTAATAGATATTGGTTCAAACACGATTCGCTTAGTGATTTTTCAATACGATCCAAAAACAGGATTAAACGAAATTCAAAACATTAAAACACCGGCACGATTAAGTCAATATTTAGATTCTGAACAACATATGACGCAAGAAGGGATCGATGTTTTAACGACAGCACTCAGAAGTTTTAAAAAGGTAGCGACAGATTTTGAAGTAGAACATTTGTATCCGATTGCGACAGCAGCGATGCGTCAATCCAAAAACCAAAAAGCGATTTTAAAACATATTCAACAAGAACTCGACCTTGAAATTATTATGATTCCTGAAGAAGATGAAGCTTTTTATGGCTCTTATGCAGTTACGCACACGACAAGTATTCGAAATGGGATCACTGTCGATATTGGTGGGGGCTCCACAGAATTAACGCTTTTCAAAGATAAAAAAATTAAAGAAGCCATCAGTTTTCCGTTCGGTGTTGTCACTTTAACACGGATGTTCTTTGAAGGAAAAGAGCATAATGATAAAGATGCGATTAAGAAAATGGAAAAGTTTTTGAAAAGTGAATTTGGCAAAGTGTCATGGATACAAAATCAGCATATTAATTTAGTCGGTATCGGTGGTTCTGCGCGTAACTGTGCGCGTATTCATCAGTCTTTACATCAGTATCCTATCGCAGGCGTTCATGGCTATACGATGGAACAAAGTGATTTAAAAGAAGTATTTCAAATGCTTAAAAAATCTTCACGTGACACGTTAACGACTTTAGATGGGTTGAGTCGTGACCGTGCAGACATCATTTTACCTGCCGTATCGGTATTTAATGTGTTATTCGACATGATTGATGCGACAGCGTTCACTTTTTCAAGAAAAGGGATACGTGAAGGTTTCATTATGAATCAAATTGCTAAAAAGTATCCAAAAGAATTTAATAAAACCAATGTGCTACAAGATGCGTTACGTCATTTAGCGAATGAGTATAAAATCGAGGAAAGTGGCGCCAATCAACGAGTTAAGCTAGCCGAATCGCTCTTAGAACAGTTGACGAAAGAAAAAAAGCTTAAAATTGATGAAGATTTAAAGCAAGTTTTTCTTGAGGCAGCGTATATTTATTATTTAGGTCGATTTATTGATTCCGATTCGAGTTCCCAACATACGTATTACATTATCGCAAATTCGGGAATTAACGGTTTATCACATAAAGAGCGTGTGCGACTGGCATTACTCGCAAGCTTTAAAAATAAAACGTTACTCAAATTGTATAGTGAAGAGACAAATTGGTTTTCTGATGATGAACTATCAGACATTCAAGCGTTAGGGGGCATTATCAAGTTTGTAAATGCGTTAAATATCTCTAATACAAACAGTGTCCAAGACGTGAAATTACAGGCAACAAAAGAAGGTTACGACTTGTTTGTCAATGATCAAGGTGAATCGATTGCCGAATCTTATCAATCTAATCGACAAAAGAAACATATCGAAAAAGTACTTAAAACAAAGGTTAATATTATTTTTACAAATGCTTAAATAATAGCCCATTCATTTTATGTTACGCTTAATAGGGACTTGTGCTATGTTTTGTAGAATATTAATGGGGTGACAATGAAAGTGACTATTGAAAAAGGAAATTTGGACCTGAACCATCCAGATTATTATAACAATCGTGAAGTCAGCTGGTTAGACTTTAATTATAGAGTATTGCAAGAAGCCTGTGACGATCAAAACCCATTACTCGAGCAACTTAAGTTTATTGCGATTGGGAGCGCAAATTTAGATGAATTCTTTATGGTGCGTGTGGCAGGTTTAAAAGACCAAGTCAAAATGGGATTTGATAAGCCTGAGAATAAAGCGCAATTAACGCCGCAACAACAGTTAAAGGCAATTGAACAGAAAAATCGTCAAAACGTTGCCTTTCAATACCATCGTTTCAATACTTTAGTTGAAACTTTGAAAACATATGATGTGTATTTATGTAAACCGGATGTATTAAACGAAGACATGCGAAAGCAACTGGAACGCATCTTCTTAAATGATATTTTGCCGACATTAACACCGTTGGGCATTGATGCATATCGACCATTTCCAAAACTCAATAATAAAACATTAAACATTTTTGTTGATATTGATACTGGTGATGAAATTAATTCTGCAATCGTTCAAATTCCGACATTATTAAACCGTTTTATTACAATTAATGAAGGCAATCGTCAATACATCATTTTAATCGAGGATATGATTTCCTTTTTCATGGGTCATCTTTTCAAAGGATATGAAATTCTGAATACGTATGCGTTTAGAATTACAAGAAATGCCGATTTAACGATTCATGAAGATGGTGCCGAAGATTTGTTGATTGAAATTGAACGCTTTTTAAAAGAGCGTAAAAGTGGTGCAGCCGTGAGATTAGAAATCGATCATCGTGAACAACAAGAGATGCAAATGGATTGGTTGATCGATACGTTAGAATTAGAACCACAAGATGTGTATTATACGAATGGCCCACTTGATTT
Source organism: Staphylococcus delphini (assembly GCF_900636325.1). Taxonomy (NCBI): domain Bacteria; kingdom Bacillati; phylum Bacillota; class Bacilli; order Caryophanales; family Staphylococcaceae; genus Staphylococcus; species Staphylococcus delphini. The sequence goes on from NZ_LR134263.1 coordinate 1,047,229, forward strand.
AACGATGGTTTTTGAATTAGTTGATCATTTATCACATAAATTAAAAGACTTGAAATATGAACGCTATACACCACAAGTGCCGCAATCATTAGGCAATGACAATGTGTATGATTTAGCGTTGAAACGTGATATTTTCTTCCACCACCCGTATGAATCCTTTGATCCGATTGTTGATTTTATTACGGAAGCATCTGAAGATCCGGATACATTGGCAATTAAACAAACGTTATACCGTGTCAGCAGCGATTCACCAATTATTGAAGCACTTAAAAATGCCGCTGAAAATGGTAAACAAGTCACGGTATTGGTGGAGTTAAAGGCGCGTTTTGATGAGGAAAATAATGTGCATTGGGCAAAAATGTTGGAAGAAGCGGGTTGTCACGTCATGTATGGGATGACACATTTAAAAACCCACAGTAAAATTACATTGGTCGTTAAACGTGTCAATGGTACGCTCGTTCCTTTCGTGCATTTAGGTACAGGAAATTACAACGATAAAACGGCTAAATTGTATACGGATATGGGTATCATTACAACAAATCGTGAAATTGGAGAAGACGCAATGAATTTCTTCAATTATTTGAGTGGTTATTCCATGAAGCCAGATTATCAACAATTGATTGTGGCGCCATACGAAATACGTGACTTATTTATAGAACGTATCGATGAAGAAATCGAAAGCCATCGTCAACACGGAAACGGTAAAATGATGATGAAAATGAATTCATTGACGGATAAAGCGTTAATTAAAAAGCTGTATGAAGCATCACAAGCAGGCGTACAAGTGAAATTAATTATTCGTGGAATCTGTTGTTTGAAACCTGGTATTCCGGGCATTAGCGAAAATATTGAAGTCGTAAGTATCGTCGGACGTTTGTTAGAACATTCGCGTATTTATTACTTCTATAACAATGGCGAAGAGAAAATTTATTTATCTTCTGCAGATATGATGACGCGCAATATGATTAAACGAGTTGAAATTTTATTCCCAATTTTGGACAAACGTATTGCGAAACGATTGGTAGATTATATGCACTTACAACTTTCTGACAATCAAAAAGGCCGTTATCAAGATGATTCGGGTGTGTATCATTACGTTAAAAATGAGTTAGCACCAATCAACTCACAAGAATATTTAATGCGAGAAGCACAAAAATATGGGTTAGCATTGTCCAAGCAAAATATGATTGAGACAGGACAACCCGTACGCGCAAAAAGAAATTGGATGGACCGTGTGAAAGGGCATCTGAAGCGGAAATAATGAACAGTTTAAAAAGGGGCTTAGACATGGTGTTGTCTAAGCCCCTCAAATCTGCCTGTAATCAATTATTGTTCAATATCATCAATCGTCACAGAAATCGGTTGTTGCGTGATAGGATGCGTCATTTCAATTTGATAACTTTCAAGCTGTAATTGACGTAATTTCGAATCACTATATAATGGATCCCCCAGCACAGGGTAACCGATTTCAGCAAGATGTACACGAATTTGGTGCGTACGACCGGTATCTAACTTTAACAGCACTTCACAAACGCCTTCTTTAATCATTTCAGAAGACAAGATATGTGTCACTGCACGTTGACCAGTAGGAGAGACACGACGTTTATTCGGGTGGAATTTATCCTTGCCAATCGGTAAATCAATCGTTTGTGGCTTAATGGGCAACAAACTTTTCACTTGTGCTTTATAAATACGATGAATGTCATTATTTTCCAACATACGATCTAATATTTTTTTAATAATCGGATGCTTTGCCACAATAAGTAAGCCGACTGTCTCTTGGTCAAGACGATGAATAGGCTCAACATAAGGGTGGTTCAACGTATAAATGACATGGTTCATTAATGTATTACTTTCTTTTAAATCATTCGGATGTGTTTTCACGCCTTTAGGTTTGTAGACAATCGCTAAAAAGTCGTCTTCATAAGCGATTTGTGCATAACGATAGCTCGGTAAATATTGACTTTTCGCGTCTTCATCAGGAATGTAAATTTCGTCACCTGTATGGACGATAGTTTGTAAATTTGCAGCTTCATTATTCACTGTGATAGATTTTGACATATTTAATGTATGCAACTCTTTTTTCGGCAATTGTAATGTTTTAAATATGTCACGAATGGATTGTTCATTAAATGTATCGGCAACTTTAAATTTCATAAAATCCTCCTTAATTTCTTTTATCATAACACAAAACGAAAGGCGATTGATGGTTTTATTCATTGAAACAACGTGTATAATAAAGTTAAATGTACATCCATGTACGAATAAAAATTGGATGATTGATGTGAAGCAATGAGTGGAGTGACAATAATGGAAAAACCAACAAGATTGGCGTTATTAAAGGAAATTGCGGAGTTCCTTAACGAAGAAACTGAATTACAATCCATGCTCGACGGTGCGCTAGACTCTTTAATTAAGGGAAGCGATTTTACGACAGGATGGATATTTTTTATCGATGAAGAAGGCCACCATACATTAGAGTCACAGTATTCATTACCATCAGCTTTAACGAATCGCCAATGCCATTATATGAAAGAAGGGACATGTTGGTGTGTTCAAGCATACCATAATCACAAATTGACCAAAGCCTCTAATATCATTAACTGTTCGCGCATTAATTTAGCCAGTCGAGAATTTGTGACAGAAACTGAAGATATTACCCATCATGCGACAGTACCTTTGCGATCTGGTAATGAGCAATTTGGACTGTTAAATGTCGCGACGCCGTTTACGACACATTACTCAGATGAAGACCTCGAATTGTTAGAATCTGTCGCATTTCAAATCGGTTCTGCGATAAAACGGATTGACTTGAACAATCAAGAGAAAGAAGCGGCACGCATTAATGAACGTAACCGTTTAGCCCGAGATTTACACGATTCGGTTAATCAAATGTTGTTTTCTTTAAAATTAACTGCACATGCGGCAGGACAAATGACACAAGAGGAAACGTCAAAACGTGCGTTTATGCAGATAGAACAAACGAGTCAAAACGCTGTGAATGAAATGCGCGCGTTAATTTGGCAGTTAAAACCTGTAGGCCTCGAAAATGGACTTGTTCATGCATTGAAAAATTACGCGAGTCTTATAGGTCTAGATATCGATGTGACCGTCAAAGGACTCATTGACTTAGAAAATAAAATTGAGACCCACCTGTATCGTGTCATGCAAGAAGCGATGAATAATACGAAAAAGCATGCGCAAACGAATCATATGGATATTGTGCTGAACCAAACAGACGAATATCTGATTGTAGAATTGAAGGATGACGGCGTGGGATTTGACGTGACTCAAATGGATACAGCCGAAAAACACGGATTGTCGAATATGCGACAACGAATTAAATTTTTAAAAGGAACAATAAATATGACAAGTGATCATGGGACAGAAATTACAATACGACTACCACTTCAACAGCCAAGGGAGGGACAATAATGCCTAAAATTGCACTTGTGGATGATCATTTTATAGTAAGGCAAGGTTTAGAATTTTTACTTTCGACACAACCACAAATAGAAGTTGTAGGAAGTTTTGGGGAAGGTCAAGCACTATTAGATGCACTAGCAACCGATCAAATCGAACCAGAACTTATCCTTGTTGATTTGGTCATGCCTGAAATGAATGGGATTACACTAATTCAAAAACTGAAGGAACAACATGCAGATATTAAAATATTAGTGCTCACAAGTTATGTGGATGAAGAGCATGTCATGTCAGCGATGCAAGCAGGTGCAGACGGTTATGAAATGAAGGATGTCGAACCAGAAGCATTAATGACCTCTATTGAGACGGTTTTACAAGGAGATAAAGTGATTCATAAAGATGCGCAACAGGTGATGGATATTGTCATTACAAAGCCGCATATGCTCAATAAATTGTCCAAACGGGAAACAGAAGTGCTGAAAGAAATGGCGAAAGGGAAGACGAATAAAGAGATTGCTGAAACCTTATTCGTATCGGAAAAGACGATTAAAACACATGTAAGTCACATTTTCTCTAAATTGGAAGTGACCGATCGTACACAAGCGGCGATTTATGCCATGGAGAATCATTTGTTTTAATTTGAAATTATTGAATAAAAAACAGGAGTACGGCGCATCATAGCCCATTCTCCTGTTTTTATTTTGATTGCTTACTCTATGTCATTCAATAAATACGGCTCAATATGTACAATCGTTTCAACTTCACCTAGCCGTGCTTGCAATTTTGATTCAATATGATCAGATATTTCATGACTTTCGATGACATTTAAATTGGGATCGACAGCGATTGTGACATCGATAAATGAAATAACACCGTGACTTCTCGCTTTAATATCACGAATCTCTTTAATGCCAGGAATTGAAGAAATAATCTGTTGAATTTGTGCCAGTTCTTCCTCATCATAGCCATCAGTAAGTGTAACGGCCGTCTCTTTAAAAATATCGATACTTGCTTTCATAATGAGCAAACCAATCACAATTGCTGCAATCGTATCGAGCATCGGCACGCCCATATAAACACCTAAAACGCCAATCACCGTACCAATCGACACAAGTGCATCCGAGAGATTATCATAACTTGCTGCTCTTAAAGCACTACTATTCACTTTTCTAGAAAGATTACGATTGAAAATAAATACAGCAAACATAACAATACTTGAAATCAGACCGACTATAATAGCAGATTGGCTTGGCTGAACGAACTCGCCTTGGTAAAAGTGCTTCACGCCGGTAATAATCACTTGAATACTCACCGCAAACATAATGAATGAAGCAATGAGTGATGCGATAAATTCAGAGCGATAATGGCCATAAGGATGATTTTTATCCACAGGCTTCATGGAAATTTGAAGTGCGATAAGTATAGCGATAGAACTAATGACATCTGTCGCGTTGTTAATACCATCAGCGACCAAACCATGACTGTTTGCTAACCATCCGTATGCAATTTTTAATAATGTTAAAAATGTATAAGTAATGATGCTTAGTGTTGCGCCTTTTTTAGCTTGAGAAATTTTATATTCTAATTGCAACGAAAACACCTCTAAAATTAATTGATAAGCATTTAAGACTGTAATTTCTTAACCTTTTTCATAATGATATGTATTTAACTTTACTATTATCCTATGAAAAGTGTGATAAATCTAGTAAAAACTATAAAAATAATGATTGCAATATTGTTAATTTTCAGACTATAATGTTGTTATAACATTAAAGGGGATAGTGAATATGAAATTTAAAGGATTAACAGTGAAAATTATTATAGCATTAATTTTAGGGATTGCGTTAGGTTCGATTTTCAATTTCTATGTCGGGTCTAAGTTTGTCGGATTTATCGATCAATATGTTTTTAACGTCATTGGTCAAATCTTCTTAAATCTGATCTTTATGCTTGTAGTACCCGTTGTATTCGTGTCGATTGTACTCGGTGTGATTGGCGTTGGTGATCCCAAATTACTAGGTGGCATTGGCTTAAAAACCCTCGTCTTTTTCTTATCGACAACAGCGATTGCGATAACGTTAGCGATGTGTTTGGCATTAGTCGTTAAACCAGGTGCTGGCCATTCAGACTTATTAAAATCAGAAGAAGTTACGACATATCAAAAGAAATTAGATGATCAAAAGGCAACTGGGGCTTCTCCAATCAATCAAACATTTGATCAAACTTTAATTAATTTCTTCCCGAAAAATGCGATTCAGTCAATGACAACAGGAAATATGCTTCAGATTATTACATTTGCGATTTTCATCGGTATCGGTATTATGATGGTAGGCGAACGAGGACGGATAGTACATCAATTTTTCGAACAGTTTAATGAAGTCCTGATGTATATTATATCGATGGTAATGAATGTATTTGCGCCAATCGGTACATTTGGACTTGTCGCACATGCATTTACAGGCGCAGGTTTTGGTGCAATCAGACAACTCGGTTTATACTTTATCGTTGTATTAGCCGCACTTTTTATTCATTTCTTTGTCGTTTATGGCGGTGCAGTGAAGTTTTTAGCCGGTCGTAGCCCAATTGAATTTTTTAAAGGTTTCTTCCCAGCAATTACAGTTGGTTTCGGGGGCTCAAGTTCTAACGCGGCACTTCCGGTTTCAATGGAATGTACGAAAAAAATGGGTGTCAAACCAGAAATTGCATCTTTCGTTCAACCTTTAGGGGCAACTATTAATATGGATATTAATAAAACATTTTATGCTTGGTACACATAAGTGATTAATACTTCTTAAACCCTTGATACTACTAGCTTCGTGAATTATATTTCAAATAATTACCTCTTGCGTCCCCCTCTTTAGTTTCCATCATTTTTAGTATTTGAGCAACAAATTATTACTTTATTTTTGGTTTTTCAAAATTAATATGGAAATGCATAATGGTTTTGACTATAATTATAATTAATTAAACAAAAGGAGAAAATGTATGAAAAAATTATTATTAACGCTTACTGTTTTATTTATTGGAATTGTATTAAGTGCTTGCACTGATTCAGAAATTAAGAAATTAAATGGTAAATGGGAGGGATATGATGGGGAAACTCAAGCAATTATCACTGTGAAAAATGGTGAAGGGAAAATATTAGAAAATGACGGTTCTTCAAGCAATATAGATTCTAAAGCACAACCACATAAGTTTAAAATAACAAAAGAGGGAGAACAATTGCTTGCTATCGATGAAGAAGGAGATAAAGTTGACATTCAACTTGTTGGAGATAAATTAATAATAGGAGATATTCCTTTCACAAAAGTTGAATAAATTACAATTTACTTTAAGATGATTTACTAATTATTTTCCACCAATCGGCTAACTTCCCATGATGGTCTTGTTTGCATATTCATTCCACACAAACTTTTAATAATTCAAATTAAGTAGTTGATTTATGACGTTTTATAGCTTATATTATTTATATAGAACATGTGTTCGTTATAAGAACGAAAGTTCGTATGTAGTGGGAGGAATGTTTCAATGCCAAATGTAGCAGTAAAATTAGAAATCAATAACAAAATGACTGAGCAAGAAAAGTTAATGTTCCAACAAGACAATATCGCTGATGTGATTACGATGTTGAGAAGCAAGTCGGGAAATACAATTATTCTTAAAAATGAGGATAGTTTTAAGGTTGAGTATGATGTGATGAAGGGTTAGTCTCTAAGAGGTTGTAAAAACAAAAAGATAAGGAGTTAGGCATAAGCGCTTAACTCCTTTTATGATTCTATCCATAAGATTTAATATTTAAAGTACCCCATAATGTTTTGTCAACTTTAACTTTACCAGTTTTACCAATCTTACCAATTGGCATATAAAATTTACCAGCTGACGGATTAGTAGGGTACTCAAAGCGAATCCACCAATAACCGTCTTTCTTAATTAATCTATCAAACGGCACCCATTGGTTCGGGTAAATCCATGAATTTACATCTACTTTAGCTGCATTTAATCCAACTGAACGTCTAACAACAATAGGCTGACTGTTACTAGCAAATGTAGTAAATCGACCTTTCCATGCCCATTCAGTTTTAGGTTTATTCCTATTATTAGCGGCAGGCGCTGGTTTCTTATTAGTCACTTTAGCGACAACTTTTTTCACTGCCACTTTTGCTTTATCTTTTGTTGGTTGTTTAACAGACTCTAGTTTCCCACCATGAATATCCTCAGCAATACTACGAGTGTACGACTCAAGATTGTTAATAATGTTATTCATGTCTTTAACACTTGTGATGAAACCAAGCTCTGCTAAACGATAGTTTACACCTTTATTTTTTGCAACGTTGACGTTTAATAAATTATCTCTAGGGTCAATATTTCTAATAGTGCCAACAAAATGATAGATAGTGTTTTGAATAGCCTTATCTAGAGTGTCAGGTACTAATCCTAAACCAATAATAACATGACCACCACTAGCTTGAGCACCAGCGGCATCTAAATGGAATTCAGTTACATTATCGAAGCCTTGTCTAGCTACCCAATACATACCATAGTCTGAATAGTTACCTACCATTTCGCCATATCGAGTGTCTTGGAATAAGTCTTGGTTCATTGTTTCTCCGCCATAAAGATGTACATCATGTCCAACTTTTCGTAAATGTTTTGCTACATTAGGCACAATATTTTTACGAATAAAGTCACGTTCATTATATCCATTAGCAGCAGCACCACTATCATTAGACCAATAACCTAAACCATGCCCAGCAACTAATAAGATTTTCTTTTTGGACAAGTTACCACTTCCTTCGCTTTTATACTTAGGTCTTACAAATTTCATATCGTATTCATAACTATGTTTTCTTCGTGTTGTTACTTCGGTCTTATTCATTCCTCCACCAAACCAGTTTTGCTCTAGCAAGACGATGTAATCCAAAGTAGCTTCAATCACGATTCCTACATGTCCATATCCACCACCGAAACGACTACTGAATATTGCTAAATCACCTTTTTCAGCCAAGAACTCAGGCGTATTTGGATATATGTATGCTTCTTGAGTTAAGTCATTCCATCTCGGGTCAGGAATATCTTTTGCACCTTCACCTTTAAGACCATGACCAAAGATATAATTCCAGTAATAGTTAGCAACATCGAAACATTGCCAACCAGCAAAATTGTCAAAGTCTAAACCTTTGCCTTCTAAGCTAAGTGCATAATTTATTGCTTCTTGTTTTGTTTTAGAAGGAGCCATTAAATCACCTCATTTTGTGTAAATAAAAAAAGCTGACCGTAATTAGCCAGCTTGCGTTAATGTATTCTTTTAGATTTCAGATATTGTTAATGTTGGTGTGCCAGTGTATACTTCACTCATTGTTACGTAAACCACACCCTCAGGGTTGCTTACAGTTTTTATAATTGCGGCAACACCACCATTTACTCCCGATACACCTAAGTCAGTGTTTCCTAAACGTGTTTGAGACACTCGCATAATTCCATTTTTAACGTTTGAAACACTTATATGATAATTTTTGTTCGGTGTTACACCTTGAATAGTCCAGTTAGCAGTTGTGCCGCTCATATAATCGGGAGTTTTATTGTTTGGGAGCGGAAGAGGGGTGAAGTTGACTTGTTTCTTCCATAATTCGACCCCTCCGTAGTATAACTTATCAAATTCTACGCCTTGAAAGAACAATTTATCAGTATTATTGAGGTCTAAAATTGCCATAAAATCACCCTTTTATCAGATAAATAGTATTATCATCTTTTGTTGATAAGCGGTCATAACCGGCTTGAGAACCTGTCCATACGGTGAAACTTCTACCATCTCTACCGTCAGTACCATTCTTTACATCAATGGACTTATTATCACTAAATGTGATTCTGTTGCCCGTTGCAGTAGGCGTAATACTCTTGATAGAAATTGAGGTACCATCTTTACCATTAGCACCTCTATCTCCTGTATCACCTTTTGCACCATGAGGAATGTCTGCAGTCTTACCATCAGAAAAAGTAACACGAGTCACTTTGGTAGTAGTGCCACCGCCTAACCAACCCCAACCACCCGTAGTAATTGAAGTTTCCTCAATATTTGAGATTTCAACATTCTTACCGTCTCTACCGGCAGCGCCTTGAAGTCCACGTTCACCAGTAGCACCTGTAGCACCAGCGTCTCCTTTAGCACCCTTAGGAATAGTAACTCTTGTGTTGTCACTAAATGTGATTACAACATTGCCGTCTGAATTTGTAACTGTATTGGTAATTGTAATTGATTTACCATCTTTACCGTCTAAACCATTTGTAACTTGTTGTAAGCGTTCTTCCAATCCAGTAATATGTTGTACTTCATGGTTATGCGATAGTGGGGCATACACACCGTTATGGTTATGATTCTTTAACGCAAACTTTTCATCTGCCTCAGCTTTATAGTTTTCTAAACTTTCAGTAGATGCTGATTCAACTTTTTGACTCAATTGTTCTGATAACCCAGTAATATCGCTGATACTGTGAGTATGCTGTTTGTTAGCTTTTGATTGTAATCCTTCCTCAAGCTCAGTAGTAGCTGCTTTAGATGAAATTTGTTTAACAAGAGAGGCACTTAATGCACTATCTTCTTGCAATTTTTGAGCAATCTCGTTTAACGTGTTTAAATTCTCTGGTGCACTATCAATAAGCTCTTCAATCTTTCTATCAACATACTGTTGGTTTTGCTGAGTTACTTGAGGAGCGACACCTTCAATTTTACGATTGATTTCAGCTAACTCTTGTTGTCTTAAGCGAGTTATTTGTTGTTCAGTCGATTGTTCAATTAAACTTAACTTTTCTTTTAAGCCAGCTACATTATCCATTGGAACATCACTCAAGGCTTCAACTCGTGCTTTAACTTCTGTTAATTCATCATCAATCTTCCAGAATCCAGTGTCTTCATCAATAGTTACGACACTGCCGTCTCGTCCATTTTCACCTTTTAGTCCTCTTTCACCACGCTCGCCATTAATCCCTTTTGGAATAGAAATGACAGTGTTGTCAGAAAACGTAATTTTGACATTAGATGGGTCACTATCATTGTCTATATTGTTGATAGTTAATGAGATGCCATCTTCACCTTTGTTACCCTTAGGAATTGTGATAGTTTCGCCAGTGCTAAATGTAATTTTCTTATCGCCATTGCCTAAAGTCTCAGTATTAGATATTGTTACGCTAGTACCGTCAGCTCCACGTTCACCCGTTAAACCACGAATACCGGCTTCACCACGTTCTCCTCTTAGCTTGTGACCATTCTCGGCTAAATATTTTTGCACTTGGTTTGATAATAAAGCGTCAATTTGCTCTTGTACTTGTGGAAGAACTTTAGAAAGGATATTACTTTCAATAGCTTCAACAGTTTCAAGGCTGATAATATCTTCTTGAGCAATATCAGCAGACGGGTTGATTCTGACACTCAAACTATTAGCAGAAGGATAAACTTTACCATCATATAAAATCTCTAAGAAATATGTTCCGACAGGTAATACTTGATTGATAGTTAATGCAATAGCACCATTCTTTACTTCAAAACTTTGTTTAAACACAACTGTGTTCTTACTTGTTGATAAGTAAACAGTGGCTCGCTGACTCGAACTTTCAGCTGCATACTCTTTTAATGACTTGTGAGACTTTACTCCCGCATTGTTGATAAGTTTAATTAAGATAGGGGAAGTATCACCTTGTTTTAATTGAATAGATGACACTTCTTTGAAGTCCACATAAATTAATTCATTTAATAAATTTTTAGCCAATTTTGTAATTCTCCTTTAATTGAATATTCTGTATGAGGCAACATAATAATTATTTGTTTCCTTCTCGAATATCAATATCATCGCCTAATGGTCTGTTCTTAATTTGTGATAATGTACCACCAGTTGCTTTAGCATATTTCTTTTCTGCTTTGTACTTGTTCAATTTATCTTGCGCACGCTTAGCTTCAGAAGTAACGTTGTTATTCTTGTACCAAATCATAAAAGAAGAATAACCACCAATAATTAAGTTAATCGCTTGTTCAACATCACCTTCAACGAATGGGAGAGGATTATAGCCACGTGCTAATAAAACTTGGTTAATTGCTGCGTACACGAATAATGCCGTTCTAATAATCATTTTAATATCCATAAGTATTTATCACTCCATAATATTTAATAGTTAAATAAAAAGAGGTAGTCATAAAGACCACCTCAGTCAATTGATTATTTGCAAATACCAAACCAGAAACATGCCCAGAATGAAGCTGCTAATTTAAACATAAAATCACCACCTTTAATTATTTACATTAAACCAAAAGTCAATCGAACCCATGTCCAAACAAGTGTGCCTAATAATGAGAAACCCACACCGTAAATAGCCCATTTAAGTTTATTTCTTTCGTGCTTTTCGGATTCTTTATCTGCTTGTAGTAATTCAATTGAACTTTGTAATTTTTGTTGGGTAAGAGTGTTTGTAAAGATTGTTTCTTTAATAGTATCTACACCATCAGCTATTTTGTCTGACTTTGTTGTTTGAGCATCGTTGTTTTTATCAATTTTGGTTTCAATCTCTTTGAACTTCTCATCAATCTTTCTCTCTATTTTTTCATCTTGCTCAGACATTTCCCTTTTCAAGTCTTTTAAATCAGCTTTTATATTTTTAACGTCGCTCTCAACGCTAGACACTCTGACCTCTAAACTTTGCACACTATTATTCCTCCTAAATATAAATATAGTGGAATGAGCACCTTTATATTTATTTTAATTTTCTTTCTAACTCTTCAATTTTTGCTTGTTGTTTTTGTACGGCGTCCCATAACAATGAAGTCATTGTATATACATCGATAGCATCTCCTTCTTGAAGAGCTTCATCTACGTCCTCAAGGATTACACCATACTTAGTTTTTTTATATCCTTCTTCTAAATCAGATTTAAGATTATATTGTTTCACTTTAGTTTTCTTCAACAGTTCTAATGTGTCTAATTTTAAATCTTCAATGTTAGTTTTATATTTACGTGAAGATACAGAATTTAATTTGCTCGCACGAACTGGTTTGTAAGTGATTGACTTACCTCGGTTGTACCCTCGTTTATCCGTTACACGTAATTCACCATCAACGCCTACGTAGAATGAGTTACCACCAGTCTTAATACCAGATGAAATTAACACGTTTGAGTTTGCTAAGTTACCTGAACCCTCACCGTTAAAGTACACTGATTTCTTACCGTTTCGTGATGTAATCTTATCTGCTTGTACACGTCCGATGTTTAAAGTTACTGCTGCTGAAGCTGAACCTGATGCATCTAAACCATAAATAGTAGGGTTCTTAGACTTCATAAATCTGAAGCCTGCACCTAGCTTCTTGGATAAATCACCAAATACTAATCTACCTGAGTTATCTGAACTTACACCGAAAGCAAATTCATTCGTTCCACTACGTAAGTTTTCATGTGGTCTTAATCTAATATCTGACTGGCGAGAACGTCCGTAAACTGTTGCTGCGGCATCAAGATGAATTTGTCCACCTGTAGCTTGTAACCCAATTGCACCAAAAGCCGAATACATTGTAAGCCCACGTGCTTTTGAATATGCATGTGAGAAGAATTCAATAGTACCAGAAGAAACAATTCTTCCTTGGTGGTCATAGTTCTTACCTGAGCCATCACGGAAGGTGGAAATACCATCAGAAGAATAATACAATGAGCGCCATGTGTTGTATTGTCTCGTACCGTCTTTTTGCAAGTCATTCACAAAGTCATAACCGTAAGTTTCATTATCGATTAAGTCACCTTGTGGGTCGGAAATACGTACCATACCATCTTCAATGTTAATCTCTTGAATCCTGTTACGTTTAATGCCATCACGCCATATACGCTCATAATAACCACGTGATTTAATAGCTCCACCATTAATTTGGATAAAAGCATTAGGGTCAAGTTTATTTTCTGTGTTCTTAAACGAAGTCATACCATTGAAGTCGATGTTGCTTGCTTTAATTTTGATTCTTTCAGCTGATTGGTTGATTAATGATTTAACTTCTTCGGCACCGACTTTTCTACCGACAACGCTTTCTAATCCTTCTGCGGTCTGTGTGATTTGTGCGAATTTTTCTGTGTTAGCTTGTCTATCACGCTCGTAGATGTTCTTTTTGACAACATTAGTACTCATTTCAGTTTCTAAGCCAGTGATTCTATCATTATGAGAACCAAGTGTCCCATCAATGCGTCGAATTTCACCATCAACTCTCTTGAACTCATTCATAATATCCATATATGATGGTGTCCAAGTAGTAGGACGGTTACCTTCTTCTACTTTTAAGCTCATCGGTTGGATAACAATAGCGTTAGAATGTTTGAAATAAACATAATCTTTTCTTTCAGTAAGATGAGTAGTTGGAATACTTAACTTATATTTTTTAAATTCGTTTGATGCTTCAATTTCTAAATCTTGAGACCATTCTAGGTTACCGATTTTAAAATTGAATGTTCCTTGTGTATTTGCTTTAGCATAAAATGATACTGAAGCAAAGTTGTTAGGTTCCACTTGTTTTTCTAATTTAATACCATAATAAGAGGAAGTTGTATAGCTACCAGTTGGAGTTACGGTAAGTTCTTTCTCGTCAGATTGATTAAACGTAAATGCGCTATCTGATGTAGTAGGGGTAAAGGTAGATTTAAAACTTGTTCCACCTAGTAAGTTTCTTCCACCTACTGTTAAAGCTCTTAGCTCGTCTCTTAAGTCGTCTGTAAGTTTCTTTACGACCACTTTATCTTCTTTAGTTCTGTAAATATCTTGAATAACCGAAGTGTCCCAACCAGCGATTGGTTCCCAATCCATTGCGTCGATTCCGTCATATCTGAATACTTTATTTTCATCAATTACATATAAGGTGTCACCATTGTTAGGATTAGGATATTGTTCACTTCGTTCCTGAATTGTCTTCACATAAGGAATCCAGTTCATCATTCGACTATCACCAGCTGTATTAGCGTAATCGCCAGCAGCATTTGCATAATCTCCACGGTCTTCAGCATATTCACCTTGACGTTGAGTGACTCGTCCAATTTCTTCAGTCTCAATGAACAACTCTTGTAACATTGTAAGTTCACTAACGTCACCAATTTGTTCTAAGTCCTCATATACTTCATAACGGAATACAAGCGATGTAACACGTTCTCTGTCTTTATATGAAGCAAATCGTGCTTTATATTTACCTGTATATTGCATATCGGCATGACGCAATTCATAAACAACAAATTGTTCACCGTCATAATGCGCTAATCCAGTATTGCGTGTGCCTGTTTCTTCATGTTCAATAGAGACAGTGAAACGCTCACCTTCTTCAAGTTCCATTTTTCTTCCGCCATCATACAACTCAATGTATAAATACGCTGAGTCATATTGCACAAATTTAATTTGAGGATTAGGATTTTGTTGCTTTACGTCTAACTTTAAAACGTATGTATTATTAAATTTTGGCACTAATAGCACTCCTTATTTATAGAGTAAAAGCCACAAGGAATTATCCCTGTGACTCTTTCATTAATTCGTTTAATCTTGTTTTTAATAAGTCATTTTCTACTTCGAGCTCCATAGTATAATCAAGTTGGCTGGTCATACTACGCATAGCTTTGTCATATTTGGCTCTAAGATAGCCTAATTGACTTTTCAATTCTTCAGCACTTAACTCTTTATTGTCCATTATAATCCTCCTTGAGCTGCTTTTAATCTTGCTAACTGTTCTTCAAGCTCTCTAATTCGTCTTTGTTCTGGAGTTTCTAACTCTTTATGCACAAAATCATATCCAGCTCTAGGAACAAGTTCATATTTATTGTTGATAATTTTCACTCTTAAATCGTCTAATTGTTCGTATATATTTTCATCTATAATAAAAGTGATAGATGGGACGTCTAAAGAATTATCTGTCCCAACTGAACATCTTGAAAAGTTTCCTTCTTCATCAATGCTATTTAAAGCAATGGCTAGTATGTACAATTCAGTAATGTATTTACCATTTTCATCTTGTACGCTATCATACGTTTTTATAGGTCTTAACATAATCTCACCTTACTCAATATTATTTAGAATCTGTCATAGTCATGCGTGTAATTCGAAAGCCACCATATTGTGCATTATAGGTTCCTTGAGACAAACCAGCTTGTAACTCAAAGTAACCGGTTGAGTTATCAGGCTTTTTGCCGAGTTTCTTTTCTAAATCAATTGTGATTCGTGGGAACACATATCTTTTAGAAGATATCTTTTCTTCATGCAATGTATCGCCACCAGTCTCAGTTCTCCATCTTAAATGAAGCATTATATCATCATCTGAAGTATAACAAGAGAGGTGGACAACCAAATATCTCTTATTGTATTCATACGTATAGCGGTTTACT
Organism: Staphylococcus delphini; assembly: GCF_900636325.1. Lineage (NCBI taxonomy): Bacteria > Bacillati > Bacillota > Bacilli > Caryophanales > Staphylococcaceae > Staphylococcus > Staphylococcus delphini. The sequence goes on from NZ_LR134263.1 coordinate 1,063,026, forward strand.
CGAGCCCATGATTTCCCACTACTTTCGATGAGCTGCTTATATTTCCTACCTAGACTGTATGTACCCCAATCTAAGCCATACAATCCGTCTGCTCCAGTGCTGACATGTGGTTTATGATTATATCGTGTGTCTGAAATACTATAAATCGCATTGGAAGAGTAGAATTGTGGCTCATACGCTTGCACATTATTAACGTTTGTGTCATAACTGTTCTGAATTTTTGTCACACCATCTTTAATAACTGTAATTCCGTCTGGTGAAATACTAACGCTATCTTCTTTAGAATTTTTAGAAATCTTAATTGTATCTCCAGAAATCTCAACATTACCTTCAGTATTCTTAATAACAGTTAAGTCAGTATTGATATTTAAATTTTTTGAAATTAAATCAATACTGCTAGGTGATAAAGCAATCTTTGAAGCAAGCCCAGATGGGTCGAATAAATCAGATGGTGATAATGTCCATTTCATTGCTTCATTACCTTTCTCTAACATTGGTAATCCATAGTAGAAGAACAAGTCAGAATCAGGAGAATTGTTTACACCTTCGTATCTTAATAATGCACGCATAAACTTTGTTTTACCATTAGGTGAAGTTGCCGGAATAACACCTGTAGTCTGTACTCTAAACCACTTGTCAGGAACGATTTCACTTGGCTGAACAGCTATTCTTGTAAAATTTGGATTACTACTTTGACTAATATTTTCGTATGTCGCTAACTCAATATATGGTGTGCCATTCATCAATTCCTTTGCTCTTGACGGTACATATAAGTAAGCCGAGAATGTTAATTCATCACCAACTGAGTATTCTAAGTTGTCGCCAACTGGTAACATAGGGGTAGCGAGTGCGTCCCATTTATTATTATTTGTGTATGTCAGCTTAGTGACTCGATGTGATTTGCCAGCTTCATAAGGTAGTGGTTGATTTCCTTTGACTAACGTTGCTCTTGACACAGACATGCTGGCTGTATTATTTGTACTATGTTGTTGCCCCACATAGAATAACATTGATGTACTAGCTGCTGTGGCTCTAATATTTAATGTGATTCTCTTTTGCCCCGAAATATTTACTGTATAGCTTTGTGATTCAGGAAAGTGGGGGATTACAGAAATAACTGAAATATTTGCATCATTCTCAGTTTCGAACTGCAATGTATATGTAGAACCAACTTCTAACGGCTCTGTCAATTTCATTTCGACACGTTTATAATTGTTCGAACCAACAACAGTGTTATTAAAACCATTGTTTAATAATAAGTTGTTGTTAGAGTTAATACTCATTTCATCTAACTCAGGAAAACTAAAGTTTGGGTTTGTGCTAGTGTCTGACCAATAAGCATTAGGAACAGCGAAATCAGTGTTACTTAACATATTTCTAAGTTCAGATTTTTCTTTAAGCTCTTTAACTTCAATATTAATACTATCTGCTGCTTGCTCAATCTTAGAATTAACTTTTTGAATATTAGTTTCTGTCCCTAAGTATTTTGTATAAATTACATCGATTGTAGTAACGCTACTATAGTTACCATAAGTGTTAATAGCTGGTATACTATTATTCTTTAACTCAAATTTAGGGTGGATACCAGTAGTACCTTTCTCATCTAGAATGGTTAATTCGAATCCTCTGCCGACACCTTTACTTGTGAAAATTGCTGTCGCTGATGTAGCAGTAGAATTATTTCTAGTCCTAGCAGTTACCTCATAAGAATATTTATCTTCGAAAGTACTACCTAAGTGTTCAATTAACGTTTCTGCATTGTTGCGTGTAATTTGATAAGATTGCTCATAAGATGCTACTTTTTCTAATTGTGTGTTAAGCTCTGTTCGTGAGACAGAAGAAGTGATTCTTTCTTTGTTTTGCTCAATAAACGATGTATTGTTTTGAATTTTAGTTTCAACTTCGCTTAAAGCACTCTCGAAGTCTTCAGGAGAAGGTGTCCAATCTAATTCTTTATTACCTTTATATAAAGATATTTTTCCTACTGTCTGACTATTTGAGTTAGAAAGAATAACAATGTAAATGTTCTGATAGTTTTTAGTATTAAACTTAATTGTCTTATTGTTACTATAAGCAACAATTGTGTTTGAACCTTTATTGTAAAACACGCCAACAGTAACATTATCGCTATTCTCATGCACCTTAAAAACATAGTCTGTGTTTGGTTCAAGAGACAAGTTGTAATCATCGTATAAGCGGATACCAAGGCGTTGTCCATTAATCATCGAAATAGTGTATTTACCAGTGACACTTACTCCGTTAGACTTATAATAAATTTGACTATTAGTTTGGTAACTTGGTAATAGATTGCGATTACCAATCTGAATTCCGTCAATCTTACCTTCAATTTGAGGTAAGTATGTAGTTCGCCATTCTGAACCAGACACTCGTGAAGCAATTCTTTCACTTTCAACTGAGAACTCACTTGATTTCCATTGGTCAAATCTATCTTGGACTTTCTTAGCTTCAGACTCAGCAGCTTTAAATATCATTGCATCGATAGCTTCATTGATAATCTTCTCATAATCATTTAAAGAATTATTATATGAGGTAAATAGTCTTTCAACACTTGCTGACTCTACCTCAGTAATTTTGTTGTCTGCGATTGCATTAGAAACAGCTTCTGATAACTGGTTTAAATTATCAGTTAATGTCTGTAATGAGTTCGTTACTCTATTTTTATACTCAAGAGGTAAGTTCTTAGAATTTTTAACTGTTTCGCCTTGTTTAGTAATTCGAGTTCTTTCTATTGGAATAATGCGCATTAAAGACTTTAGCGACGCTTTTTCTTCAGCTGAAATTATTTTATCTTCAAATGATGAAACAACTTCTCTTTGTAAACGCTCAGAGGAAGATTTTAAATCTCTTAAATCACCGTTTACTGATTCTTTGAAGCTATTTAATTCACTAATAGCTCTATTTGCAGTTGTATCATCTGTATACTTAGACGCTTTCACCCAGTCGTTTGGGTTATAAAGTTGTCCTTGTAATTTTTTACCGATAGATACTAAAATATCTCCAGCTTGACCTTGAGTCCATAAGTCTCCAGAGTCATAAGGTGGGGTAGGTTCACTTATAAATACACGTCTTTTACCATCAGCAACATCTAAAGCGTTCTTTGAGTTGTTTAACGCTTCAGTAATAACTTGGTCTTCAATAGCTTTCCAAGAATAGTTACCGCCTTCTTTAACGAATCTGTATGCAACACCAGACTTAGTATTTAAGAAGAAGTCTCCAACATGAGCTTCTTTTAATGTGTTTGTGTTCCAATCCTTTGCGGGTACGTTTGTTAGAGTAGGAGCATATGGGTAATAGAACGTTTCTATCGCACCATCAACTTGTTTTTGTAAACTATCAATTTCTTCATTGACTTGTTGAACCACTGCATTAAATTTTTCTAACTGTGTAGCTGCTACGTCACTTGCAATATTAACTGACATCTTGTTTAATGCGTCTGTAATTGCTGCTGAGTATTCACTTAACTTAGTTGAATATGTTCTTAACAACTCATCAACTTGATTTTTTTCTTCTTGTGTGACTTTGGAGTCCTCAATAACAGAAGTTAATAATCTACGTAAATTAGTATGGGTAGCAACATAAGGGGAGCGTTTAGCTGAAACTAAATCACGTATATTCTGATTGATATATTTGCTAGCTAACAATATTTTGTATTGCTCCTCAACATCAGTAAACTCTCTGTCTAACATGTCTAAATGTACTTGAATTCTAATTTTTTCTTGCGCAGTGATAATACCGTCTTTAAAGGAATCTCCTAACAACGATTCAAACTCTGTAATGTTTTGTTTTATATCCCTCAGGTCATTATCAATCTCTTCTTTAAGACTATCAAATTTACCTTGTAGTCTACCTTCTGCATCTTTTGAATATTTATCTGAGATAGCTAAAATTGCTTTAGAATATTCATCTTCAAAAGTAGCGATAGAAGTTTTGTAGTTCTCATATTTTTCTTTATAATTCGATTTCTCTTGCTCATCTGAGCGACCATCTTCAATCATTGACTGTACATAGTTTACAAACTCTTCATGATTCTGTTGTAAAGTCGAATAAGAAGCGTCTAAAGTCGATTTCAACTCAGTCGGTAATTTTTCATTATTAGATACTGTATTGTGTCGATTTGTAATATCTTCGAGTTCACTAACAACAATTAATAACATCGTTTTGATATTTTCGATTTCAATACTATCAAAAATATTATCTGAGAAAGCACCCTTAATGTATTCGTCAGCATCATTGATTGACTTGCTTAAATCCTTTAGCTCATCTTTAATATCTAATGAAATCTTATCTGCATAATCATGTGACTCATTAATTACTTGATTAAGTTGATTGTTCAGGTTACGTTCCATGATTTCTTGAAGAATAACAAGAATATCTTTTACTTCTTCACGATATTGAATTAATGAATCATTTACTGATTTTGATTCTTGGGGAGTAATCTTAGAGTCACTAATTGATTCATTAATGTTTGTCACTAAAGATTCATAAATACCGTTATATACCGCAATTGCTTCGTCTAATTTAATAATATCTTCACTTAGAATGTAAGGGTGATTATACGCTTGTTCAACTTGTTGCTTAAACTCACTGTTCTCTTTCTCAAGTGTTGTTAAAGTATCTTTAATTAAACGTTTTTCCACATCTGTAATAATACCGTCAGCAAAAGTTTCTTTAATAATATCGCTAGTTTCATTGACAATACCTTCAACGTCAATAGCTTCACTAATAGCAACATTCAATTTTCTGTCGAACTCATCACGAATTAAATCATTTTTAACTTTACTTTCTTCAGCAATCTCTTTCTTGAGTTTATCGAAATAATCTTCACCTTCTGAAGATGTCAAATGGAATGATGATTTATCAATAGTTAATCCATCTTTATCGAATCTAAAGCTGCCAGACTCATTTTCCATTGTTAATGACTCCCCGACAATCATTTTACCAATGAGCATCTCTGCGTTTACGCCATCAGGTGTAATACCAGTTTTAAAAGTTTCACCGTTATCTTTAGTCATAGCGATTACGCCACCAACCATAATGACGAATTCACTAGGATTTTCGTTAGAAATAACTTTGACGCCGTGTGAACCAATGTCAACTGTTTCGTTGCCCGCAAGTACACGTTTCTTATTAGCGTCCCACTCAGCTTCAATTAATTGAGACATTCTAGTTAATTTTCCTTTTTGTTCACGAATTTGTTCTTTATGGAAATTAACTTGTGCCGCACTAGATGCTGTTGAAGCGATTAATTCTGATACAACTTCCGCACTATTTTTATAATCAATTACATCACTTACAGTAAGAGTTACATTATTCTCATCAAAGTTGATTTGAATATCAGTGATATATGCCTTAAGTTTCTCGTCAAATGCTTTATTAGAGAAAGTGATAATGTCACCAGCTACTAATTTATCCCAACTGTGTTTATCTTCTAAAGACTGAATAAAGTTTACAACACTAATGTTCAATGTTCTATTTAATATTTTTTGCTTCTTCATTTGTTTGATAGCGTCATCGTATAACTCTTTAGCTTCTGTATGATTTTCTTCTGTCCATATAGCGCCATACACAAATTGTTCTCGCTCTTTATACAATTCTGGTGAAAGAAAACGCTTAGGATTCATTGACTCAATCAATGATTTCTTTTCGTCTTCATAGTTTTTCATACGTCGCTCAATAGTAGCAACTACTCTTGACTGGTCGTCAACTAACTTTTTGTACTTCTCATAGTTGTATTTTCTTTCTAATTTTTCTCCTTCTAAATCCTCATAATCGTTTTTAGAAGAACGTGTTAATACAACTCTGTATTCTGGTCTAGTACTTAATGTTTCAATCGTATATTTTAATTTATCTTTATACTTTAAAGCGTCTTGAAAATCACCGGCGTCAATCTTGAGGTATAACCAATCGTTAGTTGGAACATCATAGACTTGACCTTGGAATCTGATACGTGATAGGTGACCTAAGTTTTGAATCATCAACACATAATATGATGATTTCTCAACGATAATATCAAAACTACTAGACTTGATACCTAAATCAATGTATTCAGATTTAGGAGTCAACAACTCTTTGCGTTCTCTCAATCGTTCAAATGTAGCTGCTAATTGATTTAATTTAAATTTTTCATTAGAATGGTCAGCTAAAATATCAGTGTATCGTTTACTGAATGCTTCAGCTTCTTCTTTTTTAGAATCATAATATTCTTTATAATCCAATAGGGCGTGAGCTAACTCATCTGACATATAATCACTATGCTTAATAACATTTCGTTCTACATCTCTTTTGAAAGGGTGGAGGAAATAAGAGAAGTCTTCGATATAATCAGTTCCGGCAGGATTAACACTTTGAATTGTCAAACCGTTATTGCCAAACGGATATAGTCTTGTTATGATGTCTTTTGAAACAAATGAATCTTCAAATGATTTTAAATAACTATTTTCTCTTATTCTTAGACCACGATTCACACCTACGTTTTCTTTATGATAGAACGATATTTCACGGTTGTTGTTGTCAAATACAGCCACCGAATCAAATAATCCATTAAGTTGCTCAATCAATCCCATAACGGTTGTAGTTTGAGCTGTTAATTCTCTCTTTACATCATTTAATTTACTGTCAATTGATTTAACAGACCATAAAGGGGCATATGTTTTTAACACTTCATTCATCGAATTTTCTAAAGTAGAACCTAATAATTCAACCTCGTTTGCCGATTTTTTAGATAATTCGTTGCAAAGTGAGTCGGCTGTTACTTCAATTGAATCAGATTCGGTAGAAACTTTCTTGATGTCATCAATTACAAATGTATCTTTAAAACCATTATATTGATATTCAATTAGATATTTGTTCTTGATTAAATCAAAAATAGGATTCTTTTTCTCTTCATGTTCTAATTCATCGAACACTACCGGTGCGATTTGAAAACTGATTTGGTTAATATTCGTGTGTTTAAACGTTCCTTGTAATTTGGTGAAGCCTGTAATACGTTCTATTCGTGTATAGTCTGGTTTTAACAACCATAATTTTGGCTTTGGTCTATCTTCAAAATCAAAAGTAAAATGTTTATTTAAAGCCATTTGTTTCCCTCCAATTATTTTGTGCAAAAATAAAAAGCCACGACTATAAATGCCATGGCTAATTAAAAGTTATTTGATTGTGCTTTTTATGTTTTCGACCATTAAGTTAAATTCTGATAACGCTTCTTTGTCGACTTTTAATTCACGTTTTATGTAGTCGAAATCTAAAGAACTGAAATAATTAGTTGTCAATATAGCGCAATATCTAAGATTGTCAGCGTATTTGAAATCAAGCATTCTATCAATAATTATATCTTCAGGGCTTATTACATAAAAATATGTCCCGTTCTCCACATCTAATTTTCTTAGTTTCTCATAAGACTCAACGCTTTCTAAAACATTGCCGACAATGTCGCAAGCAATACCTAACTCTTTATATTCATAAATTCTAGACTCTCTTACGAAACCTAATTCAAGCAAAATATTATTTAATTCATAACTAGCTGATGTAATAAAATCAATATCATTAGTTGTGTACTTACTAGAAGTATACAACTCCATAGAAAGACCACCCACCACAATTGGTTTATTAATTTTCTTAGGGTGGTCATCTAATTTGTCCATTAATGTAGTGATTATCGCAGCTGTCTTATACATTCTAATTGCTAAGGTTTCATCGGGATTAATGTTACTTAGTTGTTGTTTTGCGTCTTGAATTAAACTCTTTCTCAAGTTGCTTCAACACCTTTGCTTTGTCCGGATTGCGTCGAGGTCTGTCGAACTTTCTATCACCATAATTAAATTGTGAGTCATATGAGTTTCTCACAACACTAAGTGCTAGCTCTTTATTCTCTTGTGCTTTGTTTAAGCACTCACTTAAAGTCATAGTTTGCATGACGCTCACCTCTTTATGATTATTACAGCTTAATTATAGTCAAAATAAGATGATATTACAACAACACAAACTGGTATTTAATCTTTAAGCGATAGTTTCCACTGAACTCAATATCGTTATACCCACGTCTAAGCCTAACAAACACATCATCATGTGAGTTATACTTATAGTACGGAGCAGGGCGAGATGAATAAATTTGTTCAGCTGAGCCAATCATTTTAATCTTTTCACCTTTGATGTTGTCAGTGATAATTGTTTTCTCACCAGTATCAATGTTTTTAATCATAATGTCTGAACCGTCTACTGATTCAAATTCAAAAGTAGGGTAGACAGGCTTATCACCATAATTAAAAATAGTAACTTTATCTGTTCCAATTTCGTGTGAGCCGTCAATCAATGTATGATTAATTTCAATATAATTGATAAACTCTTTCATTACTGGGACAATATCCGTCATGATTTGCTTAAATTGTTTGTAATGTGGCTGCATATCGTCCCACTGATAGAGTTTCATATTGTCACCTTTGCGTAATTTAGCGATTTCTGAGCCGATTTTTTCTAATAAAATGGTAATTTTATTTTTATGTTCTGTAACCTCTAAACCACTGATATTGCTTATTTTAGCAAATGTTTCATCAATATCTTTAGTTAGATTGTCTAAATCACTTTTATGTCCGTCTAACATTTTCAAATAGTTTTCGTAATTAAAGTAAACTAATTTCTCAATAGGAGTGCCAGAATCAAGTTTTTTCTTGTTTAATGGATTTAATTCCCAAAGGTCAATATAATCAATGTATCCTTCTGTATCTTTGAAATTCAGTTCAAAGTATGAGTGAAAATCAAAGTAAGGATAAAGATTGTCAATCTCTTCAACCGACAAATCATTAAATCGTTCGTATTCCTCATCACTTACCATATACACACGAATATAAGTTAATCTTGCATTTTTGTTTTTCTTAGCTTGCTTGATTGTGATTGAGTTATCTGTTGCTTTACCAATGAATTTAAAAGCGTTAAAGTCGTTATCCTCATTAGTTGAAGTCGTATCACCAATTTGAATTGTTGTGTTTTGACTTGGGTCATAAGCTATTGCAACATATTTTTTGCCTTCAACAATATTAATAGGGGAGGTTAATACTCCGCCATTCTTGATAACTTGAACTTCTTCTTGTGTGTCTAACGTGAAATTACCGGTAGAACCAACTTTAGTCCAACCTTCACCAATACCATCTCTTGAACTGTCAATATCAAACGTTCCGTGGTGTCCTAACAGATTACGTCTGAATACAAACTCGTGAACGCCTAAGCCATTAATTTCATAGTCTTTTTCATGAATACGAATCTTACCATTATTACCATGTACACGCATGTAGTAGTTACGTCCATTAATGCCGTTAAATCTTTTTCTTAAATGCACATTGTTGAGCGTTATCCTCTTGGTTTCATTATCAAAAGTAATGTTAGACTTATCTCCCGACACGACTTTCCAACCGTCTGGAATTCTGTCTTTATTCTTGTCAGAAAAAAATTCTTCAACATTTGCATAATTTGTTCTTGCTACATACTGTTTTAAAGATTTACCTAAAGAATCAGCTAAGCGACGCACTCTTGAGAATTCGCCGTTATATTCATTAACTAGCTTCTCAGTAGCGCTTGTGGAGAAGTCATATTCTTCTTCTAATATTTCTGAATATCTTCTTGAGCTATTGGTAGTGAATTCTAAATCCACATAGCCGTCATTGATAACATTATGTGATAACTCAGAAGTACCAGTAACCATTGCATAAACAACAATGTGCATATTTGATTCTTCTTCAGTATCGAACTTTAACTCTTTGAATGTGCTTGTATCAATCCAACGTCTTAAAGCCATTAAATTCTGTTGTGTTAATTTGTGCTCATCAAATAGTAGTCTTATTTTAAATTTTAAAGGCTCTTCGTTGTATCCTAGTAAATATGCCTTATCACTATATCTTGTTTTTTCAACAATCAAGTTACGGTCGGGAAGGAAAGTTTCCTTCGCCAAACCGCTGTCTGATTGAACATTAATAACATTAAAGTCCCTTGTATGTTGACCATTAAAGATGAAGTGAGGAGCATTGCTTAACTCTGTATATTCCATAGAATATAAGTTCCTCAATTAGATTTCATCTCCTTTTAAATCGTTCCTTTTTTTCTTAATGCGTTTTCTAATGTGCCTACTAAATCATCAACTTCTTTTTTGCTTCCATTGAAGTTCTCGATATTAACTAATGACTTGGCTTGAGTATTATTGTTTGTAGTAACATTAGTTGATTTCCCAATGTCTTTAGGTTTAACAATATCTTTAATCTGTAGTCCATTGAGGATTGCTGAAGGCGCTACTGCGTTAATTTGCTTGATAGCTGCGGCAGTAGCTTCACTTAAAGGCTTAGGTTTAAGGTTTGAATTAGGTACTGGATTGCCGCCTTTATCTTGTTTTTGTAGTAATTGTGCAACTTCCAACAAGTTTTTAAACGTCTCATCAATACCATCGATAATATTTTGTCCCACTGAATTACCAATATCTTTCATATTGTCAGAAACAAATTTAGTTAAATCTTCAACCATTGATTTATACTTATCAATCTGACCAGCCATAAGCTCTTCTTGTATACTATTGAATCTTCTTGTGTCTTCTAATAAGTCAGTAAACGCTTTATTTAAATCTTCTTTCTGCTGTGTTAATTGGTCGTTTTTGTCTTGAAGTTCATCTTGCAACGCTTGTTTGCGGTCTTCTCGATTCTTGTTTCTCAAATAGGCTTCATATTCTTCTTCACCTTGTCTGAGTTGTTCACGTAAGTCTTTAAGTTTCTTCTGGTTAGCTAAACTATCATCACCAAGACGTTGTGCAATCTCATCTCTAATTTTGTTGAGATTTTCTGTTTTCTCCTTAACATCTTTTTGGAATGTTTCTTGTTGTGCTTCTTCATCAATTAATTTTAATTTCTTATTAATTAATTTTTCGTATTCTTTATACTCGTCATCATACGCTTTGGTAGCAACTTCTAATTGTTTTTGATAAACAGATTTCATTGAGTTGATAATACTGTTTGCTAACTCAAATCTTAGGTTGTGTAATGACTTATTGTTCTCTTGAAGAGCATTAGTAATTTCTTCAATTGAATCTTTAATCTTTTCAGACTGAGCTGGTAACTTCTTGTACAACTTTAATTGTTCCTCGAGTTCCTTTTTGTTCTTCTCTAATGCTTGTTGCTCTTTGGCATAGCCGTTAAGCATTTTTTCTTGACCGTCTCTAAATAAATCAATTTGGAACTCTGAGTTTACAAATGCATTTTTATATTCAGCTTTTCTTAGTTCAGCTTGAAATTCTTTTAACCTACGAGCATTGATAGTTAATTGGCGCTCGATTGCTACGTCAGCTGCTTCTTTTAAGAACTCATGAGCCGAGAGGGTAGCGTCATCATAAGCTGTCTTCATATCTTTGATTTGATTAGTTAAACGTTTCTTAAGTTCTGCATTTTTCTTAACTTTCTTAGCTTGTGTTTCCAGTTGAGTTATGTAGAATTTTGTTTTCTCAGCAAGTTTAGTTGCTTCTTTGTGTTGTTGAGTGGTTAAATCAACTAAAGTTTTGGCTTGGTCTACGTTAGCTGGGTCAAGATGACCTTTCTTCTTACCAATTGAGTCAATACTTCTTTGTATCTTTTCCGTATCTTTAGTGTAATCCTCAATAATTTGGTCAATTAATGAAGCAATAATTTCACCACGGGCACGCATGATACCTGAAGCAATATCTCTTACGTTTTGCTGAGCTTCTCGTTTAACTTTCTCCAATTCGTCTCTGTAAGCTGTCTGTTTACCTAATATACCGCCTTTATTCTGTTTAATAACTTTGTCGATATATTTAATCTTATCTTGTTCCCAACCTTTTTCTAATTCTTTAGAAGTTTGAAGTTGCTCATTCTTTTTACGCCATTCTTTACTGTTGCGACCTTGTTCAAACTCAATTTTGTTAAGCTCATATTCATATTTAGCTGATTTAGCTGCTTGTAGTTCTCTAGAATGGTCGAAAGAGGCAATATTAGATTTATGAATATTAAACAAGTTCTCTTTTTTGGCTTGCATATTTCTTACTAATTCAAGTTGTGTATCCATGAGTTTTTTACGTAACTCATCAACTTTTTGCTTCATTTTTTCAGACTCGTTATGTTCGTTAATGCCGGCTTCAATTTCAGCTAACATTTGTTCTTGCGCTTGGTTATAACTATCGACCATAGCTTGTGATAACTCGCCAGCAGGTATATCTAGATTACCAGTGCTTCTAAAATCAAATTTTCCGTTGTCTCCAGCAATTCTTAGATACGGCTCCGGATTAATTGCTCTGTTCCAACCAGTAAATGAGGTGCCAGCTGCAGTAAAACCTTTGCCTTCGTTGACTTGGAAGTGCAAGTGGGGACCTGTAGAATTACCAGTATTTCCCATTCTACCAATCATTTGACCAGCTACAACTTGTTGACCTTTTTTAACACGTAAATCACTTAACATATGCATATACGTAAAAGTTTTGTTTAATTTAGGATTATAAATAACTACTTGGTTACCTCCACCATAGTTACTCCAACCAGATGATAACACTATACCACCACGTGAGGCTTTAATAGGTGAGCCGACACTAGATGCATAATCGACACCGTAGTGAGGTGTATTAGTTCCATAATAATGTCCGAATGGTGCCGTTTTTTTCCAACCAGCGACTATGCTTTGTCCTGCATTAGAAACTTTAACAGCACTTCCACCATTAGTGCCTTTAAACTGATTATAGTACCTATTAGCCGCCGAATTACGTTGTCCTTGAGCAACAACGCCAGCACGTTCAAATTTACGTTGGAATGCATCGGCAGCGCCAATGACCGAACCTGATGCTTTTAACGCATTTAGTGCTCCACGTTCTGTTGTTTGTAATTCTTGCCATAAGAAATCTAATTGTGTATTCAAGTCAGCCCAAGATTTACCACGTCTTTTTGCAAAGTTTCTGAGGTTATCAGCACGACCAAACGACCATTGTACTAAACCGATACCTGTACCATTAGGTTCTTTAGCATTAGGTAGGAATCTTGACTCACGCTCAATGTTACCCATAATACCGGCAACCGCATGTTCAGATAATCCTTTACCACGTAAATAATTCCAAACTTTCTCTTGAGTGGTTGAGCCAACAGCGCCAATTGAAGCTGTTTTACCACCATCTAAACCGTTAGCTGTAAATTTCAAATATGGTACATTGTAATCACTATTCACCAGTCCATACTCAATAACTTGACCAGCTTTAATTTGCTCTTGCATGGATTTGATTTGTTCATTAAGTTTCTTAGTTTTCTCGTCAATTAACTTATTTTCTGCTTTCAATGAGTCACGATATTTTTGAGACCAAACAGCATATTTTTGTGTATTTAGCTTCTGTTTCTCTAATTGGAAGTTCACCTTATCTAAAGCCATTTGCAATTCATCAGCGACATATGTAGTAACAGTGAAAGTCTTGTATAGTTTCTCAACACTTACACCGGCAGAAGCTGCTTCTTTTTCGAGCTTATCTGCTTCTTTAGACGCTTTGTCCATTGCTTTTCCGGCTTTACCTAAGCCTTTGGAGGCTTTGTTTCCACCTTTACCAGTTTTATCAAGACCATTACCTAAATCTTTTGCTACCGAGCCTAATTTACCAGCTGAGTCAGCTGCTTGTTTAAAAACTTTGTCTCCTCCAACTATACTATCAATAGCGCCATCAATAGTCTGTCCAATTTGCCATGAATAAGTTAAGTTAGCAACTGTTGAGTCAGTAGCGGCTTTAGCAGCATTCCAACTCTTTTCAATATAATCAGCGTATTCTGCGGAGTTAGTATCTTTAGGGGCTTCAGGAATATCAGCGAATGCTTCGTCAGCAATCCTACGCAATTCATTAATATGTGCTGCCCATTTCTTACCTAGAGCTTGTAAAATAGCTTTTTCTAAAGCGTCTTTTTTCTTTCCTAAAGTTCCGTAGTTCGATAAATCGACGCCGTAATGTTGAGCAATTTGATTAACTAATTTTTCTTGTTGTTTTGCAGAGCCGTGGTTGTATACATCAGTAATTCCAGCTTTTAATTCAGTTAAAGTATTATAATTACTTGCATCAATTCCGTAAGTTTGCATTAAATGGTCAGCTAGTTCTGTACCTTTTCCAGCTACAGACTTATAATACGCTTCACTATTGTCCAACTTCTTTTGTAAGTTAGCATTGAAATTTTCAGTTTCTTCATCTTGCTTTGATTTAATAAACTCAGTTAATGCTTCATGGTTGTTAAATACACCTAAAACTTCTTCACCATATTTTTCAACCAAGCTAGTTAAATTATTCCACGACAAATCGCCTTCAGATAATTCTTTAAGTGAATTATTTAAAAGCTCATGAGTGTCTCCGGTTTCTCTTAGTGAATTAGCAAGCTGTTTATTAGCCTCTGCTTGCTTCTCACTAGCCTCTGCATTATCTTCTTTCGCAACTGTGTTCTTGTCCACCGAATTTGTATTAGCATCAATTTTCTTTGCAGTGTCAATAGAAACTTGACCAGATTTGCTTATTGATGCGGCATAACCCGTCTCAGTTTCAATATTAGTTTCTAAACTTTGTTTTAACTTATTTTGCTCTTCTTTTGAAAAATTGGCAGCTCTAGCAGCGTCTAAGATTGCTTGTGCTACCTTGGTATAAGCAGCTTGCAATACTGGCAATCTATCTGCTCGTTCTGTCTCATTTTTGGCATTTTTAAAACTATTTAATGCAGCTTCATATTCTTGCATTTTGCTCGCAAAACCGGCATCTTGTGTTAATAAACCGTTTAATGTAGAAAATGTGTTCTTTGCATCTTCACCCGATTTAGCAAACTCTCGTACAGATGTGCTTAAAGAAATTAGGATTGCTTTTCCAGAATCACCAATAGAATAATTAGCTGTCTTAATTTGTTCGATTTGAGAGGTAAATAGTCTAGCTTGTGCGTCAATTGCTGCATTGTCAGTAGCAGTAGCTTGAGCTTTTTTACTTTTATACGTATCAAGAGCACTGATAATTCTATCAAGAGAAGAAATACTTTCTTGGTCTCCATTTTTTCTTGCTTCAGCTAAAAGTTTTTGGGCTTCTGCCTGTCTTTTTTCTGCTTCTTCTAGAGATTTAACTTTATCGATTCTAGTTTGTAATTGATAAATCTCGTTATTATTACCGTTTGGTGTCCCGACTGAACCAGCACGTTCTCTTAATTTTGTTTCTGGATTCTTTCCTAGCCCCCAAAAACCGCCATTATTTATATTCTTAGCTTCTTTAACTGAATCATCATACTGTTTACGTAAATCAGCTTCATTTTTAATACGAGCGTTTTCTTTCTCAATCTCAAGTTGCTGTTTCATGAGCTCGACACGCTCTTTTAATGTATTACTATTAGCTGATAGAGTAGCACCATATTGACCTTCAGAAGATACTAAATCCGGAAAAATATTCTTAATTTGAGATACAGTTTCTTTATATTGAGCTGCTTCAGTATCATCAAACGATTTACCCGAACGCATTTTGTTCTCAAGTTCTGTATATCTATCAATTAATTTATCAATTTCACCAGTACCGCCCATACTTTCGATAGTCTGTTTGAGCGTATCTTGTTGCATTTTATAATTCTCAGCGGCATTTGAAGCACTATCAAATTTGGAGATAACCTTTTCCAGTACAAACGATATACCAGCAATTGCTGCACCGACTAAAGTGGCTGAAGCTAATCCACGCATAGCTGCTTTAAATCCATTCACCGCAACAGTTGCTACTTTACTAACTGTTGCAGTAGCTGTCGTCTTAATATTGTTAGTATTTAATGCACTTGAAGTTAGTAGGGCTTGTGTGGTTAATGTTTTTTGTGAATCCGCAAAAGCTAGGGTAGATGTACTAGCTGCTTTTGCTTTAGAAGCTGCCATGTCATATTTCTCAAGTGATTCGTCCATCACTAATTGAGACACTGCTCCAACTTGATTATCTTTAATTCTACCTTTATTGCCTTCAAGCACCATTCTCTCAATAACTGTGCCATCATTTTTCTTCATTTTTTGAGTAACTGACTCTAAGTCGTTAGCTTCTGCAATGAAGTTAGCAATACTAAGTCTGGCGTCTTCAAAACCACCTCTAACATTCTTAGAGAATAGTGACATCGTTCCTGCTAGTGTACCAATTAATACTGAGGTTGAACCTAATTCTTGCACATGTCTTGTTAAACCAGTCATTAAATTAGTGAATAATCTTAGTCCGTCTAACATTCCAGATTTAACAAAAGCATCGCCGATAGCAACTGCAAATTGTTCAATTGAAACTTTAGCTCTATTGACCTTAGCTTCAACAGACTCTAAATATTTCTGGTTCTCGGCAATAGCGGAACCCGCAGAGTTTTCTGATGTGTTTTTAATCTGTTTGTATAGTGAGTCTGCTTTCGACAAGTCGTCTAATAATACTTGCATACGTTGGTAATGGTACGTTCCACCAAGTCCACGTATTACAGCAGCTTGTTGGTCTTTATCAACATTTTTAATTTTTTCTGATACTTCTTCTAATAAGGTAATTGCACTTTTCAGCTGTCCGTTGGAATCTTTCATATTGATTCCCAAATCAGTAATAGTGTTTTTACCTGTGCCTACATAAAGTTTAGGTAATACAGCTTTTAAGAAGTTACCAATTTCGTCACCAGATTGCTTAGTCTTTGCAGTTAAAGCACCAACAATGGCGTTAGTCTCGTCAAAAGTTAGCCCCATTGATTTAGCAGTAGAACCAGCTTTTGCTTGACCTTGTGCTAATTTTTCAACAGTAGTCGCATATTCATTCGAGATTTGGTTGAGCGAGTCGACTTGTCTCATAGCGTCAGTAGCTGATGTTTCCCACTGAGCCGACATCGACGTTAAATATTCTGATGCTTGTTTTGCATCAATTTCACCAACATTGGAAGCTATTAAGGCTGCATTACCAAATACTGTGGTATCAGCTTCGTCATAACCTTGTCTAGCGAACTCCGCATATACATCTAAAACGTTACTAATAGTTTGACCATATTGTAAAGCTGCATCATTAGCTCGTAAGAATACAGATTCTAAATCAGCATTATCATTCATTACTTTTGATAAAGTAACCATTTTAGAGTCAATATCTGAGATGATTGATAAGAAGTTTTGACCACTTCTAATCGCACCAAAAAACAGAGTAGTAGCACCCATCCAAACAGGGAATTTAATCATTGCTTGTCTAAACGACTCAACAAAACCTAGCTGTGACCTTGTAGCACGTTCAGCTTCTGCCGTAATAGTTCTGACTTGTCCTTGAATTTGAGACATTTGAAAAGCTGCTTCTTTTCCAAATGTACCACTACCATTTGAGTTAAGGTTTTGTAGTTGACCTTTTAACTGTGAAGTAGCACGTTTATCAATCGTACTTGTTAAACGACGTTCTGCTCTATCAATTTGTGCTAACAATGAAACTTGTTGATTTAATAATTTATTTTGTTGAGAATAACCAAGTAATAAGCCATCTGCGCTTTGTTTTACTTTGTTGAACTCGGTTGATAATTTTGTAACGTCGCCACTATTTATTCTTTCTTTTAGCCCAGTATAATTATTAGTAGCGTCCTTTGCTTGACCTTTGCTAATTTTACCTTGAGCCTCTAATTTATTAATTCTTTCAAGTTCTTTTGAAATTGCTGATTGAATCTTTTCTTGCTCTTTCAATTGCTCGTTTTGTAATGTATACTTCTTAAGCAATATGTCTGCTTCAGATTTAGCTTTAGTGAATTGTTCTGGGCTAATCACTTTATTTTCTTTAGCCAAATGGCTTAGCTGGCTATATGCATTTTTAATCTTTTCGGCTTGAGAAGTAGATAACTTTTGTTTTTCAACCATTCTGTCTAAAGCACTTACTTCTTGCTCCATAGATTTAACCATAGAATCATGAGTTAATTTTCGTGCTTTTTCTTGAGAGTTTAAGTTAGCTATTTTTTCTAAACTTAACGAACCGTCGTCGTTTGCTTTGTAGTTGTAGCTTTCTCTGCCTAATGTTTTTCCTAATTCGCTTACTCTTTGTAAATTGACTTGGTATGATTGTAATGCACCGTTAGCGTCTTTGATAGACTTAATTTCAGTACGTAAAGAATTATCTCTTACGTTAGAAAGCTCGCTACTTAATTTGCTTACATCTGAGTAAGTTTTTTGCAGTTGTAGCATCGAATTATTTATTTTTTCAATTTCTTGAGCTTGCCCTTTAGAAGTCGTGGAGGATACTGCGCCAAAACCTTTTTGTGCATTTGTTGATATTGACTTACCAGCTTTTTGAGCGGCATTAGTATCCACATTTGCATCAATATTAACTTTAATTTTATTCTTTGATAAGCTATCAGATAGCGTTGAAATAGCTTTTTTAATATTTTGCTTACTTTGAGTTAAGTTTACATCTAAGTCAACTTTAACTTTCCTCAATTGACTTGATTTGTTTAAACTGTCTATAACACTATTGGCACTTTTTCTTAAATCATTTGAAGCACCTTTAGTTTGTCTGGCTTCAAATTCAACAGAAACCTTGTTTATATTCTTTTCGATTTCTTTAATCGTTTCGTTTATTTGCTTACGAGAGGAGCTTGAATCAACGTCTAAGGTTGACAAAATTCCAATATTAAATCCATTTGCCAAAATTTTCACTCCTTGTGTTTTCTTCACCGTACTTTTCTATTATTCAAGTCTCTCGACAATTTAGTATTCTCGAGAGAATTCAGTAATAGAATCATTTGTTAAAAATATTGTTGCGTTCGTCATCAAAGTCCCTTAAGTCATAAATTTGAGTTGTATTTACTGATTCATGATGTGCTACATGTTTTGATACAGTTTTAATATCAACGCCTTTAACTTCTAAAAGGTAGGTGATACAACTTGCCTTAAAAATGTGCGGATTAATACGTCGTCCTAATATTGGAGACAAAACACTTTCACAAAAATAATCAGCCCAACTAACGCTCATTTGTCGAGCGTTATCACCACGTTTTAAAGCGAAGATATATTCATGCTCAAAACCACGCTTTTCAAGCCAAAGGTTAATATATTTCAATGCTTCGTCGTTTATCATGTACTGAAGCATCTTCCCATCTTCTCCTCGACCTTTTCCTCTTATGTTGTGTGATAATATATAGCTGCCTTCTTTATTAAAAGGGTAATTAACAATCTCAGATTTAAGTTGAATAATTTCAGCACGTCTTGCTCCCGCATTGAAAGCCACAGCTAGCCAAGCCATACCTAAATAGTTTTCATCACTTTCAAGAGCTTCCATCATTTTCAAATATTCTTCATACGTAATTTTTACTTTTTGATATGTTTGATTCTTTACAACTGGTGGCAAACCTTTCATAAAATTTCTAAAGGTTTGAAACAGGGGCTCTCCATGTTCATTCACATATTCGTCATCATCTGTTAAATACATTTCAATCCATGAGCAAAAAGAAGATATAGCGGATTTTTTAAGATTAATTCCAGAGGAGGACATCTTACGATTCTCACGTAAGTAATTCATAAATCTTAATCCATCTCGTTTTTTAATCTTATATAATGGTTTGTCATTCAAACTCTCGTAAACAAAATATGCAAATTGCTTTAAAGCTGAACGATACTGTTTTTTAGTTTGTTTTGAAGCATCAATCGAATTTAAAAATTCATCAATTAATTCTCGGGTCAGGGGATTTACTTTTTGCCACATTTCATCAGTGACTTCGGGTAACTTTTGAGCACGTTGACGCAACATGTTTTTATTTATTGTCACGGCATTTCCTCATTTCTATTTAACGCTTACATTGAAGCCTCTTTTTCTTAAACCTTTATAAAGAGCTTCCAACATGTCATTTCTGCTTACAGATGAAATCAAATTAGAGTATGCATATTCGGTATAAGGACGAGCCGGCATTCCTAGACTTGGGTCACCAGCGAAACCGTCCACACCTTCAATTAAATCATTGATAAAATCGTCTAAGGTGTCTCCATTTCCTTTAGTTAAGTTTGCTATCAGGAAGGACATCTTCTTATCGGATATATAAGGCATAGTAATCACATAATTATCAGGGTCTTTTAAACCACCAGAACTACCACGACGTTGATACCTTTTAGGCTCATACACGTCATACACACGTCGTTCCATTTCCATTATTAATTCATCTCTAATAACCTCGAATACCTCGTTGTTAATCGTGTCTCTTAGAGCAACAGCGAACATTGCTTCTAACTGAGATAAATCTGAAACTGTTTTATTTCTTGCCATCGAAGTTTCCTTCTCTTAAATTTTCTTTAAACTTTTCACGAGCATTTTCTAATTTATCTTCATATGTATTCAAGAATTCCACGGTACTTGTCATTAGTGCCGTACTATTTGCAAACATGTTATTAACTTTTTTCACTTCATCAAAAATAAAGACATCGTTAATGATTTCTTCTAACAACCCAGTTTCCAACAAAGCGTTATAATAATTAATCAATTCACTTAAATTTTTAGCTTTTTCCATTTGGACACCGAAGTGAGTGAATTTTTTAATCATTAAGAAATACCAGAATAAGATAATGTGAGTTTCACCACTTGTGATTGACTCCATAATCTTTTTATCCTCTTTGTTTTCTGATTGCGCATATGTTTGAAATTCTTCAATAATCTCTGTAATTTTAGTTCGAGAGAAATATGGATAGAATTGCATCGTCTCGCCATTACTTAATGTGTAATCAGAAACCTCATCATACTTAGATGCTTGATTAACTATATCGGTAATATTTATTAAATTTTCTCGAGTAAATTCAGTGTTTTTCTTAGATTTGTTTGTCACAATAAAATTCTCCTTTTATCCCATTTTTAAATCAAAAATAA
Organism: Staphylococcus delphini; assembly: GCF_900636325.1. NCBI lineage: Bacteria > Bacillati > Bacillota > Bacilli > Caryophanales > Staphylococcaceae > Staphylococcus > Staphylococcus delphini. Next base: position 1,083,865 of record NZ_LR134263.1, read on the forward strand.
AAAGGGAGCGTTATGCCCCCTTAAAAATTAAACCACTTCGTCCTCTTCTTCATCTGAAGATACGTCAGCGTTTTCTTCTACACTAATAGTAATCTTAGCACTAGAGCCATCTAAAGTAGCTGTAACAGTCGTGATACCAGCCGCTTTAGCTTCTACTTCTCCAGTAGGGGAGACAGTAGCATATTGCTCATGACTAGAAGAGTATTTAACATCTCCAACACGTTCTTCAGGTGTCACTGTAACTGGAAGCTGGAATTTATTGCCAACTTTCAATGTCTTAGTTTTATTTTTGATTGTAACCGAAGCCTTAACTTGTGGCTCCTCTTCATCTTCCTCGGAGTCACCGTTATCTTCCTCTAACTCAGACTTCGGCTTACTTACTTTTTTTCAGCAGCGTCCTTATGAGGAGACATGAACCAGTTACCAATCTCTTTTGTTTTAGGGTCTGCTGAAGCAACCAATTTAATTTCTGGTGCTAATGCTTCACCAGCTTCAAGTCCTAATTCAAACTCGGCTGAAGGTGTTACGTTATGGAACACAACGAATAAATCTTCAACGATTGATTCTGTTTCAGCTTCATAAATAATTGTGTTAAGCTGAGCTTTGTACTTCTCAGCAAATCGGTCAGCACGGATTGAGATAGATTTACCTTCACGCTCTTCTTTATAAACTGCTTGACCTTCTTTGCCTTTTTGGTTAGCAATATCGGCGACTGTAGCCACACCTTTAGCGAATGTAACTGAATGGTTATCACCTTTAGAGTCAACAAACACACCTTCGCCGTCGAAGGAAGTATCTTTAAGAGTGATTTTACCTTCCTCACCAATCTCAACCGTATCTACTACTTCAATTTCAAGTGTTTGGTCGTCCATAACTTTAACACCTTGTGTAGCAGCTAACCATTGTGGATTAAATACAGCGTCTTTTACTTCAATTTCTAATTCTTTGTTCGATTTGATAGTATAAAGGGTACGGTTCCCAATACCACCTTTGATTTGGTCTTCGTCTACTGATTGTGAAATACTTGTTGATTGAGCCGTACCAGTAGCGATTTTAAAGTTGTCACTCTTACGAGTTAAAAGTACGTCTGCAACGTCTTGGATATAAAGCATATAATTTATTCCTCCTGAATAATGTTTAATAATTTATTTCGATTACTTACTGTTTCTTATGCCAGATAATTGTTTCTTAAACTCATTGAACTGTTTGTCTGTATTCTTTTCTTCATATTGTAAATCAATATTTTTAGTCCAGTTTTCAATATCAACATCAGTCGCAACTGTTGCAAACAATCTGGTAGTTTCATAATTTATTAAGTAAGCAATTCTTTGAAAAGCATGTTGTAGCTGAAATGCGTTCCATTTAGAAATGACACTAAAATCAATTCCGGAATATGTAACGCAAGTTGTAATCATTGTGGATAGATTAGGGGAGTCATCAGTATTACCTGTAAAATAAAGCTCTTTTTTGTCTTGACCACGTTGAATCTTAGGATTTAAAAAGGCTATCTTTTCAGTTTGGTTGTTTAGCGTCATTAATATTTTTCGTATTTCATCGAACTCTTCATCAGTTAAGCCAAATAAAAAGTCTCTAACCTCAGTTAAATTCTTTTCTTCGTCAGTCTCGTTTTGCTCATCAAACTTATAAAACAAAGTGAATCTTAAAATGATGATATAATGTTGCAAATATTCATTAAAGTATTCTTTTAAAAGATAGAACAGGGGAAGTTCATACAATTCTTTTAACATCTCGTGGACTTTTTCATCTGTTACTTCTTTGTTAGCAAGTTGATATGCTTTGCCTAACTCAGCCAATAGTTTCTTTTTGCCATAAGACAGGATAGAAATGGAACTCACACGTTTCATATATTCTTCAATTGAAAAAGGTTTGAACTCTCCATAAGGAGTATTAACAGGCAATCCTAATATTACTTTGTCCGCTATCACATTAGCATCTAACATTGAATCACCTAGCCTTATCCGTAACCAAATATTTTTGCTCAAAAGCTAAATATTCTTTTGGTGCTTCTCTAGGAAAAGAGTTGGCAAGTCTAGTTTTACCAATACCTGCTATGTTTTTATTTACAAACAAAGTATCTAATCTATCACAAATTTCCTCAATTCTATGTGCAAACGAATAATCATTATGCGACAAGATTTGAAAAACGATTTCTCTATCTACTAATGTGTGGTTACCAAATTTAGCTTTAGATTTACCATAATACACAAACAACACTGTCTTTTTGTACTCTTCAATGTCGTCAGTTTTTTGTGTAGTTCTAATGTGGTCGTACACTATTTCATCGTACTCTTCCTCATCTAATTCTAAAATGTTAGGCAATGAGTCACTTGTAAAGTCAACATAGTTTCCATTAGAATCAAGTGGATTATAATGCAACAGTCTCAGCATGTGCTCATCATTTTTAACAACATCGATAAATTTTTGTTTAATGTCTCCTCTGTTGGAAACTTTGTATTTAATGTTCATACTCGTTTTCAACTGCTTTCTGTGCCGACAAAGCGATATATCCTTCATCACCAACAACTTTATCTAACTGTATGTCTGTAATCTTATACGTGTCATTAAACAATTCAAACTCATAATTAAGAGCCACATGATTTAAGTATCGAGGTTCATAACGCATATAAATAATTACTCTTCCTTCGGTCAAAGGTAAGATAGCATTGTCTGAAATGGAATAACCTTTAACATCAACGACAATGGGAATATTTTCGTATTCATATTCATATCTATAAGTGAATGCGCCATTGTGTCCTTTTACCTTAATCTTCTTTTTCTCAGTAGGTAGCTTAAAATCTTCGTTACACAATTTGCCATACAGATTTGGATAAATATCATTATCATTTGACTTCATAATTAGATAAGTATAATTTCGATGCTCAATGTAATTACCAATCTTCGCATACTCAGAATCTGGTGGAAGCAAGAAAGTTCTGTCAAAAAAATCTTTTTGATAAACACTTACTACTGACTTAGCCGATTCACCATTTACCTTTACACCAGTAAGGGTAGGGGAGGAATAAAAACTTCTGGCTGCACTTTGTCTACTTGCTTCGATAACATGCTGACTTAACGTAATTCCATAAGACGTGTTTACCTTTTTGTATCTTTCAAAGTAATCCATTATGAATCTTTCTTTCTAAATTTATTTCTAAAACTGTAAGCATTTTTCATAGCCTCAACATCAGACTGGTATTCTGCTTTTGTTGATTTTAACTCTTTAAGTAGAGTAGCTTGCGAGTATTGCTTATAATCTTTAGAGTTTAGTAGAATTCTCATGTTATCTTCAGAAACAATAAACTTATCAAGATGATTGATAACCATTAGATTTGCTAGAATTTCTTGTTCTAAAACTGTTAAATCAGACATAAAAACATTATCTACATATTCTGCTTTTTCATCATCTAACTGAGTGAAGTAAGCAAGAGCTTGAATTAATTTCCTTTTTAAATCTTCTTCAAGTGTTTCTTTATCTAGCTGAGCATAAGAGAAATCGGTGATTTTGGATAAAAATTTGTCATAAATTAAATTGAACTCAGTCAAGAGTTATAACCTCCTAACCGTTTAATACTGATAATGTTTGGTCGACATTTAAAGATTCTTCAATAGCACGAATTACATGTACATTTGATAATTCTCCAGCTTCATACTTTAACTTCATCGTTTGATAAATATTCTCTTTGATAGAAGGTGAGAACTTTGCTAGCTCTTCTTTTAATACGTTAGTGTCTAGTTCAAACAAGTCGTCTAATTGTTCTGGAAGTAACACTTTATCCATATATTTTTTAATCCCTAAAAATTCAACAGCTTCTTCATCGTCAACAAACAACCAACCTTTTTCAAAAATACCACGATTAGAGTTCTTCATGATTTGCAAGTCTTCAACTGTCATATAATCTGAATCTAAATATTCATCTAACTCTAAGAAACCATTACCTTTACGAGCTTCATAAATAAATGATGCTTGTGACATATTGATAACTAATACTTCTTGAGCTAAGTCTAACTTTGGTTTAGTTGTACGCTTACGTGCAGTTGCTGTGGTCTTTTTAGCTGTTGATTTTGCAGCAGCTTTCTTTACTGGCTTTTCTTCAACCTTAGCTTCTTCTACAACTTCTTCTTCTTTTTTACTTCTAATTGCCATTCAATTTGCTCTCCTTTTGATAATAATAATAGAAAAGCCCCCTCAAGATAGTAGGGAGCTTAATTTATGTTTTTGTTATTATTAACCAGTGATTTCTACTGCGCCATATTTAGCACCAGTGATTACTGCCACACCAACGCTAGAAATAACGTCAAGAGACATCTGCATGTCTGTACGGTAAGTCTCAGAACCGCCTTCTTCACGCACATGATAGTAACCATCGAACACAACTTTAATTAATTTTTCGTTAGCTGAAGGTAGTACGAAAATTACATCATTCTTAATGCCAAACTCGTCAGTACCAGCTTTGTGGAATTGTGGAAGTGCAATAGCTTGGTAGCCGTCAACATAACCAAAATATCCTGCAACGTTCTTTTCACCTTTTTGAGAGTCTGATACATCTTCTGGTTTTAATTTACGTAAAGCTGCTTTTGTACCAACAATAATTGCTTCACCGTTTGCAGCGTCTACATGGTCAGCAATTTCTAATACTTTATCTTTCAAAGTACCATCACTACCAGAAACATTAGCCTTATAAGTAGAACCTAATTTACTTACAGAACCATATAATGCTTGTGCAATTCGTTGAGCAGTGTCGTTAACGAATGATTCGGCTAAGCGTGCAGTTAATTTAGCCCAGTCAACTCGACCAGCTAAGAAACGTGTTAATTCTTCATATACACCAGCACCGATATATTGCATGTCTACTACTAATTCGTCGTTATCTAAACGTTTACGTAACACGTTTCCGTTACCAGCAGAAATAGTAGCGATTGGGAATAATGCGATGTCTTCTACAATAAATTTGTTCTCATCACCAAAACTCAAGTTTTTGTACTCAGCAAATTGACCAAAGACTTCAGCAGTACGGTCGTTTACCACTGGAGCGATTGTGTCTTCAATAAATTCAAATAATTCAACTTTGTGCTTGCGGAATGTGCGTGCATCTAATTTGTCAGTTCCAAACTCTTCAACCATTTTCTGACGAATAGCGTCTGATAAGTCAGCATTAGAAAAATTTGTAGTTGATTGCCCTTTAGAGGCAGCAATCGCCATTTTCTTTAATTCAGTATTTAATAATGTCATTTATTTTTAATCCTCCGATATGTTCAATAATTTATTTTACTCTACGAATACGATAAGCTGGGCGACGGTCTGCGCCAATCACAGTCACTAATTCTAATTTGAAATCGCCTTCACCTTTAACAAACTTACCATCTTGGATAGTTAATGTGTCTTTAGCTTGTAGTGAATCAGCGTGCAATTTCTGCTCAACTGTTACTGTGGCACCAACTTCTAAACGGTGTACACGCATTACTTTTCCTTTTTTAATTACGAAATCTAAAGAATCAGATGAAGCCTTCTTAGTTGGGTCTACTTCTGGCTCTGTTACTAAAAAGTAGTTATCTGCAGTAGCTGTTACTGCATTGTATAAGCGGTCTTCACCTTCAACTAAATCTCCAAGACCAACTAAAGCTCCATTCTCGTAATCTTTGTCAGCAAGGACTGATTCTACATAGTGACCTAATACACGGTCTAAGTTAATTTTTGCCATTTATATTATTCCTCCGATAATTTATTTATTATTTTAGCTCTTCTAAAATAGCATCGAATTTGCTTAATTTATTTTCTTTAGAAGAAATTCCAACCTTATTAAATGTAGCTGAATTAGCAGAATATGCTAAAGCTGATTGGTCGTTCGTTAATGACTTTTTACCAATAGTTGCAAAAATTTCTGTTTCTAACTCTGCAATACTTAATTTATCTGATTTAGCTTTTAATTCCTCTAACTCACCACTTGTTAATTTGCTAGAGTAATTATTAAACAACGAAGTAACTTTTTCTTGATGGACTTGTTGTTCTAAAGCTGAATACTTTTCTTTTACTTCATCAAGCTCTTTAAGAAGATTAGCGACATCTTCAACTGAATATTCTTTACCTAAAACTTTAATCAAATCAGCAACTTTCGGTAATTCCTCTTGTGCTTTCTGAATTTCTTTATGTACCCCAGCAGCTTTTTCAACGTCTTGCTCGTCAACTGTTAATTGTTCTTTTACAGGCTTAGAGTCTGACTCAGCTTTTAATTCATCATCTTCCTCTTCATTAGGTGATACGTCTTCTTGACCTTTCTTTTTGCCTAAATCTTCTTCAGTATCTTTTTGTAAGTCGTCTTGACCCTCTTCTTCTAAATCATCTCCAAGTTCTTCAGTGCCTTCACCTAATGACACTTCTTGGTCTTCTGACTCGTCAAATTTAGTCTTGTCTTTTTTTGACAATGTGTTTCCTCCTTCGCTTAATGAGAATTTAATAGCTTCAAACTGGTTCATCTTCTCATTAATAAATTCTTTTGTGTTTGCTGAGAATTTTAATTCCACTGTACTGTTCTTCATAGCTGGTTCAACATCGTCTCCCAACAAGCAAGCACCATAGAACTTAAATTCTTCAAATATTAAGTGAGTTCCATCAAAGTATGCTTTGTAATCTTCTGAAATTTCCATAGATTGAGAAGTAACACCATTTTTCCCGTAAAGAATTTCAATAGCATCTTCCCACTTGTTCCAAAGAATACCTTCTACCGTTAAATAAACACGCTCAATCATATCATCGCCAACTCGACTCTCGAATTTAGCGTTGTTGTCCTCAGGAATAACACCAAAAGGAACGGTAGTATTGATGAATTTTATATCACCATCATCAGTGATTAATACATCAGTTTCATGTCCTAAAAAGTCTTTGTTACCTTCACCAAGTAATGAGATGCTCCCCATAATTGGTGTGTTAGCTAGGGTAGGGATAGCTTTCTCAACAACTTCTTTATTAAAAACAGAACCGTTAAGATTCTCACCTAAATGCATCAGCCAAATCTTCACCTTAGTAAATCGTAAATCGTTATCTGCCGACTCAAATGTTTTTAAAACTTGAGTAGACATTGGTAAACTATTACTAAACTTATTCACTTTATTCACCACCTTTTAAAGAACTTTCTTCATCTCTTCCTTGTGATGAATCAATGTTTGTTTGTCCACTTTGGCTAATCTCGTCGCTATCTTTTTGGGGACGTCCGCCTTTAGATTCAGTTTCATTCTTACTCTCTAAAGCATTGTTGATTCCTCCAGTGTGAGAACTAGCCAGTGGAACCATTTTAATGTCTAAATCAAGAATCTCATTCTCTAGTTCAAGCGTGGTCATTAACGTATGGTAATCTTGTCCATGCATAGCTGCTATTTCGCCTCTAACCGCAAATCCTAGGGTTCCAGATTTGATTAATTGTTCTAAATATTTATCCTCACTCATAGCAGTTACGTTCAATAAAGTAACACGCCATTGAGTTTTAGCTACAATATTTCCAAATCTAATTTTTCTATTTAACCAACGCTCAACCTGTCTGTAAAAGTTGATAACTAATTGCTCATCTTTCTTAACAGAATATTGTAACCCGCCAGTTGAGTTTTTATCATTGTTAAAGATGTGAGCTGAAACACCAGATGAATTATAAACATCACGTGTTGCTTCTTGAACTTTATCGTTCTTATCATCTTTATCCAGTTTGATAGGATTAATCTCCATTGGCGAAACGATAGCACCAATTTCTTCTGGTAGATTCTCATTCACCAACATACTGAAATAATCTAAAGCATCAGAAGAGATTGAGAAGTTATCAGCTTGATAATCATTATTCTTGTTATCAAACATAGGAACTTTCTGATGTAACAACATGTAGTTATTAATCTTAGCTCCAGCTTTTTTCAACTTCTTATAGTCATTTAACTCTAACAATGGTTCAAACATTGCTGAGAAGGGTGGGAATATCTCCACGTCGTCTTCATTAAATTTAAAACATACCGATTTTGTAAAATCTGGTTCAAACCATCTATTACCATTGTTAATCTTCATGATTTTGTAAGCTCTTTGGAACTCTTCAGGAAATGTAGTTAGTAATTCTTTTCGGTCATTAAAATAAGTTAAGTTGAAAGTGAATGTATACATGCCATCGGCGATTCCATTGATTTTACAATAGTTAGGGTCTAATTTAAGTAAAAAGTAATTGTCGTTATCTTCTATCTCGTATCCAAAATAAATATCTTCGATGACGCAAGTTTTAAAAACCTTAGATAACTCATGTTTAAGATTCATTTTGTTAAGTTGTATGGATAATTTAGATAAGTCTTTTTTTACCTTATTTTCTCCCATAGCTTTAGTATCATTATGAATCGGATTTAAAACATAATAAAAACGAGCCATGTTGATGTAATAGTTTAGTAAACTACGATATTCACCAGATGTTTTATATAGCATATTAGATAATTTAATTAGGTTGCTATAAAACTTTTCAGGCTTTCTAATCCACTTTAAAACGTCTACATTAGAAACTTCATCAAGTGAGGTTCTAGAAGTGTTATACAAAGCTGAAAGGCTGTGGTGATTTGTTAAAGGTAGTTTTCTTGCAGTAGAATAATTTCTTATGTATTCTTGAAATTTAGTAATATCTTTTTTATCTTCCAACGAACTTACTCACACCTTTCTATACTATTGCTTTTGGTTTCCTCATCGAACCAAAGTTTCTAAAGTTTGTTGTTTTTGCAGTACGTTGTAGTTCACGTTCTAGTACGGTAGCAAATTGGTTCCCATAAGATACAGAAGAGTATCTATCCTTACGTGCCGTTCCGTATGTAACAAGTTTGAAGGCTCCACCTTCCATATTAACTTGTTCTAAATTCATAGCTTCATTAATGAACATTTCTGTTTGTCTAAATGGATATTTCAATAATGCTTGAATATTATTCTTTAAATGAGAGAATTTTATTTTATTATTGTTTCTCATTAGCTCCTCTGCTAATTCTTCTCTTATTAATAGTCTAAACTTACCACGCATAAAGTTATCCGCTAATAAGTTCGCCATCTCCATGTTTTTCTCATTAGTGGCATTAATTGTGTAGATTACCCGTGGTGCTTCAGGAAACTTTGATGTTGCTGCCAATTTATCGTCGTTATAAACATTTAGCGGCTCATATTCAATACCACGTTCAGTGTCTAATAATGGCACTCTCAAATTATCTAAAATACCATAACCAACGTTTCTAGAGTCAAGCACAATGTAATCACAATCAAAATCATCATAAAGTTGCCTAATTCTTATTGCTTGAGTTAGGAAGTCTTCTCCTTCCATATCTTGCATATAGACCAGTTGCCGTTCGTATTGTTTATTCTTAGGTACCAGCCTGATTAAGCTAAATACAGAAGCGTCATTTGAATTACCACCCATACGAGCAACGTCGACAGATAGTATTCTTTTTTCTTTTGGTTCTTTTTTAGGGTTTACTATGTTTGTGTGCTCAGTAACCTCTCTTGGATAGAAAGCCTCAGTAATTTTTCTGTTAATATCAATCTTGTTAAAATTAAAGAAGGCTGATTCTGATTCTCCCCACCAACGAGCTTCCATCTCCATAGCAAATTTCATCTTGGTAAAACCATCTGCTTGTGCTTCTGCTTTCATACTTTCATGTGAATATAATTTTTCTTGCACGCCTGTATAATAGGGGACATGACAAACAAATGACCTTAATGCATCTTCACTCTTTTTCTTTAGCATATGTTTTGTGTAATTAAGTGTTGTTGTGTAACCCCAATGAGATTTATACCATGCTGATGATAAGTACATCTGCATGTTTTCTTCTCGTTTATAGTCTTTGTACTCCGGCTTAGTTAAGAACAATGGTTCACGTTGAGACGTCAACATCTTCTTAAATACCGAGTTAATAATATCAGGGTCAACTTTTACAAACTCATCGACCAAAAGTAAATTAGCACGATAGCCACGAGCATTGTCATTTGAAGCTGCAACTCTAATCCAACTACCATTTTGGAATACGATAATTGGCTTTTGGTTACCAGTCTTTAATTCAGCTATTTCTCTTTGTAGTAGTGGAGCATTAGGTAAAATCTCATTCTCAATCTTCTCAAGAATCAAGATACCTTGTGACTTAGTAGGGGCTGTAACAACTATCTTTGTACCCGGAAAAAGTACACATCTAGTTACGCAATACACCGCAGATAAAAAGGACTTCCCGATGCCCCTCGAGGCAATAAATACAAAGTAATGATGTTGTATCATCGCCCACAAAAGTACGCATTGAAACGGTTTCAGATTAATGTTCAAAAATTCCAACACAAATCTATGCGGGTTCTCTCTGTAATAAGCTATCCATATCGCTATATTCTTCATAGCTGATACAGACTTAGATTCTGTTTTTCTATGATTACGTCTTAACTTGAATAAATTTACTTTAGAGTGATATTGACTTCTATGAGTACCATTACTTACACTAAAACCCATTATTTTTTATTACTCCCTAATAACTCGTCCTCAGAGATACCGTATTTCTCCACATGTTCTTGGTATTCTTCTTCATAAGGGTTTTCAGCTTCTAGTGAAGTCAACATAGGAGATAAGAAATTATTTCTCATATATTTTTCAATATTATCAATATCCTTAAACTCTGGTAGTACTTCTGGTACTGGCTTCTCGTTCTCCCAACGTTTTACCATGACCCCAAATGTTTCATTCTCATTGGTTTTGCTCGCTTTTTCTTGAGAAGGAGCGATACCAGCAGTCCTCATTAAGTCCATAATCATTTTAGTTTCATCTTTTGTGCTAACTGACTTTATACGTTTCTTCCTAATATCGAGTTCTAATTGACAAATCTGAGTGATAATATTTTGGAATGTTGGCGTATCGACATCGTAAGCGTTACAGTAGTCTTCATATCTGCTTATTAAAAACAAATATTCATCTTCGACATATTCTTCTCCCCAATACAATTGACAATCTCTTAACTCTTCGGGGGTTAGTTTTTCAATCGTATCCTCTGTAAGTTTTGCTTCATATGCGTTAAAGAATCTATCTGATTCAATAAACAACTCCTTATTTCGTGTAGGATTTTTTCTTACTAAGTATTTGTATCTTTGTCGTCCTACTTTATTAAATTCTTCTTCTTTGTACGGTCGATTAACACCCATAAGTACGTTTATAAAGTTTTTATATCCCTCAACAGGCTCATTTACTAGCTCTTCTATACAACGCTTACACACTGGATAATATCCATCTGGGAAAGCGGCGTTTTTACCATTTATTGATATAAAATTAGTATCTCTAACTAGGTTTCTGTTGCAGTGAACACATGTTTTAATCTTTTCAACTTTGGCATCTCTTATTGCCACATAAACACCACCTAATTATTTTTTGTTCGGTGGGCGATGGTAGGAGAGAGGTAAGGGGAGACCATCGTCCAACCAACAAAAAACCGACCTTGTATAAGTCGGTAAAATGAAAGGGGAATTATCATGGAAAGAAAAAGAAACGAGAGCGTTTTTAAACACTCAAAACTGTACCTAAAGAATTAAAATCCCCTAGACACAGTTTTCAATATTTAAAGATGATACTATGAAACCAGTAACTTCAAGTATCATAATGAATGTAAGTTTTTAAACAACTGGAGAGTTCGCTAAATGCGTCCATTAGCAAACTAAGCTATCTCGATACGTCTACCTTAATAGCCAAACGAATTAACTCAGCTCTATAATTCTCATCACAGAACCTACAAACATATAGTTTATTTCCTTGTGTTATCCATTGTTTTGTATTTAGAACGATTATAAGGAAGTGACTATTTTCACAAGTCAAAACTCTTTACAATCGACATAGACAGCTAGTCTTGCTGTGTCTTGACTAAGTGTACTAAACATAAAATTTTATGGATATGTGCCATGATAACCTCGCCATTTAATATTCAGACGAGATGAGCATTAGCTAGATGACTTATCACAACCCTTTGTTCTAGCACTGATTATCGGTTCAACGCTTAAAACCTTTGCGAACCCTAAACCATAAGTAAAGGATAATCAGGTGTTTAGTTGAATTATGGGAACACACCAAGTTATACGGTAAGCATCAACTCCCTGTATGTTATAACTCAGACAACACCTAAACTTGAGTTATACACCAAGCGTCCGATAGAATTTTTCCTCCATACTATCCTTAGGAATCACTTTTTACTCTCTGATGCTTCTTCTGAGTAAAAGCTGACCAACTTATTTTCGCTCTCAAGGAACTACCTAATTTTGAGCTATCCCTGTTTGGAAAAAGTAGGCATGGTTCTCCTATTTTTATTTATAAATGATTTTAGACACAGATGTAAAAGGGTATTTTTACACGGAATTAGTGACAGATTTTAAATCAGATGAGTAAGCAAAACCCTGCACGATTTCTCCTAAAATTAGACACTAACTGGAAGATGTCTCCAGTGAGACCAACAGTCAGATATATAGCTTCTGCCGAGCAACATGTGGTGTCTCTCACATGTCCAACCTAATGTTAAATTACTATCTCAAGCCTGTAACCAGACAGCACTCCCATAGGTATTAATGTTCGATTGAACGGGAGGGTTTTTCGTACGTCAGGCGTTATGTAATACCCCCACATCAGAGCGTATCTGCCTAAAAAGGAGTGGAGGCGTTGTCGTTAATTATGTATAAGTTAGTTAAAGTTAATTAGCTTAACCGAATGATTAATACCACCAAGTTTCGATTTCTCAAATGTAACCATCTTTTGCCCAGCACGACCACCAAATCGTCCTGAGGCACTGTAAGAGTCATGCCCAATTCCGCTTGGATTAACAATAACAGTCGTGATACCAAAATTTTTCTCAAAAGAATGGTGTACATGACCGATAAAAATCCATTGAGGAACATATGATAACATTTGTGCTAATTTATCTGAGCCATTAGCAATCTTGTCTAAATCACCATGTGCAAACACTACACTCTCTCCTAGAACATTAGCTTCCACTAATCCGTCTCTGTCCTCATGAAATGTGATATTCTTATAGTTTGCTAATCTAGCTTGAAGGTGCCAAATTATTAACTTTTCAAAGTTCTCTTCATGACTTCTAACTGCGTCTTTCTGTGGGATTAACCTTCCGTGATTCCCAACAACTGAATAAACTGAAACATCTGTTACAACTTTAGCAACCTCAGATACAAACTCAGTAAGTAACTCACATAAAATCATTAATTGTTGTACAGCATCTTCTGAAGCGGCTACACGGCTTGATATGTGAATATTTCCACCGATACCGTCTCCTAAATGCGCTAAATGTACTTTGTTATGTCCATGTGTCTTAATCTCATTCAGCACTTCTGAAAGATAGTAACGGACTCGCTCTTTCGCAATTTTAACGTTATATTTACCAAAACGACCGTCATACTCTGCGCCAATATGCCAATCTGACATGAGAACAATTAGCTCTTTCTCTTGTCTCTCAGCGGTCGGAAAAGTAGGGGGTGTTGGTATTGCTGGTAAAGCTGAAATATTGCTAAAAATCTCGTCCTTAATGTGTTCAAACCTTCCTGAGAAATCTAATAACTTTCTATATTCTCGTCGTTGGTCTTGCAACATTTTTGTGATAGCACGATTCTTTTCATTCATCTTGAGTTGTTCTTTAGTTAATTCCTCAAGAAATTCATCAGGTAGGGAAGCTGTGTGTTGTTTCTTGAACATTGATTCCCAAACATTCTTGAAGATTTGATATTCTTTTCTGTACTTTGATTCGTCATAATCAGTACCATTTTCGTGGTTCAGGAAATCAGCAATCTGTTGATTACTGAGCCCCAAACTCTCTTTATTTTCGTACAAACGGTACTGATATTCGGCAAATGATTCTCCGTCCTTACGAAACATGTTCATGATTATTCATTCCCGTGAACTTCAGTGTCTTCTTTAATCGAGAATGAAACATATTTATCTTCAAATCGAGCGATAATTTCTGATAACTTGAAAGTCGATTCTGTATCTTTAGTAACTTCTGTGATAGTGTCGTTTTCTAAATCAATAACTGCGTTCTTGAATGAAACTGTATTTGTAAGTTTAGCCATAATTATATATTCTCCTTTTATTATTCAACTGGTTTTAAAGTTTCTTCTTTTAAGCGACGTTTAAGTGGTGCTGAAAACTGTAAATGTACTCGTTTATGTGCTCCAGTTACCCAATCCTTACCGAATAAACTAGAATGTCCTGAACGTTGTGGTACATCAATAACTTTAAATTGTCCAAATGAAAAACCGAAAGAATCATATTCTTTTGAGTCCGCAGCTAAAATAGCTTCCTCAATCGTATTTTCAAAAGCCGTAATAATTTTACTTGTTTGGTCTAAACTTAGTTTTACTCCTAAATCTAAACATTGTTCTTGTAATTCCTTAATAATTAATTTCTTTGATAAGCGTACTCCCATTATAAATCTCTCCTATAACTTTTATTATTTTTTGACTGGCTTAAAAAACTATAAAAACAGAGGTTACTCTGCCAATCAAGGGGTAACCTCCTTGATTATGTATAATAATTTATTTTTATTAAGGTTAATATCAGTGAATCTCAACGATTGTGATACCCCTTCACTATATATTGTCTACAAAAGTAGGTAAAATTGCAATTTTTCACCAAAACTTTTTAAATCATGACTTTTCACATGACTTGCAAACTGACCTTAAGCCTAGGTAACCACTACTATTTTTCATAAAATATCGATTGTCGACGGCTAATTTAACTTCACCACACGAATTGCAAGTTTTATATTTTCCTTTGCGTCGATGAATCCAAATCCAATCTTCTAATTGCTTTTCATGTGTCTCAACTAATATTTTTGGTAATTGCTTATTGATAATTCTTGACAATTGGTATTTTTCATATTCTAACTTGTAATCTTCTCTTAATGCTTCTTGTATTTCTTCTAATTTGGTAACACCTGAATTCAACATCAAGTCGACAATATGAGCTTCTTCTTTACTCCACGATGTTTTCTCTGCCAAATCTTCAAAAGTTCTAAGTAACGCCCACATGTTTGTATTAACTTTTGGCTTATACTTTTCGTATAGTTCTGAGTAATTATATAGGAGCACAGAGTAAACTTCTGCGTCTCTGAGGCTCAAACAATTCCAAGCATCATCTGGAATTACTTCATCAATTGAGATACTAGGTTGAAAGTGGATTACTTTTCTTAAAACCTTTAGTGCATCTCGCATTTCACCTTTCAAATTTGAAATAACTTTTGCTCTGTTTGGAGAAAAAGGCTTATCTTCAAGTTGCTGAATTTCAGCTATGTATTGCTTCATTGTAGAATAAGCAAGCTCTTTATAATTAACAGGTTCTTTATCATAAAACGGAATTTCGTTTGGTTTACTAGGTGAAAAACGTTCCCAAAACGCTTCCATACTCTCATCAAACTTGCCTTTCTCCATTTGTCTGTCAACCCTTGTGTAATTAACTACGTAATCTGGTTTAACAACCTGTGATTCATCGTCTTCAGTATTTAACACTAAATATTGTGGAGGTAAACTTTTTAAACGCTTAACTTTCATATACGGTGTATCTTTCTTTTTGTGTTTAGCATCAAATAATTTATTTTTATTCTTTTCAGTTTTCTTTTTACTTTCTAGTTGCGCAATTTCTTTCTTTAACTTAATATGCTCCTCTTCTTGCTCTTTATTATCAAACTTGCTAAATAAGATGTAGTCAGCAATCTTGTCAAGGGTTTTCGTGAATCCATTCTCCTCTGACAGCGGGGTAGTTGTTTTCTTGATTTGTTGAGAGATAAATTTATGGTCACTAACAATCTCAACCATCATGCTTTCATCAATTCCTCTAGCGATTGCTTCTGTGCGTTCCTCACCATATCTCAAAGCGTAATTACAACAATTCATAAATTGTCTCCATACTTGTCTTCTCTTATTATCACGCTCAATTTTCCATGGAATTAAAACAACTGGTTCTGATTTCTTCTTCTCGAAGCTAAGCCAACAGTCCCAACCTAAACGTTTAATCTTAATATCCTTAGTAGACATCATATATTCATTTTTTTCTAATTTCTTTAAATCCTCGCATTTATATCCTAGCTCTTCAGCTAAACTTTCAATATTTTCTAAACTAATAATCATCTTTCATTTTCTCCTTGTTATGTAATTTCTTTTTCTTGACTTGATTATAAAATAATTTATTTCTATTGTCAACACATTTCTTTGGTGTTATAATTTATTTCTGTAAGGCAAATAAAAATGAAATGAGGAAGATTACATGAAAAAAACTTTTAGAGAGTTTGAAGAAGAATTAACAGTAACTAAGGAGCTGTTTTACAATGAGGGGAGCATGTATGGTGCATATGGTTTTAAATTCGCTGATGAGATTAATCCAGAAGTAAAATTGCATTCTACATATAAGAATTTTACAATCGTTGGAAATACACCGGCGTTAATTGAAGGTAATTCATATAAGGTGAGATTTATTGAAGGCTTTGATGAAAGAAGAAATGTTGACGTTTACAATTTTGTCGAAGTAAAGTCTGATGGTTTGAAAGACAGAAAGTCTCAAGAAGAATTCTTATATCAAATCTTAACTGAAAAGCAAGCGAGAGATATTTTATCATCTTTTCCAAACGAGAACATTATTGAGGATATTATTAATAAGAAAATCAACTTAACTACGGTTCATGGCATTCAAGAAGCAACCGCAGCAAAGATAATCGCAAAACTATTGAACTACAATGAATATAGCAAAGCGATTGTAGCGCTTTCTCCTTTAGGTGCCGGCATTAAAAGTGTCATCAAATTATCGGAACACTTTGGTAGTCCAGAGAAAGTCGTGCAGATTGTTAAAAACGACGTCTATAAATTAACTGAGGTATCTGGTTTTGGGTTCAAAACTGTAGACCAATATGCTTTAAAACAAGGTGTATCTCCTAAAGATAAACGACGTATTGTGGCAGGTGCATTGTACGTTATTGAGCAAATCGTTGGTTACGGAGACACAAAAATTCCAATCGATAAGTTTGAAAAAGATTTATGTGACATTTTGGGTATTGATGAGGTCGATGATAAAGTATTTGAAGAGATTATTAACCACAATGCTATTTACTATAACGAAGGATTTATTACTTTACATACATACAGAAATGAAGAAAAGCAAATTGTTGGTCACTTAAGAAGATTACGAGACGGTTTTATCCCTAATAATATTGATGAAACGATTGTAGAAAAGTTAGAAGAGGAACAAGGTTTTAAGTTCAACAAAGAACAACGAGAAGGAATTGAGAAAGCTATAACAAATGGGATTTTTGTCCTAGACGGTAAAGCGGGTTCGGGGAAAACAAGTTTACTAAGAGCCGCTGTTGAAAGTATCGAAAATAACCACGCTGCATGTAGCTTATCAGGTAAAGCGGCTAATGTACTTTCTATGAACGGATTAAATGCTAGTACAATTCACAGATTGCTAAAATTCGAACCTACAACTGGTGGCTTTTTTCATAATGAACTCAACCCGTTACCATCAGCTGTCTACATTTTAGATGAGGCATCTATGGTTAATAACAAACTATTTTTAGATTTAATCAGTGCAATTCCATCAGGTTCGCCACTCATTATTGTCGGTGATAGTGGACAATTACCAGCAATTGGACACGGTGCAGTATTTGATTATTTATTAAGTTCTACTGAGTTTGCTCACGTAACATTGAAAGAAGTTCATAGACAAGCGCAAGATTCAGGTACTTTGAGTGCTGCCAACATGGTTCGTGAAGGAAAACAAATTATTAAATATAACGAAAGTGGTAGAAAAATCTCGGGAGCTAGTAATGATTTCTATGAGAATTATTATCGAGATAAGTCTTTAATCTTGAATGACGTACTTCAAACAGCACAACGCTATGCTGATAATCCGGAAATGAGAAATGAAGATTTTCAAGTAATTGTCGGATTGAAAGAAAAGGGTGACTATTCAGTCCTAAATATGAATAAGCATTTACAAGAAATTTTTAACCCAGCTTCTAGTGGAAAAGAAGAGATTAAAGGTTTAAAGCATACGTTTAGAAAAGGTGACAGAGTTATTCAACAAGGTAACAACTATGGTGTAACAATTATGAGTCAATCTAATTTTGTAATGTATAGTAACAAGTTTATTGATAGAGAAGAAGCTGAACACGCTTCTGCTGCTGTGTTTAACGGCACATTTGGCACGATTTTAGAATGTGTAGAAGGCGTGGGTATGTTGATTAAGTTTGAAGGAATTGACGAGCCAGTGTTCTACGCTAAGAATGAAAATGATAATGAAATCGGTGTATTAGATTTAGGTTACGCTATTAGTGTGCATCGTTCTCAAGGGTCAGGTTTTAAAACACTGCTAGTCATTGTAACGTTTAACGAATTTGCATTATTGAGTAGACAATTTTTGTATACTGCTTTAACTCGAACAATTGATAAATGTTTATTGTTTGCTGAATCAGGAGCAATTGTACAAGCAATTAAGACAGACAAAGGTAAAAGCAGAAAATGTTTTATGGGTGAATTTTTGAAATAAGGAAATAAATTAAAATATAATAAGAGGGAGAAAAATGGAGAAAAGAGTAAAGAAAAACAATAATTGGAGATTTTTATTAAGCAACGAGGAAATTGAGAGAATGAGAAAGGGGGTGTTCAGGGAAAGTAATTCCCATTTCAAGATAGTGATTCCTAAAGAGTTTATGACATATTTGGAAGGTTTGGACACTACAAATGCTATTAAAGCCAAATCCCTTTTGTTGTATGCAGGTATTATACTTGTGTACAAAGAAGCGAACTACACTTATAGAAGACACCACATAAATTTGGAAATTATTTGTCAATTCTTAGGATTAAAGTACAATGAGAAATTAAGAAAACTGTTCACAAAATCTAGTTATTTGGTTGAGAACCAATTTATCGGCACTCAATATGATTTCCCTGTTGAATATAGTGTGTCGTACGTTGAGGATAAAGAGAAACGGAATTATTTTGGTAAATACACTATGTTTAAATCATTAAGTAAGGACGAAAAAGAAAAAATGATAGATGCAAATCGATTAACTTTACCAGTTAGGTCTATTGAACCAATTAGACACACTAAAGGCGTTTCTCGAAAGAAAGGTCAAGAAATGGAATTAGTGAAACCACCAATTGATGTTCAAGGTGATAAATACATAACAATCACATACAAATCATTATTTGATACCGTAAAAGGTAATTTGTCGGTGCAAAGTTTGTATCTCGCTTGTGTTGTAAAGGATATGCTTGCTAACAAAATTACTACTAGCTATTCACGATTTAAAGTGAATAAGAACTCTCTTGCTAAAAAGGTTGGAGCAAGTTTAGGAACTTTTAAAAAGCAACACAGAGAGCTAAAGAATTATACTAATCAAAATTACAGACTTGAGCAATTTACAACCAAAAGAAACGGCGAGTTTGTCAGCGAAGTATTTTTATTTTTTGACTCTGAATTTTAATCATGTGGGTGCGAATTTTTTTACCCCTCATAAGAGAATATAGGACAAGCTAAAACTGATGAGCGTAAGCAAAAATATATTCTTAATAACTTAAAAGGGTCAAAAAAGTGGTGCCCCAAGCGGTATTTTTAAAAATTTCACAATCAGCTCAAACCCTTGGGAGAGTAAGGGTGAGAGCTCTTCGAGACAAAAAATACGTCAAATTTGGCGCCGATTTTCAAATTTTAGAGCTGTGTGGGATTGATTGAAAAAACCTTTCAGTAAAGCCTAACGTCACTAACGTTCCGCAGGGCTTTCCTTTGCTTCCCATTTTGCTAAAGCAAAAGGAAAGCGTCTATGAATCTAACGTTTAGATTTATAATTCGCATAACCACAGGGACTAATAAATTATCAGAAAGCCCGATTTAATGGGCATCAGAGGCATCGCTTACGAGGAGCGTTATTTTACGGGCTAGAATACGAAGTAAGTATTTTTGGATATAAACTACCTAAAAGTGTTTGAAACGCTCTCAGCGGGCTAATAGCCTATCAGAAATGGACGATAGTAATTTGGATTGCCACATGGGTGATTTTTGAATGAGCAAAATGATTGATTTTAATCTCAAATCTCAAATTCATCATTTTTCAAAACTAATGCGTTATAAGCCACGTAGACAAACGATAGCACTTTTTGGATAGTTAGTACCAAAAATCAATTAACGCTTGCTGAGCGATTAAATAGCAAACTCAGAATGGACGATAGAATTTGAGGAAGATTTTTTTGTTCATAAGAAATAAATTATTGAACTTGATAAAGAAATGGTGTAAAATAAATCTTGTCATATTATTCAAGTTGTATACACAGCAAAACTTAAATAAGCAAAGCCATTGGGAAATAACTTGTATTGATTATAATGTATAAATAGCTAACAGTTTATTTCAAAGGGTAAGCGATACTTTAAAAAAATAAATTAAAAGGTGAAGAAGAAATGAAAAATAATGAGATAACTTTAGAAATTGAATTACCTTATGATTTTAGGATTATTAGACGTGGTGATTCAGATAACTTAGAATTAGAATCCTTAGAGTATGATTTTGACATCAAGGAAAGAAAAAAGAAAACTACTAAGAGTTGGAAATTTAGAGGGTTCTATGCATCTATTCAAGCTGCTACAAGAGGATATATCAAAGAATGTCCTAAGAGAAGAATGAAAGGTAAAGTTAGTTTGAATGATGTAGTTTCAATGCTTAAAGAAGTTGAAAGAATTGCAGATAAAGTGTCTTGGAGCAATATGCGATGATTAATGAGTTTAAAGATGTAATGGCAACTTTGAATTCATTGATAGGTCTAACAGTAACTAAGAATAATACTGAAAGAATGCTAAGCGTTGAGCTAAAGAATGTGATTAATCGTGAAGGAAACTTAGAGTTAGAATTTCAATACTATCTGTGTGAGCAGCAAGACGATTCTGTAAGATTCCTTAGAGTAATTAAGACGTTGTTAAGTCATCAATACATAAACAATTATCTTGAAGAAATGAATAAAGGGTATCCAATCCGTAAAGATTTCTTGAAAGATGACCTAGTTGATTTGCTAAAGAAAATAATGAATAAGAGATTACGTAACTTAAAAGCGTAATATTGATTAAAGAGACTGATTAATTTCAGTCTCTTTTTATTTGTTTTTAGACATATTCTGACATTTTTAGTTAGTTTTCTAAGAGAAAGTAGTGAAAATTGGAGTAAATTGATTGGGGTGAAACAATATTGAGATTGAATAAGAGATTAATTGGAAGCTAAAAAGTGAATGACTGTGGAAGAATATTAGGTTTCTTGTAAGAAATATCTTATAACAAATTTGATTTAGGATTTAACCAAATCAATATTAGCCAATATTTTCAACAAATTAATTATAAATAAATTATAGCTTAGATTACAGGAAACTGACATGCTAAAAATAGGTTCTAAAAGTGAGAGGAATGAACGTGATAAAAGATTATAGAACAACTTAGTTGTCAATTAATGATTGAGGAGTTGACTGAAATTTAAAATAAAAAACTGGAAATAAAAAAAGTTGGTCGAGTGAGATATTTGGAGTTGATGTTTAATTTAATCAAGCGTATAGAAATATATCACACATAACTCATGTGGTTAAAAATGAAACTGATAGGATTTTTAGTTTTGATGAATGCTGAAAGGGTGTTATTTGAGGATAAAATGTCGTTGATTGATATATGATTCATTGAGTTGTAGGTGGGAGGTAAAAAAATTTGGTGCGTGGAGTAATGGAGTGTGAGATGAATGGTAAGAGTGCATATGTAATTGTGTAAGGTAGGTACAAGAAGGGAGAATAGGGAGTAATGTGGTGAGTTAGGTGGGAAAACTGAGTGGTAAAATTGTGACGAAAATGTGGCAGAAAAAATTGTGTAATTTGTGAGAAATGGAAAAGGTGAGAAAAATGGGGAAAAATTTGATATGTAATTTAGTCAATGGTGAGGTGATTTTTGGACAGTACACCGATGTAATTTTACATCAAACGGGTCGTAATCCTAAACCACCCCCCCGGACAAAAACCCGAGCAAAAACGGCGTTCAGATAATAAACGTTATATGACCAGCCCCAAATTTGCCCCCTAAAATTGAGGTTGCTGGGGCTTTCACGTGTTGAGAAAGAAAGTAGAAAATAGGACATGTGGAAGATGCTTTATAACTTCCAGTAGAAGCACATGGATAATTTTACACAAGGTGAATCATTGAATTAAATTATGATTTAAAATTTAATCAATTTTTTTAAAAAATTTTGGTACCCATAACAGTGGAAAATGTGTCTACACCCAACAAACAAATGTATCCATCATTCCACCTCACACACACATTATTTTCCTCACCCAGTTCCATACTCCCCAACAACTCCATACTCTTATTTCCCATACGTCCCAGCTCATCACACACAGCTCAATCCACCCAACAGCTACCCAGCACAAACAACTCATCACTCGCTCAACAACACTACCCCAACATCACTCCATTTCCACACACTCATATCACAATTTCAATAAATACAAATCAAAACATAATAACTCAAATAATATAATTATAAATAATATAATCCATAATAATAAACAATTATATCCACAACTCAATATATACTTAAACCATTCACCTAACTATACTTAATACACGTCTACACTAATCACCCACATCAACTTAATATCCAGTCACTTATAATCTAACTACACACTCAATATCAATCATTATTTATTATACTATCATTTAATTATCGTTATATATCTAATCTCACTCTATACTCATTCACACATCACACTCATTATCATATACAACTCAATATCAATTATTATTAACTATCATCTTATATTCATTAACACTTCATTCTTATCACACCTACATACATTAACATATCAATCAATTATTAATCATATCCATTCGTCACGCATTCTTATATTAATACTGCCAGATAAATAATAAACCTAATATCAATCTAAACATATATCCTGCACTCATTAATTGATTATCAATTCAATTACATCAATTAAATAAATTAACATCTACATCTAATCAAATAACTATACAATAACTACCCATCATAAATAGCGGGCTATCTTATACAATAATCCTGCAAGACTTAGCCAACCAACACAGTTACTTATTACACTAATAATCATTCATACACCTTACCACATTTCACGCAATTTGTCAAATCGTCATACAACTTTATATTCAACGTTTAACGCATTCTTAAGCGTCCAGATATTACGTATCCTATTTGTCTTATCATGCAATAGGGCACTTATATGGGCTTATATGAGTGTATGCGCATATACATATTTATACAATGTATATGCATAATAATTCATCATATTCTTAGTGACTCAGTCGCTTGATTGTGGTACAATTAAAAGGTAAATAAGTGAACAAACATTACTATTTATGCAATATTACAATTATACATCACTGTTACATATTAGATGTAAATACACACCGATAGTGTAAAAGTTTACGTTAAAGTTCTTGATATATTAAGTTTACGTGTGTATAATATAGATATAAGGTTAAGAAATAAATTATAAATAAAAGAGAGGTTTCATAATGACAACATTTAAAATAATCGAAGTCGAAGAGACAAACCAAAACGCAGACCCTACTAAAGCGAATAACGGGGGAGGTTACTCACACCCTCGCATTACATTTGAATACAAAGGAATTCAAGGCGTGTATGGCGCTCTATTATGTAGCTTTACTTTAGGCGTCCTAGTAAGTCAAAAAGACTTATTAAAAAAATTGTTTTAGTAACTTGGCGATTAGGAATAAATTATTTAACTAAAGGTAGGTAATTAAAATGGAAAACAAACAAAATGAAAACAAAATTCAGTTTAATCTTTTTATCAGCGATTTAACTGAATACAATGCTGGTAATCTTGTTGGTAAATGGTTCGATGCACTTACTGAATTCGATGCAATGAGCACATATATCAACACTATTGCTGGTAAAGGTAATGAATGGTTTATTTCAGATTCTGAAAGTGACTTGCTTGAAGTAAGTGAGTTTCATTCAATTGATGACATTGGGGAAATGGTAAAAGTCATCAAAAAAGCGACATTCGACAGTTTTGTCGCAACTAAAATAAAAGGAGAGTACGAAAACGCCGACATCATCAAATGTGTTGAAAACAACCGTGTTTTAATTTTAGACTGTGATGTGTCAGCCTTTGAAGCGCTCGGCTATTACGAAGTGGAAACGTCTTATTTTGAAGAAATAAGACTAGATAATGAATTCATCTCATCTTATTTCGATTTTGAATCGTTAGGGCGTGACTTGCTTTGGAGTGGCGAATATACGCATATCGGGCGTGATGATGAACATAATCACATTTTCATTATAAACTTTTAAAGGAGACGACCACAATGCTAAAAACACTTATAACAGCAAGCACCTTATTACTTTCGCCAAACTCACAAGCGTCACAAACAGACTTTGACAGTCTCGACGCAAGCACGGAAAGACAGATTGAACAAACACAAAAAACATCAACATCATACGCAATCGCTGAGGACGCTCAAAGGTTAAGAGTGTTCAAGCATGCGGAAGATTCAAAAATGTTGAACAAAAATCAGCAATATACAATTTACAGTAACAACCTTGTCAAAGGCGCTGTGTACAAAATCACTTACAAAGGTGATTACGTTAAATCAATTGAAGTAAACTAAAAAAGTTAAAAAATAAAATAATATAAAAATGGGGGAACATAAGATGTTATATGAGTATGAAATGAAAACATTTAAAAACGCTGAGGAGCTAAAAACAAAATACCCAAAAATTTATAATGAATTACTAGCTGAAAAAGGGGGTGGAGAATGGGAAAACGAAGAATTATTCTTATTCCCGACCGCAACAGATTTTGCACAATATGAGGTTTTCGAAGGCTGGTATGGTCTCGGTTATTTTGCAAATGAAATCAGTGGGGGCAATGCGCCCGATTTGTTCGAATATATTGATTATGAAGAGTTAACGCCCGACTTAATAAATTCATGGGACGACAGCATTTTCCACAAAACAAAAGATAATCAAATTGTTAGAACTGGTTTCGGCTGGTAAATCGACATATAACGCAATAACAAAAAAATCACTGTGAAAACGAGGAGAAAAATAAAAATGAAATTTAACGTAAGAGTTATAATGAAGCAATTCACAAAATTTAATGAAAAATTACAAGACTGGAGCGGGGACGTAATTACTACCGGCGGTTTTAACCTCGGTGAATCAAAAAGCAATAATTTTTATGATGTTCTTGAGGTCCTGCAAGATTACTATGATGTTGAAGAAAACGACATTGATATTGATACGTCATCCGATGGACAAATAACATATTTAACATTTTCTATCGTTGAAGATGCGAACGGGCTACCCGTACCCGAAACAGACGGTGAGTATTTAACAGACTATTTTGTTGTTGTTGAAAAAACTGAGATTGTGCCATTTGTTAAAAATTAAAAAATTATAAAATTAGGAGTGTTTGAAATGAAATTAGTACAAAATTTTAAAATTGGTGTTAATGTCGAAATAATCGACATTAACAATTATCTTGAATTTGCAGAGCACTATAACGTACCTCGATTAAGCGAAGAATATTTGAAAAATACAGTTTTTACTATTGTTAATGAAGAGGTTTTATATAAAGAATTTGACGCAAGCGACGAACCATTTGACGTTAAACAATTTGAGTTAATGGACGAAAAAGGTTACAAATTAGCGTTAATGTTAGACGATTGGGCGCTTGTTAAAGCTGAGGAGGAAATGAAAAATGGAATTAAAGACAATTACAAAACACGCTAAAAAGATAACAAAAAACACAAAAAATCGAATTTTAAAGTATATGCACCTTAACGATAATCTTATTGATTTTACAGACGGTCATAGACTTGTGAGAATAAACCATCAACATGAATATAACAATATGCTAATCAATCCTAAAAACGAAAATGATAAGAGTAGAAGCGAATACCCTTATAATTTTCCTAATTTTGAAAACGTAATTCCGAAAGATGACGACGTAAAAAATGTTATTATTTTTATTGATGGTGAAATCAATATCATTTTAAACGTACTTAAATTATTTAAAAATTTAAAAGTTAAATTAGTACAATTAGAATTGAATGAAAATGATAATTATTTATTGACTGCTTACTCAGGGAATGATGAAGAAGCGCAACGTTTAGAATTGTCATATACTTTCTATAACAAAAAAATAGATAATAATGATGTGAAAAAGATTGTTCTAAATACAGAATACTTGTTAAACGCTTTTGAGTTTCTAAAAGATTTTGACAAAGCTAATAATGAAGATTTTTATTGTTTAAATCTTTATGGTAGAATTCAACCAATAAAAATTACTGACAAAAGCAACACTTTTGATTATGTAATTATGCCGATTAGGGCAGTTTAAAATAAAATAAAGGAGCAGACCAAAATGAATCAACAATTAAAATTAGTCGTTTACGAAATATTATCAGAAATGGGATACATTCAAAAAAATTTAATATATGTGCAAGACATTATAAAATATAATGATGTTGAAATTGAAAGAATGATAGACGCTTTTTTTAAACTTCACGATTTGGAAGAAATCCGCCAGCTTGATGAAAAGGAAAAAATAAACGGCGGTAAATGGGCTTATATCGTTACACAAAAAACTGGTTACCAAAACTATTTACTTGCCGACATTTTAAGTGTCGAGGCTTAAAAATTAAAAGGTTAGAATTTTAAAGGTTAGGTTATTCCTTATGTGCTTATCAAATTTTAAAAGTAAGCGCATAAGGAATAATAAAAATTACTATGTGTTAGGAGTATCAAAAAATGAAAAGAATGGAAAGGCACAATCTTGATTTGCTAGAACAAATAGAAACAGAAAACCGTTATTTTTTGAAATGGGACTATTATACAGACAGTTTTAATAATAAAGACAGCCATACCGTCGAATTTGCTGAAATTGAAAAATTAAAAAATGGTACCTATAAATTATCAATAAAATGCAAAACTTTTTATAGTCCTTTAGAAATCAAGTATATTATGTATAATTATCTCGAAGCTGATACAGTAGTATTTAAAACAAAAGAATTTGAAGATTTTTACAGTTTACGCTCATGGCTGAAAAATGAAAAACACATGCTAGAAATGGATTCACTCGACTATAAAAACAGTTTTTTGCATCTTTTTGATGAATCAGAAAGAATAAGCAGAATATTAATTAATGTTGTCAGCGCTTTAAATGTTGGGTTACCTTATCCATTTTACTATTATAAGCATGAAAAGGACTTAAAAGATAAATTGGTGTATGACGTAAAAAAACGATACGGCGATTTGTGCACGTACCGAATTGAAAAAGAAAATGTATATGATGAAGATTATTGTATAACATTTTATTAATTTAAAAAGGTGAAATTAAAGTGGAAGATAAAAAATATATTAAAATTGAAAAAGATGAAAACAATAAATTTTATTATGAAGTGTCTTATTTAACTGATTATTATGGAGAACTTGAAATCGCAAAAAGTAGTTTCTTTTTTAAAGATGTTTTAACTCCAACACGTTTAAACGAATTTGAAAATGAACTGAAAAATGCTTATTTTGATACTGAGGAGGTAGACACAAACGAAACGTATACAACATATACGTTGTATGATTTAATTAAAAAAATGGGAATGTTTGAGGAAGAACCCAAAACATATTTTGACATGATGTTGAAATCAAATGAAATAATTAATAATGAGGTACGTCAGCACAGTGATGTTGACAAGTACGATGTACAATTTTTTGAAAGCGAAAGAGAATTTGAAGATGTTGAATGTTTTGAATCAGAATTCCCAAACGTCAATTATAGCAAACCAATTTTTGTTATTAGTTATATTGAAAATGGCGGACTTATCAAAGTTTTAAACGCAAGTAAAGTAAAATCATATAAAGATTTAACAAATATTATTGAAGATGGAGGGTGCTAAGAATGAAAAATAATAATAAATCTTATGTAATCGAAATGTATCAAACAAATGAAAGTGTTAATATTGTGACGCAAGAGGGTAATATGTTTTTTAGTTATGACATTCCGAATGAATATTTACAAAATGAAAGTGATGTTGATAATTTAATGCTGTATGTTCGTGATAAAGAGTTAAATTTCAAATTTTTAGGAGAGGAGGAGCAGACATCAGACAACATCGAATATTATACATTTAATGATGTTGAGGATACTTTGAAATATTATTTAAAAAATAAGTGAATTTAATAATTGGATAAATTAGAATTAAAAGGCGGTCAATTACGACCGTCTTTTTTTATATTCTTGAAACAGTTCGAGCATCACACCATCACGCTGAAATATGTCTTGATACAATTTTTCATATACGTTCAACATTCTTCTGTCTGTTTCGACTTCTTCAGACGTCCCCAGAACGTCATAAATGCTTGCTATATCTTCATGAAAATATTTTTGAGCAATTTTGGCAAATTCATTTAATGCTTGTTTATCGGCTTGCTGATACGCTTTATTAACATCAGTAATATTAAATTTTATCAACTCATTAATAATATGGTCAATTGTTGTATTATCTTGCTTTGTGAGTTGATTCAAGTAACTGAAATTATCATCATCGATGTTTATTATTACTTTCATGTTGCACCTCCTTTTCAAACAGAAATATGACTAATCATGATTATACATCATTGTGTGAGCAGCTACACGACAGAATGATATTGTGAATTGATTTTGTTTTAAAAAATTGGGATTAAATTACTGAAAATGTGGCAATATTGTGGCAAAATTTAACGATAAAATACTGATTTTATTGCAATTATGACCCCTTATAAAGCCCGTCATAGCGCCGTTTACAGTGGGTAGTACCTACCCACACGAAATAGAAAGAGCGTTGAAAGGCGTCGTATAGGCGTCGTGTGTGCATTTTTTATTTTATCCGAAACTTTTAACCTTTTTGGTTGATAGATGACAACCACATACACCAGCCACAACAAACAACAATTTCACAACATGGGAGGTATGACAAAAAAATATAAAGACAAACACTTTGGGGGTTAGTATGGTTGAATAAAAAACGCTATATAACAGGCGACTTTAAAATCTACAGGGAGTTTTCATTCTCGAATTTTTCGACAAAAATTTACTATATAACAGGGTGTAAAACTTCTGCATGGAATTTATCAAAAAAGACTTGTTATCTTTAAAGAAATAAATTATAATAAAGTTAAGATAAATAAAACGAACGAACACAAAAAAACAAAGGAATGGAGAGGAAAAGATGACAGCGAGTGTTATAAGATTAGAAAATCATATTATGAGTAGTAAAAGTGTAACTAATAGTGTCATGAGTTTAGTTAATGAATTTGCTAATGAAGCGGGAGCTAATTCACAAAGCACTAAGTTAGCTTACTTAAATGATTTAAAACAATATCTTAGCAAAGTCTTTGGAAGCGAGAATATTAAAGTAGACTTAGTCGTTTACACTATGAGCAGAAAACAGTTAATTCAGTATAGAAGTGTTTTAATTGATAATAAATTAAAGCCAAGTACTATTAATCGTAAAATGTCGGCTATAATCGAATTCGCAAAATTCCTATACAACAGCGGGTATGAAATTGACCTCGTGGGTATTAACAACATTGCAAAATTAAAAACATCTAAAAATTCATATGAAGTATTGAGCTATGATGAAGCGCTTGAGTTTATCAATTGGTTTAAAGAGAATGAGAAAGAGAAAGCAATTGAGAAATACTATTACACTGCTTTAGCGTTTGACACTGGAGTACGTGCCGAAGCATTAAACAATATCACTCCTCAATCATTTATCTGGAAGAAAGAAGAAGTTGTATTAAAAGGCGTAGATAAAGGAAAGAAACAATTTATTAAAAGTTTATCATTAGAATTCGCATCGGCGATGTTTAGCGATTTGCATTTAGATAAGGAATCTACTGAGTCAATCTTCAATTTTTCTAGTGAAGTCAGATATAAAATGATGAAGCGGGCTAAAAAGGCTCTAGGATATGAAAATAGAAATATTACTTTTCACAGTTTCAAAAAAGGGGCAGTAAACTACGCCTATGAAGCTACAAAAGATATTCAAGTAGCTAGACAAGTGGGCAATCATGCGAATATCAACACTACTCAAATTTATCTTGAAGACAATAAGCAAGTGTTTCAAGGTGCTATATCAAATAAACAGAAAATTGATACGGCTGACATTAGATTTTCTGATTACAGTAAAACTGAGTTAATTGAGGCATTAGGTAATTTACCAGAAGCAACACAATCTATGTTGAAAAAAGAATTAGCTTCATTAACGCAAATAAAATAAATTATACGAAAAATTGCATAGACAATAATTGTATTTTGTGGTTAAATGTAAGTAGTGAGTTAAAATATGCTCAGCTTGACTTTTAATTTGAATTCACTATCAACTGTTGAAACTACGATTTAAATCGATAGGTTTCAACTAATAGATGCTTGTGTTTTTAAAAATCGAAAAAACAAATTAAACAAAACAGAGAAACCAAAAAATAAAAATCGATAAATCAAAAAGTAAAAATGACAAAAAGGAGGGAAAGCATGAATAATAAATTCAAGGCTTTTAAAGAGGTTATTACACTTCTGAAAAATCAAGACACTAGTAAATCAATTAATAAAATTGCCAGTGAAATGGAAAGAAAGTATAGAGTCCCTAGTGGTATCACACATTCTTTCTTGAATCGTGAATTAGACGATAACTTTTTCGATACTACTGACATTCGACTAATTTCATTATTCATTTTAGAAAGTTTTAAAATATTGGGGCATGAAGATAGTATACAGGAGTATCTAACAGCCGGAGAAATTAATGAAGCAAAACAGTTTGATTTTCATGCATTCTTAGAGCAAGACAAAATTACTTTCCCGTATGATTTTCAACCGGTTGTTAAGGTAAACAATGTGTATAGCACAAAAATAAGTGTTAAGCAAATTGCAGAATTTGTTGATTCTAAAGTAATCAATTATAACTTTGACATTCAACGAGAATCAAAATTGGAAAAACGAATTGGAAAAATTATTAGAAAGCCAATGTTAAACCAAAAGAACATTAGTGAGATGGAAAAGTTGCTTTTAGAAGATGGATTAAAAGAAAGTACACTTTTCTTTAATGCCGCTCCTATGACAAGTGTGAGTGGTGATGAATTAATTTATGACCCAGAAAGTTATACATTAACGATTACTGAGGGAACTAGACTAGATGTTATCGATGGTTTCCACCGAGTTTTAGCAGCACAAAATGCTTATCGTGAGAACCCGACTATCAATTTTGAATTCAATGTGGTGTTTAGTAACTTTACTACAGCTGAAGCTATCAAATGGCAAGCGCAACACAGTAAGGCGACTCCGTGGTCAAAGAACAGAGTAGCTGAGTTACAACAAGAATCTGGAGGCGCCAAAGTTGTTAAGGCAATAAAAGATAAAGATGTTGTGTTTGAAGGTGTTATTAAAACTACAAGTAGCACAACAGGTGGTGGTTCAATAGCTTTTTCTGAACTAAGCAAGTATATTGATGAATTATTTACTGTAGAAACTAGGAGAGACCAAGTAAGTACAGCTCAAGAAGTTTCAGAAGTGATTTTGGCATACTTAGACTTGCGAGAAATCAATAAAACCTTTAATACTCGTGCCTACATTTACGCTTTCCTTAAAAACTATGTCGAAAGCGGTTTAACAATTAAAGAATTTTTAAATGAAACTCACAAGGTGGCTAATTATCTAAAAGATAACGAGGTCAATTTCAGAATCGAAGTGGCAAACCAAAGTGTTAAGAAAGTGCAAATTGAAGCAACCAACAATATAAAAACCTTGTTTGAGAAAGCGAGAGTGGAATAATGTTTTACAATAGTTTGTATAAGAGACAGTTTTTACAATCTTTAGAGCGTGAAAACGAAATAAGAGTGTATACTGCATTATTCAATAACAGCAGTAAAGTAGAGCAACAATTCGATACTGATTTGTATAACTTTACAACTTCTGAAATAGAAATTTTGCTTTATAATATCTATTCCTCCAGTAAAAACACTTTACTAACTTATTTAACATTTGCTAAAAAGTATACTGATTACGCTATCGAGAGAGGAGATAGATTATCTAACATTAATTTGTTCAGAATGTTTACGTACGATAAGATTGATAAGTTTGTATATAAACATAAACAAAAGTTTTTCACGTACGAGAAATTCCTACTACATGTTAGTAGCTTCTATAATGCTAGCGATAGAGCATTAGTTTCAGCAATCTTTCATGGCATTTCTGGGGCGGCTTATAGCGAACTAATCAATCTAACCATCGATGATATTAAAGAAGCTAGAAGTAATCCAACACATGTCGCTGGTGATGAACAATATTATAAATTGAGGCTTTTAAACGATAAGAAAGGTGAAACAATTGAGCGCTATATTGAAGTGCCAGAGGTTTTGTTAGATGATATGGAAAAATCATATAGAGCTACAATCTATTACACCAAGAACGGTGACCCTAGTTCTAGAAGACCTGCAAAAGACATAATAGGCGGAAATCATATTTTTAGAAATGTCGAGTTTACTGACACCACAACAGAACAAATTGATAAGCAAGTAGTATATAGACGAATGAAAGTCCTACAAGACTTAACTAACAATTACATTTCAAGTGTTACTAACGTAATTGATTCTGGTATATTGCACTATATGTATTTACTATCAGAAAACGGAAAATTAGATTACATGAAAATAGAAAAAGTGATGAGAAGATATAGTAAACACATTTATGAAAAGTCACTACCATATACAATCGCTAGGTTTATCAAACAATATCAAGATGCTTTACAAGATTTATATGGAGTAGTAATAGTGAATAAGCCCTAAAAAATTATTAGGGCAAATCAAAGGAAATAAATTAATAAAAAGTGTTGACGTAATTCCAATTTGATAGTATAATCATATTTGTGGTTGTATTATGAAATTGTAATTACTCAGATTACAAGAAATAAATTAATCGAAAGGGGAAATGTTTTGGCTCATTACAGTGTTAGAATTACACGAGACAAATCTTTTAAGAAATTGAAAGATAAAGAGCTCGAAGCAATTAAGAAAGAAGCAATAGAAAGTGTGTACGAGTTGATTAAGAAACACATTATCGCTCACAATTTGAGTAAAGATGGAGGAAATTCAACCGTTATCGAGTTTGATATTGATGTTAATACTCCTCCAGTTACACGTGACAAAGAGTATACAACTATTATTGAATTACTTTGATTCTATTATGATGAAAGGAAAAAGAATATGGATTTAAAGACATTGAACGTTTTTGTAGAAAGTGACGCTTTTGATTTTGCTGGTGACGCTTTTAACTTCTTGCTAGAGATGCGAGAAAAAGCATTAAACGAGCTAAAGTTACTACTTGAGAAAGAATTAGCGATTGAAAATGTTAAAGATTCTGAGGAATTGTATCTCTTAGAAGACGACATTTACGACATTGTCGGTGAAGATGAGATAGAAACTGGTTTGATTGGCAGTGATGTTGAGGAAATTGCCGATGTTGAAGAAGTTGTTGATGTACCTAACCACACACGTTATGACACAACTCTTTCTTCTAAGATTGAGAAGTTTAAAGATTTTGTTGCGTATGCTGATTCTGTCATTAGCAAGAATGGTGTACATAACTTTACGACTAACGACCCAGTAAACGAAATTATTAGTGAGTTTAAAAAGATAACAGCTGTTGATTATGGTAATTTTACTGTGCTGAAGAAATAAGGAGAGGGTAGAGTTGAATTATTTAATTATTAAGCCTAAGCAATCAAACAGATTTATTGAAGTTTCAGTTAAATCAGTTAGTAATCCTGATACTTTTATTCAACAAGAAATTGGAGCGCCGGCGTTAGCAAGACAAGTTGGTGACTATACTGTTTGGATTGCAGACCCACAAGAAGTTGTGCTAGATGAAGAGGGGTTAGCGTTTAAGGGTACGAGATTATCTAACGTTACACCTAACATGCTAATCAACGAGTTTGAAGTTGCTTATGGTAACGTTGTTGTTACATCTAATTACAAAGTGACTTCTAACAAATATTCTGGTTTAAATGAACAGGATATTGCTAATGTGATGAACGCACTATTAAACTCGAATTCAACTCTAGTTGATTTCAAAGGTTCACAAGTCACAATTGATTGTTTGAATGATGCTTTCTTAGCACCTAACGGAATCACAATTGACTATTATGATGAGCCAGTTATCGATAGTTTAGGGTATGAAAAAGAAAAAGCATTGTCTGATTCATTTGAACATAAAGAACGTTATAGCGATGAATTATTTGAGCAAAAGTTTGTTCCAACGAATACAAACGAATACTTGAAGAATTCTTTAAATAATGAGAAGTTACAAGAGAAATTGAAGAAGTTATAATCTTAAAATCAATAAAAATAAATTAAAATACATAGGAGAGAATAATATGGCTGAAAACAAACGATATGAGAACAAAGTAACGGTAGTAGGAGAACTTAAAGAGTTAGAGGTACGAGAAATCACAACTAAAAAAGGTGTCCCAATGAAAATGGCAAACATCTCTGTACAAGTTGGTAAAGGTGAAGTACATAAAGCTAGAATGTCAGCTATGGAATACTATGAAAACGATGGTAAAAAGGAAGAGAACAAGGCTTATAAAGCTATTGAGACTATGCAAGATGAATATGTAAGTCTTAAAGACATTGCTGAGAAAAACTTACAAGGCGTTAGTCCAACTGTTATTGGTATTAATGGACATATTGAAAACAATGTGTATCAAGGACGTGACGGTAAATTAGTGGAGATGCCAACAATTCAAGCTAATTTTGTATCTCGACGTAATGTTGAAAAAGAAGATTATGGTGCTGAATTTATCTTCCAAACATTTGCTTTATCAAGTGCCACTCGAGTTACTAATAAAGAGGGGGACGAAACAGATAGCGTACGTTTCAAAGTAGCAGCTATTCATCGTGGCATGGCTCAACCGTTTGAAGTTCAAGCGACTGATGAATATGGTGTTGCTGAATGGTTAGAAGATAATCTTGAAAAAGGTATGACATTAACTATTAATGGTCAATGGATTAATAAATATATTCTAAAACAAGTAGAACGTCCTAATCCAGCCGGCATCGGTAAACCAATCGTAGATACTAAACGTGAAATTGAAAACCGTATTTTAGTTGAAGGTGTCACTCCGGTAGAAGATGAAGAATCAGTTGATTACATTACTACTGATGAAATGAAAGACGCTATGAAGAAATATGAAGACTATAAAGTAGAGCGTCAATCAGCTTCACAAGAGAAGAAAAAGCAAGAGGTTAAAAAAGGAGTTAATATTGTTAAGAAATCTACGGCGGCAAGTACTCCGGCTTTAACAGATGAAGATTTACCTTTTTAATATCAAGAAATAAATTAATTGATGTTATGTGTAGATTGTAGCAAGGTGAGATAATTCTTGCCTTGCTGATATTAAAGGAGACAGAGGAGAATTGGTATCAGAAATACAATTAAAGATAAATAAGTTGAAAGAGAAGCGTATTCAAGACGACTTAGAAGAATATGGAAAAAAATTCTTTGTATTAAAGAAAAAGGGAAATGGTTACTTTGCTAGTGATAAACAAAAAGAATTTATCATCAACACTTATTCAAAGAAGTATGAAAACGCAAAATCAATTAGCAAAAGATTTGGTATAAGCTCTAGTTGGATTAATGCAAGATTAAGACAATGGGGAATATCTATTAAATCCTCAAAAGAGTTACTTCAATTACATAGTTATAATGAGGATTATTTTGAGATGATTGATTCAGAAGAGAAGGCTTATTGGTTAGGAATGTTATATGCCGATGGAACACTTACTTATAACAAGATAGGTAAAGATGGTAAGGTCAAGAATAGATTAAAACTAGCTTTACAAGGTGCCGATAGAGAACATTTAAAATTATTTGCTAAACACATAGAGCTTGAACATTATAATCCCAAGACATATTACACGACAGTGGGCGAGAAAGAATATTCTTATTGTGAATTGGTGGTTTCTTCTACAAAAATGATAGAAGATTTGATTGATAAAGGAATGATTCCTACAAACAATAATATTGGCAAAGAAAAGAAGGAATTGATACGTTTTCCTGACGAAACTCAAGTCCCTAAACATTTGTTACATCATTTTGTAAGAGGATATTTTGATGGTGACGGTTCGTTGACTAGGATTAGAAACAAAGGAAAATATGTGGATTCTCAACATTACACTTTCAAATTTGTTTCTAACAAGACTTTTTGTGAACAACTTAAAGAGTTTTTTAAACTTGATGAGTTGAACGGATACAATAGGAATGTTTCTAACATATACAAAGCAAAAAATAAGAAATATATACATACTTTTGAATGCGGTGGTAATCATAGAGTGTTTCATATATATAATTTGATGTACCAAAACGCAACAATTTATTTACATAGAAAGAATAAGAGAATTAAAGAGTTTTTAAGTTATTATCAAGAAAATAATTTAATTGACAAATTAGATACATATCGACCAAAGCATTGGAGTAAACGAATTAATAACAAAACAAATAAAATAATTTTTAACTAGGAGAGATTTATACATGTCATTAGATATTTTTAACCCAACTATTTCAGTAATTCCGAAAGGTTTAGAAGGTAAGTCGTTTTTATTATACGGTCAAAACTCATCAGGTAAAACTAAACAAGCAGCCGCAATGAGTAAACCATTCTATTTAGGTTTCGAGAAAGGGTTGAATGCTATTTCTGGTATTCCTTTTCACTATGTAACTAAGTGGTCAGATTTCAAAAAGATTAATAAGCAATTAACTGGCAAAGATGTTAAAAAAGCTCGTGAAGCATACAGTACAATCATTTTTGATACAGTTGACATTGCCGCTATTTATTGCCAAAGATATGTGGCTAATCAACACGGTGCGGCTGATGTGGCAAGCGGCAACGGAGGTTATGGATTGTGGCAACAATACAAGGAAGAATTTTGGGGAGAAATTGATAAATTAACTTCAGTTGGATACACGGTCGTATTTATCGGACATGAAAAAGTGGACGAAAATGGCAAAATCATTCCAGCAGGTGATATTCGTTCAATGGGTACTGTACGTGATTTAGCTGATATTGTTGTGTACTTAAAAACAAACGGAGTAGATGACGAGGGTAATGTTATCTTGTCTACTGGATATGTACGTGAGACTGACGAATACTTTGCACGCTCCCGCTTTGACTTAATGCCTAATATGATTGAACCATTTACAGCTGAAAACCTTGAAGAAGCGGTACGTATTGGTGTAGAACGTGCCGAACAAGCAGGTGGTAAAGCAGTTACATATGAGGAATTTGTTGAAAATACAAGTTCTGAAGAATTAAACTTCGGTGAGTTACAAGAAAAATTAATTGGTTTAGGAAAAGCGTATATGGAAGCTGGGCGTTTAGAAGAATTTACTGAGTTAATGGACGATACTTTTGGTGAGGGTACTAGGGTACATGAACTGAAAGAAAAACAAACAGAAGCAATGGCTGTTATTGTTGATGACTTAACAGACAAATTAAAGTCTGAATAAACATTCTTAAAGTCTCAGTGGTATCGCTACGCTGCTGAGACTTACTCCTAAATGTAAGTTGGTGAACTAAATGGCTAACGTTAAATGCCCATACTGTGAACAACAAGATAGCAAAGAAAACATGATTAAAGTTGGTAGAAGATACTGGCATGAAACTTGTAGAGAACAATTTATTAACGAGCAGAACGAAGAAGAAAAACGCAAATTACAAGACAAAGAAGAATATAAAGAGTTAATTGAGTATGTGTGTGCTTTATTTAATACCGATAAACCATCTGGATTTGTATTAAAACAAATTCAAACATATCATAATAAACCTTACGGATACAGATACAAAGCAATTAAGATGGCTCTAGAATATTTCTTTGATATAAAAAACAATTCTACTAGAAACTCTAAAGGTATCGGTATTCTTCCGTATATTTATGATGAAGCGGCAGACTTTTATCGTAATCTAGTGAGAATACAAAACACAGAAGTAAAAAACAAAGAAGAAGTTAAAGAAGTTGTCGTTAAAAAAGTGAAAAAGAATAAAAAGAGAAAGTTTGATTTGAATGAATTGTAGAGGAAGTGGATAGATGGACTTGTTTCCTAACTCAAACGTATGTAGCGCTTTAGCTTGCTTGATGAAAAAGCCTACGTTGATTGAGGAGAGCAAAATAAAATTAGAAAAAAATGATTTTATAGCTAAGGGTGAGAGTAAGTTTTACTATATTATTTACTCAGCAATAGCTAATTTGTTCATGGACGGTATGAGAGAGGAAGTTACTCCCGCAGCAGTTGATGAATTTTTAAGTCATTATGACGAACCATATAAGATATTCACACAAAACGACGGTGTTGAATTTTTATATAATGTTATTTCAACATTAGGAAGCCCAGATTCTTATCATCGACATGCAACACGAATTCGTAAGTTTACTATTTTAAGAGAAGCAGTAAATTTAGGGTTTGGTCTTGAAGATGTTTATGAAACGTCAGATGATGATGAAGAGAACACAGCGTTACAAAATAGATTTGAACATTTAAGTGTCGATGACATTATAGAGCATTATGAAAGAATTGTGAATGAGTTTGCTAGTAAGTTTAAAATCGGTTATGAGACTGAAGGAGGAGTTGCTGGTGAAAATGGTTTACAGTTGTTCAATAGCTTTAAAGAAGAGCCACAATACGGGGTTTCAACTTGTGGGAAACTGCAAAACAAGATATTCAGAGGACAATTATTAGGTGCTTCAATGTTACGCTCAGCTTCCACCAATACCTTTAAATCACGTACATCTTTAGGAGAAGCCACTGATTTAGCAATCACAAAATGGTACAACTGGAAAACAGGTGAGTGGGAAAGTAAAGGCACATCTGAGAAAGTGTTATACATAACTACCGAGATGGAGCAAGAGGAATTAGAGCCGACAATTTGGGCTTATATTAGTGGTGTACCAGAAGAACGTATTAAGGATTATAACTTATCACCAGAAGAAGTGAGAGTTATTGAAGAATCAATTCAAGAGTTAAACGACTGTAAATCATTTTACATCGAGTACATTCCACAATTTGAGCCAACAACAATCAACGCAATCATTAAGAAGTACGTAACTCAATATAATGTTGAATATGTATTTTTTGATTACATTCACTTAAATTTCCAAGTAATGATGGAAATGGCGAGCAAAACTCGTGGCATGACTACCCGTGAAGATATGATTTTAGGTATCTTTGCAGCCGGATTAGCCGAAATTGCAAAAGAACATAACGTGCACCTTTCAACTTCTACACAGGTTAATGGCGAAGCGGTGCATAGCAAGAAATTAGACCAAAACGTATTACGTGGTGCCAAGAATATGGCAGACAAATTTACAAAAGGTATTGTTATGACTAGACCGACGAGCGAAGATGACAAGATTATAGAAGCAATTATGGGTAAGTTAAAAGGTGTAAACAAGAAGCCTAATATGATTTGGCACATCTATAAGAATCGTCACTCAAAATATAAAGGTAAACTATATCTTTACGTTGACTTCGATACTATGCGAATGGAAGATTTGTTTATGACTGATGATAGAGATGAGTTTATGGAAGTTACACCACTTGAATTATTGGTTCAAGAGGAAGAAAAAGAAGAAGAAACACTACCATTTTAAAGTGGTGACATAAAATGTTCGATAAAGATAAATTCAAAGAAACATTAAGCATAGAAGAAATTCAGAAAGTACTTACATATTATGGGGCTAGTCACCACGTTAATACGAAAGGTGAAATAGTTTCCGAGACAATTTGCCACAATAGAGCTGGTGGTTCACATAAGCTATATTATTATCCAGACACACATACTTTTTATTGTTACACACATTGTGGTGCATTTGATATATACGATTTAATTATTAAAGTCAATAAAACTCGAGGAAGTAAAATTGACTTTAATCAAGCGATAAAAATTTTAGGAGAGATATTAGGAAGAAAGATTGACTTTAGTAGAAAAGTTAAAGGTGTTCAACTTGAGGTCAAACTTATCGATGATTGGGCTTGGCTGAATAGACTCAAGCCTAAAACTCAATTTATTCCTGATTTAAACATAATTAACAAAAGTATAATGAAGTATTTTGACGAAATGTATCCGAGCGCTTGGGTAGAAGAGGGCATAAGCCTTGAAACTATGGAAAAATACGGGATTAGGTTTTACCCTGAAATGAACCAAACTATTATCCCTCACCTCGATGGTGAGGGAAATCTGATTGGCATACGTAGTCGAAACTGGCGTAAAGACTTAATAAAGAAAGCTAAGTATATTCCCACCTACATTGGTGAGAGAGGTTTCAATCACCCGTTAGGTTATGCATTGTACGGTTTGTTTCAAAACAAGGAGGCTATTAAAAAGAAAAAGAAAGTCATGATTGTTGAGGGAGAAAAATCATGCTTATTTTCTGACACTTTTTATGGTGATAACAATTTTGTGGTAGCAATTTGTGGCTCAAATATGAGTAGGTACCAAGCTAATTTGTTACTAGATTTACAAGTTGAGGAAGTAATCATAGCAATGGATAAAGAATACATGATTGTTGATTCTCCTGACTATGATGAATATATGAAGAAGATAAGAAAGATAGCGAAATTATTCGCTCCTTACTGTACAACGTATCATTTAACTGATACTAAAAATAGATTGTGGCTTAAAGAGAGTCCATTAGATTTAAATAAAGAAGAATTAGAGTTAATGATGAAAGAAGATAAACATTTAATAACACTGAAAGACTTAGAGGAGACACAAACATGAAAGTAAAATTAAAAAATGATGTTAGTGTTGACAATAATATCGAACAGGTGTTAATGAACAGGGGGATTAAGAGTAACTTAATAAAGAGTTATCTTAGCCCCCAAAGTCATTTAATGCCAGATTACAGCAAACTAAAAAATATTGAAGCGGCTATCGAGCTATTGAATAAACACGTTAAAAATAAAAGTAAAATTGCATTAACTGTAGACGTTGACATGGACGGCTTAACAAGTGCTGGGATTATTTATAAATATTTAGTGAATTACATTGAATATGATAAAGAGTTAATTAAATTAATCATGCCTAAAGGAAAAATACATGGAATTCTCGTTGACAGAGTTTTAAATGAGATTGAGTCTGGTGACTTATTAATTGTAACAGACGCTGGTTCAAGCGACTTTAAAGAACATAGACAGTTATACGAGCAAGGAATTAATTGTGTTGTGGTTGACCACCATCTAGCATCAGAAGAAGAAACGCCAGCCATAATCGTAAACAATCAGTTATCACCTGAGTTTGAAAACAAAGGGCTAACTGGCTCAGCTATGACGTATCTTTTTTGCACTGCATATAGCGATAAATATGAATTAAAAGAACCAAAAGAATTACTAGATTTAGCAGCTATTGGTTTGGTTGCTGATAGAGCTGACTTTTCTGTTGACTTAGGCGCTTACTATATAATGAGAAGTGGGCTAAAGAAACAAAATATTCATAGCAAATTATTGAAAAAGGTTATTGAAAAGAACGGAAATATGGAAGAAGATGCTGATTTGAACGCTACTGATATTAGTTTTAACGTTGCACCAATTTTTAACTCAGTGTTTCGTATGGGCAAGCCTGAGGAAGTAGAGCAGGTTATTCATGGAATGTGTGAGTTTGATTACGAGATATATAACTCAAGAAAGAAGATAAATCAAAGCATTATTGAAGAAGCATATCTTAGAGCCATGTCAGTAAAACGTCGTCAAAAGAAACAAGAAGACGAAGTTATGGAAAAAATTAAGGAACGTATTAATGAGAAAGGTTCTGACAAGTTCAAAATCTTAATTGTTAATGCTAATGGTATTATTGAAGATAATGGATTAACCGGCTTAGTAGCTATGAAATTAGTGAGAGAGTACAATAAACCAGTGTTATTGGTTAAACAAAAAGGAGAATTATTTAAAGGTTCGGCACGTAATTTATCCAACTCGCCAATAAAAGATTTAAATAAGTTTTTAACTGACACAGGGAAGTTTATTTGTAGAGGTCATGCAAATGCGTTTGGCGTCGAGTTTGAACTGAATGATGCATTAGAAATACAGACAATTATTGAGTCTGAGTTAATTGATGTTGATTTTGATGATGTAGAATACGAGGTTGATTTTATTTGGTCAAACTTTGTAGATATGAATGTTATTCTTGATTTAGCAGAGCAGAAAGATATGTGGTGCAATGGCATTGACGAGCCGCTTATCTATCTAAAGAATATTTACATGAAGAAAAGTGATTTCAATTTTATTGGTAAGACTGGTAGTACTCTAAAATTGCAAGTACAAGGCGTAGATTGTATCAAGTTTAGAATTTCGGAAGATGAAAAGAGTGAAATCGCACTTGCTGATGACACTGTGTTTATCGATATGGTATGCACAGCTAGTGTAAACAGCTATAAAGGCAGAAATACACCACAGTTGATGATTGAAGATTTTACAATTAAGTCGGCACAAGAACAAGTAGGTAGTGCATTATGCTTAGATGATTTACCATTTTAAAAATAAATTAATAAAAACGTTGACAAAGAAAAAATGTTGATATATAATTTAGTCATAAGGTAAAAACAGGAGATAAACAATGAGTAATCATTGGTTTGTGTTGATAATCTCACCTTATCAATATTCTCGAATGATTAGTCTTTAATAATTAAATTTAGTCTAATAGGGATTAACTCCCTATACGCTCATGCACATAGTTTGTGGTATTATTGATACACAGGTGCAATTCCTGTATGTGAGCCCCAAAACACATAGTAAATGTAATCAGGCGTTTAGTATTTCTAACCTTATACTAGACGCCAACTTTTAAAAGAATAGAAATAAATTAATATATAAGAGGTATAAAAATGGATAAGGATACAAAATTCTATAAAACGCATAATTCATTTAATTTAAGAAACGAGCATTTTGAAAGATTGGTGCGGTTGAGTAAATTACATAACCAGAACAGAAAAGCGTTTGCACCAGAATTAAGAGATTCCGTTACTTTCAAAGAAGCGGAGATTATCTTCAAACTCCCGCCCAATACCATAACTAGAGATTTCAGTCGAGGTTTAGTGAATCAAAATAGAATTAGAAAAAGTGCGGGAGTCTGGTTAATTTCACTCAGAGAAGCAAAAAAA
Source organism: Staphylococcus delphini (assembly GCF_900636325.1). Lineage (NCBI taxonomy): Bacteria > Bacillati > Bacillota > Bacilli > Caryophanales > Staphylococcaceae > Staphylococcus > Staphylococcus delphini. Next base: position 1,127,137 of record NZ_LR134263.1, read on the forward strand.
CTTTACGAGAACTACTGGAGTAGACGAGCACGTGTGAATAATAGTCATCTATACTCTTCGTTAGACGGTGTTAAAATGAGTGAGACAGAATATTACATTAAGCAAGGAACTGAAAGGGAGGAAGAAAATGAATATTAACATTAATAAGAAAGTAAGGCTATCAGAGTTATTGGAGATTGCTTGGGAAGAAGATTTTAGCGAACGTACATTTGTAGGAAACGAGAAAACAAAGGTTTATTTTGATTCGGACGGCTATGTTACCGTAAGTCAAAAGTTTACGTCTGAGGAAGAGTTTGATGTAACAACAAGCAAATCAGTTGATAAAGATACAATTCTTAATCGAGTCGATATTGTGATTAATAATAGCGGCGTAGGAAATAAAGCAGAATCATTAGGAAAATTAATTACAATCACACAAAGCAATGTGTCTATTAACGGTGTGTTGAATAATAATCCTAATGTGACTTCGATTATTTATACTGATGACAGAGGGATTGCTACAACAATCTGGAGTTTTGAAGAAGAAAAAGAAATAAATTAATTTATATTGACAAGTAGAGTGGATAATAGAAAACAAAATTGGGAGTTGATTAGAAATGGAAGTACTAATTGAACATTATGTGACGTTCGGGAAGTGGGATTCTGAAACTTTGGTTGAGGAGTATGTAACAGATGATTCCGAAGAAACTCGTAAAGAGATTGTTGAAGATATAAACTACAGTTGGTGTTTTCAGAAAGACAATTTTATTAATGGAGAAATTGATATGGTTGATTACGAAAGAGACGGAGGAGATTGGGACGAACCAACAGGTGGTTATATAAAAGTAACTTCATATCAAGATAAGCTAGAAGAATTGCAAAATCAATTTGATAGAGACCTTGCAAGGTTGAAAGGACAATTTGGAGTTTTTGAAAAATCATGAAAAATAAATTAATTGATAAGGAGTGGTGGTATGAGTGAGAAAAGTCGTTATTGGGATAAGAAAGATATTTTAGAACGTGTAAAAGAGGCGTTAGGACGATGAGTAAATCTTACAAGAATACAATTTTTATCACAACGTTAGATGACAAAAACGAAGAAATTATATCGGCAATCAGAGATGTGCAAAAAGTTGAATGGAATGATACTTTGCTTAGACTTTTTATTACATATAAAGATGGCGATACCCAATTATTCTTTTTAGACCACTTTAAAGAAAGTTTACTAAGTTTACAATTCGGCAGTGATATTAAGTTTAATGAGTATTAAGGAATACGAGGAGAATAATTATGGTAAAGATTTATATTATCGAAGAACAAATAACTGAGTATGTTTTTAATGAATATGACGATTTTGATACAACTTATTACAACAATGTTATTGGTTACACTGATTCTTTGAAAGAAGCAGAGTTTATTAGAGATAATTACGGTACTGATTATAAAATCGTTATAAACGAATATCCTTATTTAAACAAAGAGATACTTATCGAAAAACAACGATACTATAAATACTGGTTTAATATTGAGTTGAAAAGAGTTGGTGGGCATTTTCGTATATATGAAGTGGGTAAAGTTGAGAAAGAGAAAATTTTCAATAATGAAAAAAAAGATATTAAATTCAATGAATTAAATTTACAATGTTCTGACGATACTTATTTTAATAAAAATAAAATTTCAGTTTATGCAAAACTATACTTACTGGGAGAAAATGAGGAAGCGTTTGTGCACCTGAAAAAAGACAGTTTAGTGCAAAAGATTCAATTTCTCTTAAAGCATAGTATGAAAGCTGATATACAAAGTAAAAAAGAAATTATGAAAGCTATTGAAAAGTTAGGAGAGTAAATAATATGAAACAAGTTATGACAGGACGTGGCACAGGTAAGACAGAACAAACAGTTTTGATGATGCAAGAGAATAAAAAGTTATATACAATTTTACCAACGTATCATTACAGATTACCTATTCGTCATACGTGTAAGAAGCTAGAACTGACAGAAGTAGAAACTAGAGAAATACTAGATAGAACGGTAACACTTGATGAACTACTGGAGCATGACTTCCCTGTAGATTCACAAATTCATATTGAGGAAGCAGACGCAGTGTTACGAAGTCTGTTAAGAATTCAGTTTAATACAATGACAACAAGCCATTGGTCTGTACAAAAATTTGAGGAGTAAAGATAAATGCCAGATAGCGAAGAAACTTACTACGTAATTGAAATTGGTTTTGACATTTTTGGTAGAGAAAATAAGAGAGTATATAATTCATATTCAAAGAAAGAAGTAGCAGAAGATGTTGCTGATAGATTAAACGCTAGTTGTTTTAACTGAGGCGAAAATTATTTCATAGTGATGAGCGCTAAGAATTATTTAAAAATTTAAGGAGTGTTTGAGATGATACCAAAATTTAGGGCATGGGAAAAAACTGAAAATCTAATGTCAGATGTTCGTGAAATCAACATTTTTGATAAATATGTCGAGCTAGAAAATGGTGCATTTAGAGGACTTGATGAGGTTGTTTTAATGCGGTCAACAGGACTACATGACAAGAATGGTATAGAGATTTTTGAGGGAGACATAGTGAAGTTCTCAGCAGAGCATGATGGATTAAGTAAGGTTCCACGCAATATAAAATACGAGATTGCTATTGAAGATTTAGTAGCTTTAATTAAAAATATGGAAAATAAATTGGTATTAAGAATGGTTAATCAAGAAATGGAAACCGTCGGCAACATACACGAACATAGGGAATTATTACAGGAGGAACGACGATGAAGATAAAAGTAAAAAAGGAATTTAAACTATTAGAACTTTTTGAATACATTAAAAAAAATGAGGTAGCAGACAAAGTGTTTTTTGATAATAAAGGCAAAGGAAAAGTGGTGGTTGGTGATGATAGATACCTTTATATGACTGACTTAAACCTAACTGACACCTTCACCGTCGAAGTAGAAGAAGAGCTGAATATGGAAACAGATATACCAGTATTAATTGAATTGAATCGTGGAGAATTTCACTTTCATTATGATTCTTTTTTAAGAGGGGAGAAAAACTGTAATTCAGATGCTTTTTATATATTAAACAATGATATGACTATGACTCTATTATGGACGAGAAACGGGGAATTAGTAAATGAAAATTAAAGTTAAAAAGAAAATGAACCTACATGAATTAATTCAATGGGCTTGGGAGAACGATGTTAGAAATAAAACTTTTAGAAGTGATAAGGTTTTAGGTCAAATTGTTAGATTCGATGAAAATGGATATTTGGATATTAGTAACAAGATTACTGCGAAGAATGAAACATTTACAGTAGAAATCGAAGAGACAATCACGGAGGAGTATAAACTCCCTGAAGGTTTAGCAATGTATAAGAGTGATAATGACGATTTACAAAATATTCAATTAAAAAATCTAAGTATTAATGATGCTAAAAAGTATGTCGACGAGTTAGATGGAAAACTTGAAGCGTTTTATATGGTTAATAGTAGCACTGATTTAGTATTAATTTGGAAAGATGGGAGATGGTGGAATGAGTAAAAGAAATAAAAGACAACTCATGGATAGTTTTATTTACTATGTGAATCATGATAAAGAGTATTTGCTTAACAAGGAACAAAGAAAAGTTGTAAAACCTTATGTGTGGAGATATAAACTGGTAACACCTTTAGCAAAAATTAAAATTGGTTTAATACCTATTAATGAATTTATTTTTGATGGGTTGAGCTTCCTTTTGGAAAAGGCAAATGATTTAGTAAGAGATATAGAGTATCGTATTTTTAAATTTTTAAGTACAGACCCACTTTTTGTTAGAAATACTAGGAAGAAATTTGAAAATAAGTTAATAGAATTGGAAGATGATACTGGTTTAGAGAGATTAGCTAGATTCAAAGAAGAAAAAAAGGAGAAGAATCTTGTGTATGTTCGACCTACAAAAAGTAATAAAAACAATTAAAGGAGTTTTCAAACACAAACTGATTACCCAATCTAATTGAGGAGGACGAGCTAATGAAAGGTTTTATAATTAATAGTTTAAACAATCAAATTCAACAATTAAAGGAAAAAAATATAATCAGTACAAAGGAAGTTTCAGACGGTTACCACACTTTTGGTCAACTCTATCATGACAGAGCAGTATTGTTCGCAGTAATTTTAAATACATATAAAGAAAAAGCATGGAAATCTAAGCAACATCATGACGGTACAATGTTTGGTAAACCTAATGAAATGTTTATTGTGGGTGTCGATACGCCTGAAGGACAGTATACATATCATTACCCTATGGTGTATTGGCACATGTACGATGTGAAAGAGTTAGATAAGGCGCCAGAATACGATGGGCATACTTTCTTGGATATTGATAGACTATTTGGGTTAATCGACTAGAACGATTTAAGGAGGAAAAGCAATGAGTTTAGATTTTGAAGTAGTAGGAGTGACATTAAGCAAAAGGAAAGTGGAGCAAAAAGGTTTGCAGCATTTTGTCAACAATTTTAGATACAAAGATGTATTAAAGAAAAATAAATATGAAGAGTTTAATTTCGAGATTGATTTTAGAAGACCCGATTATTTAATGGATTTATTATTAAGAGACGCTGAAGAATATCGTGATAGTATTAATGAGGAATACGAAGGAATATATGTTTTAACTAAAGATAAAATAATTGATTTGTTTAATACAGAAATGAACGAACAAACTTTTAAAAATTCTAACGACAGAAGTTATTATCATAGCCTTATGTCCCACATCTGTGATTTAGTGGGGTACGATAGTAAGCACAACGATTTCTACATGTTTATGTTCATTAGCGGATAAGGGGTGTTACTATGTGCGATTACAACAAGAAGTTAATTGAGCATATTTTATACAGGTCTTACGTCAATGAGTCGCCAGTTAGTCATATACATTTAAACAAAGTATGGTATTTTTCCTTAGGTTATCTAATCTACCACGACTTAGATTTAGCCTTAAAGGTATACAATCGTAGCAAAGTTAGAGAAGGGGTATGGGGAGCAGTATTGCCATACATTCAAGACAATTATTCTTTCTATAAAGTTACACCGATATTTGAAGAAGGGGCAAAACATAAGTCATTTAACTTTATGAATTACATCATAGATAAACTCATTGCTATAAACACAATGGTGCTCGTTGATATAAGTCAAGAACACAAGGCAAAGAATGAGTATTACACGTTTAAAGAGATTAAAGAAGCATTTAAAAATATAAAATGGTAGGAGTATATTATCATGAGTGAAATAAAATTAGACTTAGTGAAAAGTAAGCGTGATATTAAAGAAAATGATGATTGTATTTTTGATGAAATTAAAAAACTTGGTTCGTTTTTATTTGACGTTTTACAGCGATGGAATGAGTATAGTATTGCTGGTATAGAAGAAGTAGCAGCAATGAAATTTATAAGTTATGAAGAAGCGAAAAAAGAATATGACAGCTTAATGTATATTATGGACAAACTAGCTGAACACAATATTATTGAAAGGAAAGTAAGGAACTTGAAAAATGGGAACTAACGCAAGATTTAAAGGAAAACAACGCTTAGACTTTTTAATAGCGCCAACAATTTATATTCTCAATTTAAAAGGATATAAAACTAAATTTAGTTGTTCTGGTCATATAAAGAATAAACAGTGGCGTCATACTTATATACTCTTTGAGGATTACAACGAACCTAACTCTTTACCAAAATATTTTCGGAATAATGCGGGCTTACCAAGTGAAGTAATCAATCCAATTACACCTGAAGTCTTTACTGAGCCGAGGAAAAGAGCAACAATACATTTAACTCAAGAATTTATACACAGAAACAAAACTAATAAACTTTTAGCGATATTTAAAGCCAATATTTCCCTTTTGATTTGGTCACTAAAATTAAAATCTAAAAATAAAACGGAATGAGGTTATGATGAATGAAACAATTAGTATTACTTAGAGGCGCGCCAGCTAGTGGTAAGTCAACCTTTTTAAAAGAAAATGGCTTAGAACCGTTCGCATTATCACCTGATGTGTTAAGGTATTCGGCACCAGTAGTCAACGAAACAGGTCAACTGGTAATGTCTCAAGAAAACGATAATAAAGTATGGAAGTTGTTGTTCGAGATTCTTGAAGAGCGTATGAAAAATGGTGATTTTATTATTGTCGATGCTACTCATTCAACAGCTAAACTAATTAACAAATATAAAAAATTAAGAGAAAGTTATGGTTACCGTACATATGTGGTTGATTTTGATATACCCTTAGAAGAATGTTTAAAGAGAAATAGCCGAAGAAAAGAGTATGAATTTGTTCCAGAAGAAGCTATTGAGAATATTCATGAACGATTAAAGTACGAGAATATTCCTAGTTTTGCTAAAGTGTTAAAACCAGAAGAATTGTTGGAAGAAATTGAATGGAAAGTGCAAGATTTTAATCAATTTAATAAAGTCAAAGTTATTGGTGATGTGCATGGTTGCTATACTGCATTAAATGAATTAGTTACATATGAAGAAATTGCTGATAATCAAGACACAGCTTATATTTTTGTAGGAGATTTGTTCGATAGAGGGTTAGAAAACGCAAAAGTATTTGAATTCATTGAATCTATTTATAACTTGTCTAACGTGTTTCTGATTGAAGGGAATCATGAAAGACATTTGAGAACATATATAAAAGTATATGACGAGTTAATTGATGAGCTTAATTATAGCTTAGGTGATACTGAAAAAGATAAGTACAATAAAATGTATAAATACATTAAGTCTCGTGGATTCATTCAAACGACACTAAAAGAATTTTTAGATAGTGGAATCACAAAAGACCGAGTAAAGCCAATCCTAAGAAAATTGCTACAATGCTTGTATTTTGAGTTAAATGGTTCTCAATATATTGTGACTCATGGTGGTATTTTACCGAACATGATTCCAAATTTAAACTTAGTTTCTACTAGCCAATTAATTAATGGAATTGGTGGATATGAGTTTGAAATCGATGATGAATGGAGTGATGAAAACTTTTACATGATTCAAAACCGTATTATTCAAATACATGGTCACAGAAATCTTTATCGTATTCCATTGGACGTAGATGCAAGCTCAATCAACTTAGAAGGAAGAGTTGAGAAAGGTGGGCATTTGAGAGCCATTACTATTATTAAAGGGAACCCTTTTGTTAAGAACAAAATTGAGACTCATGAAATTAAGAATGATGTGTTTGACTCAAAATGGTTAATTTCAGACGATTACACAGAAAAGTTAGATGTTGATTTAACAGTAGAACAATTTATTGATGCAGCAAAAAGTGATAGAAAGTATATCAAAGTTCAAAATCAATATGATAATGTGTGCTCTGTTAATTTCACATCAAAGCTGTTTAATAGTGGGAAATGGAATCAGTTAGCAGTGCATGCAAGAGGGTTATTTGTTAAAGACGATGGAGCGGATAGTGTAGTTAAAGGTCGAGCGTATAACAAATTCTTCAACATTGATGAAAACAAAAAAAATAAATTAGATAAACTTATTGACAGACTGGAGTTTCCTGTAAAAGCATATCGAAAAGAAAATGGATATTTAGGAATCCTGTTTTACGATAGTGATATTGACGAACTTGTGTATGCTTCAAAGAGTAAAACTCACAAAGCAAAGTATGACAATCAATATGCGTTGTGGTTCAAGGATATAGTTGAGAATGCTTTAAGTGTTGATGAATTGGAGAGGCTAAAAAATGAGCTTAAAGAGTACAACGCATCAGCTGTGTTTGAAGTAATTGATGTTAAGAATGACCCACACATCGCTAAATATGATAGAAGTAAAATTATACTCTTAGATGTTGTAAAGAACCAACTACAATTTGAAAGAGTGAGTGAAGATTACAGTCGAGAACTAGCTGCTATGATTGGACTAGAGCACAAGGAGTTAGAGTTTACTTTCAATAACTGGCAAGATTTCTATCAATGGTATAAGGTGCAAATTAAGAGCTTGGACGCAAAACATGAAGGTTGGGTACTTGAAGACAGCAAGGGCTATATGCTCAAGATAAAATCTAAATGGTACAAAGACTGGAAGTATATTAGAAAGTTCATTGGTAAGATTAACACTGGTTATTCACCAAAACAATTTATTTTACAAAGTAACCATGAAGTAAGAGATTTTTATTACTGGTATAAGAAAAATGGAAAGAAAACAGATAGAGATAGCGACTTAATTAGATTGAGAGATGAGTTCTACGAACAAGAGGGTTAAAATGGTATATTTGCGCTATTTAAATAAGGCTAAAAAGAAACCAGTGGCGATTGATTTTATTCAATTCACTGGAATTGAGAGTGCAGAAGCAATTGAAGAGTGGACATATAACAATGTAGTATATACAGTCACTAATCATAAACCTAAAATGAAGGTGAGAACGTTAGAAGGCATCATGACAGCTGAATTAGGTGATTATATTGTGAAAGGGATAAAAGGCGAGTTTTATCCAGTTAAGCCGGATATTTTTAAGAAAACTTACGAAATTTTGGAGGCGAGTGAATGACTGTTTTATATGTAGTATCACTTCTTTTAAGCGGAGCTGTTATTTCGGATTATGTAAGGTTACGTAAAAAAAATAAAAAGTTGGGATATAATGTCAGCGTCCTTTCGGAACAAGTTATGAAAGATTACGGAGAAAATTACGTTAAAAGCATTATTAAATTTTAAAATAAGGAGGAAAAGTGAATGACTAATGAGGAACTATTTGAGGTGTTTCAAGAAGCAATGCGTGAATTAGAACATTCTATTCGGCAAATTGATAACGAAGCCGATAGATATATTATTAATAAAGCTATAAAATTAATTGATTCTGTGGCTTGGAAGTATGAGGAGGACGAGTGAGATGAAAGCACCACATAAAGTATTGAAAGAAATAGAAAAAAGCATTTTTAAACCTGAATACACTTTCGAGCACATAAAAGACTTAGCGGGTGAAACACTAACACATGTTTTTCATTTAAAAACGAGAGTTGATACTTCCGGTAGGCTTCCTGCTATCATATTTGTCACTGAAACTAAAAAAGTATTTATTTATTCTTTAAGAATCGACACAGAAATGCAAGAAGAGATGGACTTACTCGACATAGATGCTATTACAAAAGCATATATTAGTGAGCATCGACTTAAATATATGCTTTTAAACAAAGAGCTACAATTTGAGGGCTATCTTACTGAAGAAAAATTACCTTTTGTGAATCATGAAGCGATTAAAGAATACCGTGACTATGTAGAAAATAAATTAAAAGAGGAAAGGGAAAAGTACACAAAAGAACAGGAATACAGAACGTATTTAAAATTAAAAGAGAAGTTTGAGGGGGACACACCTGAAAAAGAAATTAAGAGCAAAAAAGAATTTATTCATACATTACATAATGGCGATGGTTTAACAAAAAACATCTAACTGGCATTTAATTACATATTAGGTGATGAAATAAAAGTTTTATCTTAAAAATAAAAGCATAGAGGAATGAGTTATGAAAATCAGAAATATAGATTGCTTAATTGGAATGGAAGAAATACAAAAAGAAAGTATTGACGCTTTAATTACAGACCCACCATATAATATTGCAAGAGATAATAATTTCAAATCAATGGGTAGAGCAGGGATTGACTTCGGTGAATGGGATAAGAATTTTGATATGACAAGTTGGTTGCCAGTCGCTATTTCTAAAATAAAAAAAGGAGGAAATATTGTTATTTTCACTGATTGGAAAGCAATAACACCTATAATTAAAGAATTAGAAAGATTGGATTGCGACATTAAGGATATGTTGAGAATTGAAAAGTCTAATCCTATGCCACGCAACAGAGATAGACGGTTTATAACGGATTATGAAATTGCAATTTGGGCAGTGAAAAAAGGCGAGAAATGGACTTTTAATAGATTATCTGAAACTTACGAAAGACCTTTAATAAAAACGAAAGTCACTCCTAAGTCCGAAAAAATAAATGGCGGACATCCTACCCAAAAGAATATCGAAACGATGGAGTGGATAATTCAAAGATTGACCAACGAGAGAGATGTCATTCTTGACCCGTTTATGGGGAGTGGAACAACAGGTGTAGCTTGCAAAAAATTGAATAGAAGATTCATAGGCTATGAATTAGAAGAAGGATATTTTGGAATTGCTAAAGAAAGATTATTAATTATTTAGAATAAAAAAGTTTGAGGTGGGGAAAATATATGATGCCATATGTTTCAGAGAAATACTATTATACAGGTGTAAGTGATGAGTATTTTACTACAGGAAAGCAATATACAGTAATTGAAACAGGGAGACACTGGTTTAAAGAGTGGGGTTGTGGTGCATAGATGACAACTGATGAATATCCTAAGACTAAAGATATAGATTATGGTTGTTTTGTATCATATGAAAATTTTGGAAAAAACAAGAACTTTGAAAAATACTAGATGAAATAAAAGTTTACCAAGAGGATTAGAATAACATATAAAACTAGAATTTTAAAAGGAGAATCATGATGATTAATAAATACAGAATTTTTAATAAAGTTAAAAATAAATATGTGGAAGATGTTGTTGTAGATGATTTTCATAAAACTTTATGCCAACCAGCAATTACACCAGATGGAAAATTAGTTGCTCTTTATTATGATGAAATTTATGATGTATTGCCTAATACTTATTTAGTTGAATATTCAACTGGGTTGTTAGATACAAATAAAATAGAAATATTTGATGGAGACATCATAAAAAAAGAAAATATATATTACAAATATTATGAAAAAGTTTATTATGACAGAGAGTTAGCTTGTTGGTGTGCAGGTAAAAATGATACTTTATCTAATATCACAAATTTAGAAGTAGTAGGTAATATACATCAAAATCCAGAATTATTAAACGAGGGTGCAGAATATTAAATATAAGCAAGATTATTAATTATTTAGAATAAAATTAAATTTTTATAGGAGAAATTATTTATGACAAAAGGAATTAAATTAGAAACATTAAAACAAGTGATTGAAAGGAGTAAGTTTGACTTATCTACTGATGATGTTTTATCGGATATAGACCGAGATGAATTCGAGGAGATACTAAATTTTGCGGAAGAAAATTGGGAAGAGGTTAATTTCATTATCAATATGGCAATATCACACTCATTAAATAGGTTGGCAATTAGAAGCAGTTTTGCCGCAGATATTGAATAACAAGAAGATTGAACTAATGGCGAACAAGGCTTAGCAGTAATGTCACCGTTTGCAGTTTTGAATCTCATTATCGGATATTCTTGATTGATTGGAGATAACCGAAGCATAGATATTACTGTTTTTCAAACAAGGAGGCGCTGAGGAAATGACACAATACTTAATCACAACTTTCGTAGATGTCTATGGTCAAACGTATACAGAAGCAACTAAAGCTAGAGGTAATCAAGCGTTTACTGTTGTAGAAGCAGAAAGTAAGGAAGAAGCAATTAAAAAATACAACTTATATGCTAAAAATAGACAAGTTGGCGAACCTAAGACAAGTGTAAATCAGTGAGGAGCACTAAATGAAATCTAATGAGACGTTAGCAGCAGAAAAATACTTGTATAACTTATTATTAAAAGATAGGTTAAGCATTTATGGGTGTCACGAAGTAACCATTGGAATAGAACCTTTAAGAAAAGGTCGAGAGATTGTAGATTTTTTAACTTACGACAACAAAAATGTTTTTAGAGCTTATGAAATAAAAGTTACAAAACAGGACTTAAAAAGTAGTGCAAAATTATCGTTTGTTGGACATTACAATTACTTAGTGATGACTGAAGACTTATACGAGGAAGTAAAGAATACTAATTTAATCCCGTTTAACATCGGAATTGTGATAGTAGGCAAAGGTGTTATTAAGAAATCAGGAAGAAAGACTTTGAACATGAGCGATAACATTAAGTTGTTAGAAAGTTTGATGAGGTCGCTTGATAGAGAAAATAGAAAAGATAAATTAAAGGATAAAGGTGATGAGATTGGCTAATATACTAACAGTAGAGCAATTAGAAGAATTATTAACGATACAAAAGGAATTCGACGATAGAATACCGACACTTAATCTACAAGATAGCCAAATCGCTTACGTAGTTGAGTTTTTCAAGTGGTTTAATACACTGGAAACGTTTAAAAACTGGAAAAAGAAGAAAGGCAAACCATTAGAAACGCAATTGAATGAACTTGCTAACATGTTAACGTTTGGGTTGAGTATTGCAAATCAATGTCTTGACGGGACTGAAAAAGTTAATGATGAGTTCACACAAAAAGAAATAATAGAGTTTATTGAAAAGGCAAATCGTAATTTAGGATATGCAAATGCCTTTACGCAATTTATGTATGATTTATATGGCTTATACGATTATGATTACAAAACTAAAATGCTTCTACCTTTTGCTTTTGCGTATGAATACTACACTATCGACCAACTCGTTGCGGCATATAAAAAGAAAATGAAAATCGAACTTATCAAACTGAATAAAGGTTTAGAACCTTTGGAAAGCGAGTGAATACAATGAGTGTACTAGGGTTTGTGTTGATTTCATTGACAACTTTATTTTTATTGATGATAGTTTTGTTTCCAGAGGATAGGCTCTACTTTAGAAAATATCCTAAAACAATCAATCTAGATGAATTAGAAATAATTGAGCACTATGATTTAATAAACCTGTATATGAGAGATGGTAAAAATTTTGTGCTTGATTTAGAAGACTACAAAAAGCAATATAATTCAGATAGCGATTTTATAACTTTAGATATTGGCTTAATAGCTAGAAAAGATAGTTTTGTATTATTCGATATGTACGGCGCAGGAACAGCGAAGTATAAAGAAAAAGAGTTGTCATATTTAAAAAATAGTAATGGCGAGTTTACTTCTTTATATGCGAAGAATGAGAGAATGTTTAAGAAATTGGAGTATAAGATTCGTGATGGTAAAGCAAATAAATGTTGAAAAGAGGATTTTATGGAAAGTGTAATTAATAAATCAATCAATTTTATATTATATTTAAATATTTTTATTTTTTGGCTATTTGGCACATGGGATTCTACTAATGAAAACTTAGCAGGTGTTGTGTGGGACATTTTCATGATAATCATTTCGCTCGTAGCTTTACAGTTAATCAACGATAAATCGACAAGAGAGGGTGTTTAAATATGGAAGAATATTGGGTTGCAAAACTTCCGAAAGGATATTGGAACGAACACGCAGATGATTGGGTTAAACCTGTTCATGCAACAATGTTGAGTAGTATTGCGAACACTAAAGAACAAGCTGAAGATTGGTTTAAACAGCGCATTGATAAACCGTTTGTGGTAGTGTCGTTGAAAATAAATTACCATGTAGCAGATTATGCTCAGCACGAAGAAAAAGATTTGACTGAAATTTCAAAAACTGATGCTAAAGACCTTAAAGAACTGACATTTGAAAGTATTGAAGAATACGTTTTTTCTACGGAAGAAAAGTTGTTATTGAGAGATTTATTACGTGCCGCTAGAGAGGACGCTATAAAAGGATTTGATAGAACACTCTATCGTATAAATAAATATGAATTTAGAAATAGTGTTATAGAAAGTGCGCTGAAACTTAAAGGTTTTGAAGTAGAAATATACGAAGATGAACTATATTTGTCGTGGAGAGATTAAGACTTAGCGCTATGGAACGAGCTAAAATGGGGGGGGTAAACAATGAACACAATAGAGGCTTCTTTACTCACAATTGCTTTTTTGGTGCATTAATCTTGCTTGTAAAACCAATTGTGGTAGACAGAAAGAGAATGAAGAAAGTTGTCGCAATTGTAAAAGGAATCGATGAAGAAGTATTTTTAAGAACACCTTTAGAAAAAAGAGTTAAATTAAAACTTGCTAATAAAGAGGAACATGATGTAAGCTGTCACGATTTTAAACAACCAAATTTCATTAATATAAGTCAAAGTGAAAGAATACATAAAACAGCCATAGTTTCGGAGTACCACTATACAAAAGCAGTAATCGTACAAGGCGACTGGATAATTGAAATCTTAGGCGATGTAAATGGGAATCTAGAAGTTGCCCGTATATATCATGTGAAAATAGAAAAACTCTATGTATACCAGATTAGCTGGTATTTTGAAGATAATAAGGTTAAAAATCTAACTGTAAAATCTAGACATTACTTTTACGATGCCAGAAAGGACGAGATTAGCATAAGTATGTGATATGAAAACAAAATAACAGGAAGGTGAATTATATGAAAAGAAATAGACGACTGATATATGGTGCTTTGGGAGAGTATATAGTTCATGGTAATGACAATTTTTTAAACTCAGAACAAATTAAAATAGCAAATGAATACAACAAAGAGCTGCAAAAATTATTAAAGGAATCTTTAAGAGAAAGACGTTTGAGAAAAATTACTACCTTTATTAGTAAAACTCCAAGTTATATATTGCAAGGGCTGAGCAACATCGTTAATGCTTTGATTATACCGTTCGAGTGGATTGCTATGAAAATGGACGATATAGCCGTTACCCATGAAAACAAAATAAATCTAACAGTAAGTAAATTAGAAACAGCAGATAATTTAAATACTTATGCTCATGATGTGGTCTTACCTTTGCTTGAAGATGCTGAAACAGACGATATGTTTGAATTACACCAAAAAGAGATTAAAAAACTAAAAAGAAACTAAATTCATGGAGGAAAAAGAAATGAAAGAACTAACAAAGAAAATTGCAGATATTATGAATTATGAAGTTTGGTATAAAAAGTTAATTTTATTGATTGTATTGTCAGGATTATTGGTTGTAGGAGTATTGCTTGTAGATGCGTTGATTAATGTTATTCGTATCTTGTTTAACATTGAGTTATTTGTATTCTTATCGCCAGTGTTCGCTTTATTATTCTTATTTGGTTGTCAGATTAAATATCCCAAGGATAAGACACGAAATTATAGTGAGTATGCTAAGAATAGAATGTAGAAAAGGAAGAGATAGTGTTGAGCTATCTCTTTTTATTTTGATAATTTCTGGCAACCGATGCAAACAATCAAGCCAATAAGTATGTTTATGAAAATTAATGGCATTTGCTCTACGAGACCGGTTGGGAGCGACCCGAATATTTTACTAAATAAATATTCATAAATCATTTGTTCGTAAAAATCACTAATAGATTTGCTGAAGTCGTTAATAACATAAGTCGTTTTTGGGTATTTTACTCTCCCAGTATTCAGAGTATCGAGTAGCTGGTCGAGGAGCTGAAAAGTGAAAAACGACTGTTGTAAACTAAAATCTTGTTTTTCTATTTTCTCTATGTTTGAAACAGCTTCTTCAATTATTGAATCATCATTTTCAATTTCTCTTAATATCTTCTCACCAGTAGAAATGTTTAAGACGGGAAGTTTAACTTGAGGAGGAACGCTAAGTATCTGTGGAGTTTGTATCTTAGAAAGTTGTGCTGCCAACTCTAATATCGGCTTATTTAACTGAAAATAAAAATCTCTGTAAATTTTATTTAATTGTCGGCTAATTTCAAGCGTACTGTTGAGTTCAGGTAAAACTTCCTTGTTATACATTTGAGCCAATCTAATTTGTGGTCTCAATGCATTTGTCCTTGAGACGGCTCTACTCATTCTTTGAAAAATTTCCATGTTCTTTCTAAATGGGTCGGGGAAAGTAAAATTAGACAATAAACAACATCTCCTATTATTTAAATTTTTATATCATATAAACAATCAAACGGTAACCAAATAGAATCGGTAGAACGTTCATTGGTTAATTGAACCTTTTGATTTAGCTCATCAATAGTTTTAATGTAACCCTTAACTGAGTGCATATAACCATTCTTCCAGTATTCTACTGTTATATAACTATTATTATACACAACATATTGAAGTTTTTGGTTTACATCTTGTATTTGTTCTTCAGAAAGTAGTGGCATATCTATTTTGTTTTGATTTTCTTCATATTGCTTTATCATTTCATATTGTTCAGGAATAGTTTTAAATGGTTGCCACTTCACAGAGCCACGTCCTTTGGGTATTCTTGGGTTAAGTAAATGTCGTGGTATTTTACGATAATCAGTTATATGTTGATATTCTTCAGGTAAGTTTTTATCAATCATTCTGTCACCTCACACACACATTGTAGAACATTTGTTCTTGTTGGGCAAGAGAATATGTTTTATATATTAGTAAGATGTGTTTATTTTTTAAGCGCACCTTTTTATTTGGGCGGTGATTATACAGATTATGAAAAGATTAAAAATAAATTAATGAATATTGTTGACATATAGAAAATGAGGTTGTATAGTATTAAGTGTAACAAAGAAAAAAAATTAAATGAGGTGAAACGAATGGAAAGTGAAAAAGAAAAATATGTCGTGCAATCGTACGGGATTAAGCTAATTAAACCAGTAGGTGTTGATGAAGGAGATTGGGATTTTGCTGGTAAAGTGTTAAGAGATTTAGACTACGCTTGCTTTAGAGTTAAAAATAAAGCAGCTACTAGAACTTACATGAACGTAATTGAGAAATTAGAATATGAAAACATTCATGGTAAAGGAACATATGATAAGTATTTTAAAACGAGATATGGTAAGACATTTTCAGCCTATAACAGCGAATGCGCAAGAGAAGATAAAGAATTAAATAAAGGAGATTTATACAGAGAATATTTCAATTTAATGGCTCGTGAGGGTGAAAAGGTTGTAAAATATAACATGAAAAAAATATTAAATGGGAACGCAAGCAACATTACTTTCAAAAGAAATCAACCAGTCCCTATAACTTCAAGAATGATTTTTATCACAAAAGAAAGTGGGAAATATTATGCTGAGTTGACTTTGCTAAGTCCTGAAAAAGCGAAAGAGCTTGGCAGAAAAGGGAAGAATGGTACAAGAATCAAATTTTTACTTAGCTCTAAAGGACAGGAAAAAGTTATATTAGACAGATTAACAAGTGGTGAATATGATTTAAGAGATAGTCATATTCACGTTAAAAAGAAAGGAAATAAATTAACTAACTATTTAATCATTGCTTATAGACATAAAGTAAAAGACGATAACGATTTGATTCCGAATAAAGTATTAGGTGTTGACTTAGGAGTATCAAAAGCGGCATATATGGCTGTTAGTGAATCACCAGTGTCTGAATATATAAATGGTGGAGAAATTGAGCAGTTTAGAAATGGCGTTGAAGCTAGAAGGAACGGCATGAGAAATCAGTTGAAATATCACTCTAGCAACAGAAGCGGACATGGCAGAGCAACGAAACTAAAGCCGTTAGAAAAACTTAGAGAGAAAGTCAGCAATTTTAGAAAACTAACAAATCATCGTTATGCTAAATTTATTGTTGATACCGCATTGAAAAATAATTGCTCAATTATTCAAATGGAAGAATTGAAAGGTATCTCGAAAAACGACACATTTCTGAAGCGTTGGAGTTATTTTGATTTACAAGAAAAAATTGAGAATAAAGCAATAGCAGTAGGTATTGAGGTGAAAAAAGTTTCTCCTAAATTTACCTCTCAAAGATGTAATAAATGCGGTTATATCGATAAAGAGAGCCGAAAAAGTCAAGAGAAGTTTGAATGTGTGAATTGTGGGCATAAAACTAACGCTGATTTAAATGCCGCAAGAAACCTTTCAATGCTCAATGTTGAAAAAGAAATAAAAGCGCAATGTAAGGCACAAAAAATTAAGTATTGAAAATAAATTAATAAATTAAATATCGCAAGGTGCTAAACGTCATAGCATCGTGGCAGTATCATGTCACAAAATCGAGAAAGTGTCGTTTTAACAAGGTAAATACATAATTTTTAACGATATATAAAACGAAATACACTCGAAAGGTAAACTGAATAATCAGTTTGAAATCTAGCTCACAAATACCGAGTTAGACTACTCGCCAATGTTTGACGTTAGATTGGTTAGAGGTAACAGTACCAAGTTATTTAACAGAGTAGTGATACTATAAATTCGGTACATGTAGTAATCTTCTAGTAACAGTACCAAGTTATTTAACAGAGTAGTGATACTATGATGGTATAGTCTTTTACCCACAGCATGTAACAGTACCAAGTTATTTAAAAAGATAAATTAAATATATAACATGAATAGAAAATTTATAATAGATTAGTTTGCAAACAGAGAAATGGTAAAATGTAAAAAATAGTTATAAAATTTAAGCGATATTAAAAATAAATGAAAAAGGAGACTTAAAAATGAGTCTGTGTGTGGTAAATTATTATGACACTAGAAACAAGTATTTATCTTCTGTACTTTTCGATTCAGACGTTGACGCTATGGAGGAACTCGAGAGTAATAATTATTATATGAAAAAGTGGGGTAATTATTATAATGACGAAACACAAAAATATGCAGTAATAGAAAAATGCATTAGAAATATAAGATATTCAGCAAATAACTCAAATGATGAGCTAAAGTGTTTTGTACTATTTTCTAGAGAAAGATATAAGGAAGAATATTCAAAAGATTTTGTCAGTGCTTATATTTCAGATGAAGCAGGAGTGAAGAAACTGATTAATGAGCTATATAGTGTTGACGATTTTAATAATTTAATATATAGTTATGAAGTGATATGATAACCAAAATCAAAAGGAGAGAATATTATGCGAGTTTATATTGTAGAATATAGAATTTACGACTGGGGCGGTGAGAAAGATAATATGACAGATGGTTCATTTTTTCGTAGTTTCGACGAAGCAGAGTACTACTTGTTAAAAGAAGGATTTAAACATTACGAAGATGACCAGTACATTATTGGTGACGATGTAGATAAGATAGTAGCCACAATTAAAATGTTGACACCTTATGTTGAGATTTAGTTGGTGGAAATATGGATATAATTACTGATGTATATTTAAAATTTATAAACAATAAAAATAAAATAATTTATATTGACAACAAAGAAGTTGAAGTAAAAATTTCTAATAGTTTTGCAACCGATGATGGAAGCGTTTTTGTATTGGCTTTGAGATATAAAGACACATTCGAGATTTTTGAAATATCTCAAATGTATTTTAGCGATTATGTGACTATAAAAACTAAATATGAAAGAGTTGGCGTAAAGAATGAAGAAGAGTTTGATTTTGCTATAGAAAGATTGATAACGAGATATTTATTAGATAAGAATTGAATGTTTTGAAATAATACGTGCGGAGGATAATTTTTATGGAAGTTTCGCAAAACGGTCGAAATTATAATATCGACTTGACCGATAGTATGTACGTCTGTGGGAAATAATGGGGTACAACGGTGATAGTAACATGATTGGAATTTATGATGTTAAAGAAGAAGCAATGAGTAAAGTTGAAGAAGTAAATAAGAAAACTGGTAATCCCGCATATTTCTTAGAGTATGTGCTTATTGAAAGATTGTAAAAAGTAAAGTGCAAACGTAGAACTATTAAAGGAGATGTTTTAAATGAAAGTATATCAACCATGTTATTACAATGGGGAATATTATGAAGACCATATTGAATTGGAGAGTAATTATGTGTATACAAACATAGCTAAAGCGATTAAAGAAATTGAAAGCTACAAAGCGTTCAATATGGGAGGTAGAGAATATAAATATAATAGATTATTTGATGATTTCAAGATGTATAAAAATTTAGTGTTTCCTGCCACAAGTAATCATTCTATTAAGTTACGGGAAGATTTCAGTCTCGATATTCAAAAAGATGGATATGCTTTCATCAAGGTGTATGAGCTAAATACGGAAGTGCTAATGTGAAAAACAAAGAAGAGTTTAATTTTGCTGTAGAGTGATTGATAACAAGATATATGTAGAAAAGGAGTTAAATTAATATGACATTTTGTGTGCGGTCGCAAGAAAAGCAAGCTAGAGAATTTTTGTTAAATCAAGGAGAAGTTGAAGCATCAGAATTAGCGGTAATGACTACAGAAGAAGTTATAAGTAAAATAGAAACATGGGCGGAAAGTAATGATTATATGATTATTTTAGCAGACGAAGATATTGGGTTGATTCCAAAAAGTGCAAAACAGTATTGGTTTTCGAGATAAATTAATTTATAACAAAGGAGAGGTATTGAATGGAAAAATTATATTTTTTACGCACAGAAATGGTGGAAGCGGGGGACGAATATGTTGCTTTACGAGATACCAACGGCAAAGTGATTCTTGAAGGAGATACTTATCACGATAAAATCGAAGAAAAAATTGATGGTTTTATGTCAGGGCTTGCATATTTAGGATACAAAGCAGATATAGTGAAATTAGGCGTAGGAGTTGAATTCCAGTAAGAGGAAGAGTCGAGACTTCCTGAACACAAGCATTCAAAATAATAATCGAGTGGTGAAAAATATGTTTATAATTGAATATACGAGTTATTTTCCAAATAATGAAAGTTATTCTTTAGACGACTATTACTTTGTCGAGAAAGAAGAAGCAATTGAATATTTAAAAAATGATGGGTTTAAAATGGAGCGGCATGATATTTATAAAAAAGGCGAAATGTTCGGAACTAGGGCAAATATAACTCAATTAGCTAAGTTTAAATAATTTAATTATGAAAGGAGAGGCAATAATGAAATATGAAAAAATGTGGGAACAGCTACTCAACGAAGTGAAAGAACGCATGGATAAATACGCTTTAACAGATAGATATAGGTATCAATTTTTCAGAATGTTGCATGACAGAATGAAAATGATTGAAAAAGAAGATAAGACACGGGAGGACTATGAATGAATGAACTATTCAGAGCTGTGGCACTGGACGATGATTACTATGGGACTGGTACTACATTAAAAGGCTTTGGAGTATTTACTATCAAATTTTCAGACGATTATTTCGCTAAGACTGGTAAACGAAAAGAAACGTATTTGTATACAGATTATCATGGAAAAGTTAAAGTTGATGAGAATTCTATTGAACAGCTTGAGACTAAATTTAAAAAGGTGAAAAGTCTTTGATTAAAGGAGAAATATCAGATGGAAAACAGGAAAGCAAAATTATGGTTGGGAGTTGTTCTTTTATACTTATCACTCTCCGTAACAGTTAATGTGATAACTACATCGTTTATGGGCTTTGTTATTACTGGCATGCTTCTCATGTCAGTGTTCGGTTTAAATTTAATTATAGAAAACTTAGACGTGTGATAAATTCTAGGTTTTAAAGATAAAATAATTGCAAAAATTATAAGGAGAAAGTTAGATAAATGAATATTTCATATATTAGTGATTTACATATTGATAATTGGGTTAAACACAATAACAACCAAATCAAACACGAAAAACAAGTTAAAGAGTTTATTAATAATTTAATTGAAAGAAGTAATTTAAAAGTCAAGGAAGTGTTAGTTATTGCTGGAGATATTTCACATTACAATAGAATCACAATGTGGGTGCTAGAGGAGTTCTCTAAGCAATTTGATAAAGTATTCTTTGTGAGTGGTAATCATGACTATTATTTAGTATCTCAACAACAAACGAAAAAATATAAAAATGAAAGTAAATTGCGGGCTAAAGAATTATCAGAGTTAGTTAAACAATTAGGCAATGTGACTTTCTTTAATAGTATGTATAGTGATAATTCCGAAGTGTATAAAGGGGTTACATTTGCTGGTGCTACTATGACTAGCCTACCAACAACAGAAGAGGAAGTTAGATTCTATCGTGAATTCATGAATGATAGCAAGTACATTACAGAAGAGCCCAAGTTGTACAACACTTATGACAAAGTAATTTATGAGAACATTTTAAGTGAGAAAGTAAAGCCAGATGTATTTCTCTCACATTATCCGTTAATCACAACATCATCTCATAGAAAGAATCTAAGTGATGGTTCAATCGGTTCATATAAATGTGAGGTTAGTGAATTGATTGCGCCGATTAACTTTTTCGGGCACGTACATGAACATCAAGTAATGTATAAGGTTGCTGACACGAAGCATTATTGTAATGCATTGGGTTATCCGAATGAGAATACAAATACTATTATTAGACAAATTGAAATTTAATTCAAAGGAGAAGATAACATGAAAAGGTTACTATTGGAACACGCTGATAAAATAATTGAATTTGAAGAGATAATTAGAGAGAAGTATAAAGTAGAAGATATTGAGCTAAAGGTAAAATCTTACACGTCATATTTTGGAGAAGAGTTACGTGTGGAGTGTGAGCAAGGAGACTATCTCTTTATGTTTTATGATGAAGATGGTGAGTTAGAGGTTAAATACCACTATGCGCCAATGAAAAATGATAAGGAATTTTCTATCACTGTTGATGAAACGGCTACTTATCGTGAGAGTTGGGATTTAGAAATTATAAAGCTAGAAAATGGTGATTTTACTTATAAAAACTGGCGTGATTATGTTTCTACTCATAGTTTTACTGATATTGATTCATTAGTGGAACACGTAATTGAGCACGACACATTGTCTAAGCAAGTTACTTACAGCAACAATGAGGTAGAATTCGATTATACAATTTTGGAGGATTAATTATGGAAAGATTGCTTGTTAAATATGCAGATAAAGTAGTTGAGTTTGAAGAAAAATTAAGAAATAAATACAAATCAGATAGCATTAAGTTAGAGGTAAGGTCATCTGTATCGTGGCTTGGAGAAGAGCTTCGAGTAGAATCAGAACAAGGAGACTATCTTACGTTATTTGATGATGAAAATGGTGAGTTGAGTATTGATTATTATTTTGTACCAACTGAAGAAGCCGAATCATTTACAATCGAGGTTAAAGGTACCTACGTGTTTCGTGAGGAATGGAAATTAGACATTATTAAATCATCTGAAGGTAAATATACTTACAAAAAATGGTACAGAAAAGTACCTGCATTTGATACAATCGATTCGCTAATAAAGCATGTTGATGAAGACGACCCAACTTCTAGAGTGCATATTTCAGACGGCAAAGAAAGCAGAGAATATGACTATAAAATCTTGGAGGAGAGATGATGATGAAATCAGAAGAAAAGAAGCTAAACAGGGCTCGAAAAGCTAAATATTACAGAACAAAAAGAAATAAAATAAATTTCTAAGGTGATAAAATGGCAGAAAGAAACGAATATGTACTACACCATAACCATTCATATTACTCTAACTTGCGTTTAACAGATGCGATTACTTCACCAAGACAATTAATCGAGACAGCCAAACAATATGGTTATAAAGGTATGAGTATTACTGAACATGAATCACTTTCTAGCGCTGTCGATATGATTAAAACAGTGAAAGAGATGAAAGCTAGTGGAGAATTACGAGAAGATTTTAGAATGCTGTTGGGCAATGAAATCTATCTCGTTGATAGCTTGGAAGAGGTTAGAGACAACTATGAAAGCGGAAAAACAAAATTCCCACATTTTTGTTTAATTGCAAAGAATAGAAAAGGTTTTGAAGCATTAAGTAAATTAAGCTCACAAGCGTGGAAGAATTCGTTTTTTAGTAGTTCTATTATGGAACGTGTTCCAACTGAAAAAGCATATTTAAGAGAAGTAGCGCAGTCAGATGAGTATAAAGGAACATTGATGGCAAGCAGCGCATGTCTTGGAAGCCCAATCTGCTTATATTTACAAGAAAAAATGCTTATGGAACAAACTTTTGATAAAGAAAAGATTCAAGAAGCACACAACAAAGCTAAAAATGAAGTTCAATGGTGTGTTGATACATTTGGTAAAGACGATTTTTACATTGAATTACAGCCAGCGGATACACCCGTGCAACGTTATGTTAATGAAAACTTATTAGAGTTTGTTAAAGAATTTGATTTAAAATATATAGTTGCTTGTGACACACATTACGCCAACAAGTCTCATGCTACAATTCATGCTGCATTTCTCAACTCTAAAAATGAAGAGCGTGAGGTAGAAGAGTTCTATAAGTATACATATATGCATAGTGTAGACGATATTTATAAACAAATGGCTTACTATTTAGGTGAAGACGTGGTCAAACAAGCGCTAGAAACTACAACGGAATTATACGATAAATCAGAGGATTATGACTTAGCCCATTCACCAATTATTCCACGAGCCGAGATTCCTGAATTTGAGTTAAAGCACTTGTTTCAGCCCGCTTATGACAAATATAAGAGTCTTGAAAGATTAGCGTATTCTGATAAGAAAGACGAAAGATATATGCTTCATTTGTTAGAGGAAGGTTATCTGAGGGAGCTACACAAAGAAGATATAACTAAAGAAGAGTTTCATCAAATATTAGCAAGGCTAGATGTTGAAATGGAAGAGATTTTAGGTGTAGGAGATAAGATTAATCAAACAGTAAGCTCATACTATATTACTGTGCGTGATATAATCAACACAATTTGGGAAGAAGATACTTGTAACGGATATTCTGGTTCATTAGTTGGCAGTGGACGTGGGTCATCTGGTGGTTTCTTATCATTGTTCTTACTTGGAATTACTCAAGTTAATCCATTAGAACATAAAAATATGCCACATTTCAGACATTTGCATAAAAGTCGTCAAGATTTCCCTAAATTATTGGGGATTAAATGTGAACGCAAGACAAAGCGGTGTGCTTAGAATTATTCTAAGTGCTAACAGTATCAGTTGAATAAGACTACCATTCAAGCCTTACAAGGAGATAATGGAAATAAATTAAAAGACGAAGCAGCTGACTAAGAGAGCCTAAGGTCTATTAATAAAAATAGATAGCTGGTAATACTGTGCGAAGCCTTTAGTTCAAAGGAACGTGCAACGACTATCCTGTAAAGGAGTACGCCTGATTTTGTCACAGGTGGAAGCGCATTTACATACATATGTATGGTGATATAGTCTATTCCGACTGTTAATTCAGTGTTAAAGTATTAGGAAACTAACGGTGTATAAGGACGTAGATGTAGACATAGAAAGTAAACGAAGACAAGAAGTTATTCGAGCATTAAAGAATAAATATGGTGAAGATAAGGTTCTAAATGTTGCTACTTTTACAACAGCTGGTACTAAATCTTGTATTAAAATAGCAGCAAGAGGATTGGGAATCGAGGATACAGAAGCCCAATATATTGCTAGTTTGATTCCAACTGAGCGTGGACAACAGTATACACTCAGTGACTGTTTATATGGCAATGAAGAAAAAGGTAGAAAGAAACAACAACAATTTATTAATGAGATGGAAAAGTATCCAGAATTATTGAAAACAGCTTTAGGTTTAGAAAGTATTGTCGTTGCTAAATCACAACATGCTGGTGGAGTAATCATCTTTAATGATGAGATTCATAAACACAGTGCAATGATGAAAGCGGCAAAAGGAGAAGCAAGTATTACTCAATGGTCGCTTAAAGATAGTGAGTACATGGGTTTAGTAAAGTTTGACTTATTATCGATTGATAACTTGGATAGGATTAGAAGCACCTTAGAATTGATGGAAAAAGACGGTGTGATTGAATCAAAAGGAAGTCTAAAAGATACATTTAACGAGTATCTACACCCACGTGTACTTAATCATGAGGATAAACGTTACTATGAATTAGCTTCAAGAGGGATAGTAAACGATACATTCCAATTCAACACTAATATTGGTATTGAAACATTAAAGAGAATCAAGCCTGAAAACTTTGAACAATTCAGTGCTGCTAACTCATTAATGCGATTGCAGTCACAAGAAGGTAAAGAACCACCAATGGACATTTTCATTAAGCATAAAGAAAACATTCAAACTTGGTATGATGAAATGAATGAGTGGGGATTAACAGATAGCGAAATTAAGGTTATGGAAGAGCATATTGGACATACGTTAGGAGTCTCTCCTGTGCAAGAACAAGCTATGGGACTATCTGGAGACCCTAGAATCGCAAACTTCACTGTAGAAGAGCAGAATAAGCTCAGAAAGGCTATTGCAAAGCCAAAAGGAGCGGCTTTAGATGAAATAAAATTGCTGTTTTATCGTAAAGGTAAGAAACAAGGAACAAGCAAAAACTTACTTGATTATGTATGGGAAACTCAATTCACACCAATGTTCAGTTATGCATTCAGTTCCATTCACTCTAATCTGTACTCAATCATCGGTATTCAGAATTTACATCTCAACTTGTTCTACAATCCAATCTATTGGCAAACAGCGTGTTTAAACGTTGACAGTGGCGCTACATCAGAAGATAGTGAATTTCTCGTAGACCATGAAAAGATTGCTAATGGTATTGGTAAGATTAAAGAGTTCGGTGTAGAAGTTAAGTTACCTGATGTTAACAAGTCTGATTTTGCGTTTACACCTGACGCTGAACACAATGTAATCATTTATGGACTTAAGCCTGTTAAGTCATTAAACTCAAAGACAACGCACCATATTATCGAAAACAGACCATACAACTCTATCGAAGATGTACTTACTAAGCTATATGACAATAAACTGGTTACAAACACACAATTAATTAATATGGTTAAGTCTGGCATGTTAGATAACATTTGCGAGTCACGTAAAGTAGCGATGATGGAAGTTATCAAACATATAACTAAAGTCCCTGAAACTTTGACTATGCAAAATATTAAGACATTAATTGAGTCCGGTATTCTTGAAGGTAGACCAGAAGAAGAAATGGTGCTATTTAGAGAATCATTTAAGAACAAAGTGGTCAGAAAAGAGAAGCAAGGTAAATATAATGTTAAGATATTTAAAGTTGAAGATATGGAATTGTACGACAAATTGTTTGGTAACACAGGTGTCGTAAATGTTACAAGTAACTATTATGAAGTTGATGAGAAGCAGTTCAAGAAAGTGTTCGATAAGAAGATTAAAGACCTTAAAGAATGGTTAAAGTCTGATGAGCAACTTAAGAAAGTACAGAGTTATGAATTGAATAAGCAGTGGATTAAATATGCTTTAGGTAGTTATTCAAAATGGGAAATGGAAACATTGTCGTTCTACTACCATGAACACGAGCTATCTCAAGTAGACAGTAAAATGTACAACCTAAGCAGATACAATGAATTGCCTGAAGAACCCCAAATAGTTGATACATTTATGTTTAAAGGAAGAGAGTTCCCTAAGTACAAAATCGATTCAATTGCCGGTGTTGTGATTTCTAAGAACGCTACAAAGAATATGGTCACAATTATTGCTACCGATGGTTCAGTAGTACCAATTAAGTATCAAGGAAATTTCTCTTACTACAACAAGGCAGTAAAAAGAAATGGCAAGATAGTTGAGGATAGTTGGTTTGGTAAAGGGAATTTATTAATTGTTAGTGGATTTAGAAGAGGTAATCAATTTGTCGCTAAGAGATATGCTGATTCAAACACTTCCACGACAACAAAGCTAATTGATTATGTAGGAAAGAACGGCGAAGTCACTTTTAAACTAGAAAGAGAATATATTTAAAATATTCTCTTGACTTGTTGTAAATTAGAGCATATAATGATTAAAGAAATAAATTATTTGAAATAGAGAGGAGGATAAAAGTGAGAGGGACGATTATTGTGAACAACACACAGCAGTATTTGGAGGAATTAGAAAGTGAAATTACATATGCTAGACAAATGATTAATGAGTCAGCTGCAAAAGTTAATGAATTGTACCATGATATTGAGACAAGAAATTTTAATGCATATGAGGCTTGGGTGCTATGCAAAGAATTACAAAATGTCTTACAAGAAAGACGAGCATGGAAGCAAAGATGCTTTGAAGCAAAAGAATCGTTTAACGATTTAGGTGGAAAGAAGAAATTAAACCAATTGAAAAAACGGCAAAAGAATCGAGTTAATAAGTTTATGAAATTAAACTCTTGGTTTGACCATTTTTCTGAGGAAGCGAAAGAAATTATGGCTGGTAACACGGCAATCAAAGTTAAGCGCAATGATACTTTAGTTAATCAAAAATAAAATATTTTATTGGTTATCCTTATGGTTATGTGGTATAATATAAATATAAACAAACACATAAGACAAAGAGGAGAGCAACATATGAGTAAATTACATAATGAAGTGAAAGAAACACAATCATTGGTAGATGATATTGAAAAGTTAGGATATAAGGCTTTAGATGAGGGAGATTTAGAATTAATCAACAAGTTTATCGAAGCATTAGAGCCATACTTACAAACGGTTGATTCAACTATTAATGCTTTAGAGAATAAATTAAATGATAAAAAATGTAAAGAAACAAAGAAACAATTGTCATTTTATAATTACAAATCACGTGAGCTTCATCGCCTTATTCCTGAATTAAAAAAACATGCCGTAAATACAAAAGCGTGCTTAGTAGCACAAGGAGGTTATCATGGAGATTCAGAAATTGTACGAAGTGCTTGAAAGTTTGAAGAAAACTTCTAGTAGAATCGTGAAAGAAAATATTTTACGAAATAACAAGAATGATGAATTACTACAAAATGTTTTAAAATTCTTATACGACGACTTAATCACAACTGGGCTGTCCACAAAAAAGATTGCCAAACCAGTTAATCCAGTAGAGGTCGATATTCCAAATTTGCAAGTATTAACGGACTACTTGAAGAGAAACAACTCTGGTAAGGACAAAGACATTGCGTTAGCAAAAGGGTATATCCAAGCATTTAAAAAAGAATATGGAGAAGATGTTGCTAATTTTGTTAAAAGCATCATTATTAAAGATTATCCTGCTGGTGTAAGTAAGATTACTTTGAATAAAGTGTTTGGTAAAAACTTTATTTTTAAATTTGACGTGCGCAAAGGAAGTAAATTTGAAGGAGAGTTAAAACCAAACGTAATTTATTCTCAAAGTGTAAAGATTGATGGGCATCGTTGCGTAGCCTTGGTAGATGAAGAAGGAGTGAAATTATTCGCACGAAGCGGTAAAGAGTATAAGGGCTTGATTACTTTTGAGAAAGCTCTAGAAGCGTTCTACGAGGAACATAAGCAACCAATGATGTTTGATGGTGAACTTTTAGCATTTAACGATAATGATTTAAGTAGCGACAAACTATTCAAAGTTACTTCAAGTCGATTAAGAAAAGATGGTGTTAAGTCAGATATTCAATATATTATGTTTGATTGTATGCCATTAGAAGAATTTAAAGACGGTAAGTCAAAACTTAAATACATTAAACGACGTGAGCAACTTGCTGAGCTTACAGGCTTACTTAATACATATACGAATGGAAACAAACAAGGACGCAAGTATTTCACAAATGTTAAGTCCTTGTATCAAGGAAATGACCTAGCAGAGATTCAACGTGTTCAAAAGAAAATGGAAGAATTAGGATATGAGGGGACTATGCTAGATGATATTAATGCTTTCTATACAACTACACGAACAAAGACGTTACTAAAATTTAAAACTTTTTATAACGCTGATTTGAAAGTGTCACGAGTAGTTGAACACACTCGTGGTGGTAAGTTAGGAAGTATCGTTGTTGAATATAAAGGGAATGAGTTACAAGTAGGTTCTGGGTTTACGGAAAAAGAAAGAATTAAGTATTGGCAAGAGCCTGAACTAATCGTCAATAAGATTGTTGAAGTTGGTTATTTTGAAGAGTCAAGTGATAAAGACGGGAAACTAAGTTTACGCTTTCCAACATTTAAACAAATTAGAGAAGACAAAGAAGTTACTGATGTGTCTTATCATTAGTAAATAAATTAATTGAAAAGGAAAATAAAATGGAAGATAAATTGTATATATTCAAAGGAAAGTGCGTCAATGTAGTTGATGGAGATACCATCGACGTACAGTTAGATTACGGCTTCAAGACATACGCAGACAAAAGACTTCGCTTGTTAAATGTTGATACGCCTGAGCGTGGGCAGCCGCTATATGCAGAAGCCAAACAATTTGTTATCGAGAAAGTCTTTGAGATGGATATTTATGTGCAAACTTATAAATCTGATAATTTTGGAAGATACTTAGCAAAAGTGTTTTTCTATGATGAAGGAGAACTTAAATGCTTGAACGAATTGCTACACGAAGAAAAACTACTGAAAGATAATTCAAAATGGAATAAGGAGACCGAAAATGAGCACGGAAAAGACTAAGAATCTTTATTTATTGCACAGAGAGATTGCAATGACTTTAACAGAATTCTTCGATAAATGCGAAGAAGCACTATTTAGTGGAGAAAACCTTGAAAGCACACTTGAACACATTGGTTTAAAATGTGATGAGTTATTACAAAAGATGTAGGAGAGACGTTATGATTGAAGAAATTGTGTATGACAAGAGTTATAAATGTGAAAGTGCCGACGGTAAGGTTACAGGCAGCTTCAGCTTTATCAAGAGTGATTTAGGTGACACGTGGATAACCTTTATCACCAATGGCGCTAAACAAATTAATGTGAAAAACATTTTGCTTACGACAGAGCCGGACGTTGATGAATTTGATATTGAAACAGTAAATATCATTCTGAAGGATTCTAATTTACAGTTTGCCGGTTATGCTGAATAAATTTAAAAGGTGGATATGCATATGGAAAACAAAAATGATTACAAGATTACAATGCCAAGTTTTTATGTACTGTTGGAAAGAGATGAAGAAGAATACGTTATCAAAAATATTGTAATGAACAAAAACGGTAATAATTTATTGGAAAAATCATTGGACGCTGATGATACGAACATTATTCTTTTTGAATTAATTGAATCAAGGCTTGCGGCAGAAAAAGTGATTAGCGACACAGTAACTAAAAGTGAACAATTAAAAAACGAAAATGAATATTTGTTAGACAAGATTAACACGCTTGAGTCATCTTTAGATGAAATTAGAGATGGAGTGAAAGAAGTTGAGTAGCCGTGTAATACCTTTTCATGAGTATTTAGATATTAAAGAGTTTATTATTGAGCTTAATAATACTAAGAAGCTGTTCGCCAGACTGCCAGAAGATAAATGGAAATTACCAGAAAATGAGTTAAAAGGCTTAATGGCTAAGTTAGAAGTAATTAAACTCAGAGATATTAAAATTGAAAAGATGTATTATAGCGAGAAAAACGACGCAACCATCTTTGAAGTTTGTATTCATGACTTTTTAAGATATGGATTCATCAAGTTTAAGAATGGTGATATTAGTTATGAGCAGCTAAATTGGAAAGGTTATTAAAAATAAATTATTTAAATAAGGTGAAAATATGACAAACTATACATACATTAGACCAAACAATTTAGAACAAGTAATTGAAGAGTTATCAAAAATTATTGAGCATAAAAAACATGACAAGTTAAGCAATTTGTTGAGTGATTTAGAGTGGTTGCAAAAAGACGATTTTGAGTTATTTGATAAGAATGAAGTTTATGACTTAATGTTTGATAAAGGCTTGTTTTAGGGGGAGAAAAATGGCAAATCATATTAAAGATAAAGTAGTTTATATGGGTGGACATCTGTTAAACGAAGCTATGGTCGAGTATCGTGAGAAACAGCATAATATAGTAGAGGATATTGTAGGAGTGACACCTTATTCACCGCACAAGGATAAATCAATTAACGACAAACAAAATGCAGTACAAGAAGGATTAGCTGAGCGTATTTTACGCAATGATTTTAAAGCTATGCAAGAATCAGATATTTTTGTATTTGATATTCTTAATGAGGGATTAGGAACAATTGCAGAACTGGGTATTGTTTTGGGAATGAAGCATCAAGCTCAAAAAACTATTGAACGTTTAGAAGAGGAGTCAGAAATTGTAAGGTATGATACTGAGGGCTATGAGACTGATTCATATGAACATCTACAAGATGAAATTGAAGAACAAGAAAAGATTTTTAATAAACCAGTACTCTGCTATTGTTCTGATATTCGTCAGGGACATGGCAAGCCTTACAACAACCCTGACAGAGCGGAGTTCAGTACGAACCAGTTTGTTTACGGTGCTGTATTGGAGCTCACTAATGGTGTAGGGTTCATTTCTTGGGAGAAAGTGCTTGAAGAATTAGAGAAATTAGGTGTTTCGAAATGATTGAACTTAACAAAATTTATAACGAAGATTGTTTAGAAGGTATGAAAAGAATACCGGATAAATCAGTTGATATGATATTATGTGATTTGCCTTATGGAACCACTAGGAATAAATGGGATATAGTTATTGATTTAGAAAAGTTGTGGGAACAGTATAAGCGGGTTATTAAAGATAATGGCGTTATCGCACTTACAGCAGCCCAACCTTTTGAATCACGACTTGTTAATAGCAATCCTAAAATGTTCAAATACGATTTAATTTGGAAGAAGAGTTTACCTACCGGATTCTTAAATGCAAAACGTATGCCTTTAAGAAGTCATGAAAGTATTCTTATTTTCTACAAAAAACCTCCCGTATACAATCCTATTATGCGCAAAGGAAAGTTTAGAAATAAAGGGAATACAGGTAAAAAAGGTGGCAGATGTTATGGCGAAACTAAAAGGTATGAATCATGGAATGATGAGTACTATCCTACATCGGTAATCGAAGTTAGTAATGCTAGTCAGAAAGGGAAAATACACCCTACTCAGAAACCAGTTGAGTTATTTCAGTGGTTGATTAAAACGTATACAAATGAGGGAGATACGGTACTGGATAACTGTGTCGGCAGTGGCACAACAGCAATTGCTTGTATGAATACAGGTAGAAACTATATTGGTTATGAGCTAGATAAAGAATATTACGATGTTGCAATTGGACGCATTGAGTCAGCTAAACAATAAAAATAAATTATTTAAATAAGGTGATATTACCATGTTTGATTTTGAAACATTTGATTATAGTAAATTAATGTGGCATTCAGACTGGAACGGTGATGAAGTAGGATACGACGATGTAGATGTTGTTGGTTATTATTCGTATCACGATTTAAATTTATACATAGACACGAGTACATTAAACATACTTGAAGCATGGTTTAATGAAGAAGATTAAATTTTACTTTTATTTTCTTTATGAATTGCTTCATATGAGGTAGAAGCATACTTGTCTATCTCACAAAAATTTAAGAGCTCTAGGTCATATCCTAAGTTTTTAATCGCTGTTTCTGGCGCTCCAATGCCAGAGAATAAGCTCAACATTCTAATCTTTTTCATTATTTCTCTCCTTGGTATTATATAGTTTTAAGGTGAACGTGATAAAAGTAAAAATTTATCCGACGTAAGATTAGTTAACGGTACAACAATTAAAGATGTTGATTTATTGTTCCACGGCTCACCTTGCCAATCGTTTAGTATAGCGGGTAAACAAGAAGGTGGAGATAAAAATAGTGGAACAAAATCATCTTTAATGTGGGAAACAGTTAGAATTGTATCAGAATGTAAGCCCAAGGTTGTTATCTGGGAGAATGTTAAATCTGTATTGAATAAGAATCATAAACATAACTTTGACGCTTATTTAAATGAGTTAGATAGCTTAGGATATACTTCTAGTTACAAAATTATAAGTCCAAGAGATATTGGTGAGGCTCAAAGCCGACCTCGTGTCTTTGTTGTAAGTATATTAGGGGGCAAATTCGAGTTTCCCGACATTCAAAAGCAAAAACAGCGTGTGATTGGCGATTATTTAGAGCCAAAAGCAAGTTAATCATACATACTTTCTAAGCAATCAGTTTTGGCTCTAGCAAACAACAATCCTAACTTTAAAGGTAGAATGACAGTGTTAAAACATAATGAATTAGCTTGTTGTTTAGTGGCTAAAGGTGGAAAGGCGGCTAGGACTAATAATTTTGTGTTATACAACACAGAAGATTATTCTAAGCTGATTAACCCCAAAGATATTAACTATCTAGTGGATAATAACATACATATTAGAGGTTTAACTCCTTTAGAATACTGGAGACTTCAAGGTTTTACAGACAAACAATTTTATGAAGCTCAAAAAGCATTAGCTGATACATATAAGAATGGTGAATTAATTAAAGCAGATGCTCAATTGTATAAACAAGCAGGAAATTCAATTAATGTAAAAGTATTGGAAAGTTTTATTGGTGAGGTTATTGAGAATTTATAAAAATAAATTAATGGAAGGTGGAATTATAATGAGTGATTTAGTTAAGTTTGAAGGTTTGATTTATTCAAGAGACGAGTTAAAAGGCGAGTTACAAGAAAAAAGAGAAAAACAAAGAGAATTTACAAATGTTATTAAACAGTTTAATTACACTGTTACAGAAAGCAAAGACGCATTATTACAAAGAACACCAGTGTTTACAACATTTGAGGAATTGGGTGAAGAAGAGTTAGGTGCATTCTATATGGCTGGATATAATGTACACCCATTCCGAAAATTTGAATCAGAAGGAAATACTTATGTTGTGTACGCAATTCAATTAAAACTAGACGATTACAAAGATTTAGATGACTTAGAGGATTTGTCTAATGTGGTTGATAAGTTGCATGAACATTTAGAATGGCGTGAAATTAAGCCGTTAATCAGAGATTGTGCGATTTATAACTATTCAGGTGAAGATATTTTTCGAAAAAGTTTTATTGCTGTATTGCGTGATATTCTAAAAGACAAACCGGAATTAAAAGAGTTGTTGAAATTAAAATGAAGCTATTTATCTTAGGAGCTATAATCATAATCATCATTGCTGTTGTTTTGTATTTATTACTTTCATATTTAATGAATGTGTTTAGTCATTTAGAGGAGAAACGTGAAATATTAAGCAAAGCAAAAGAGAGTAAAAGAAAGCAAAAGTTAATGGAAGCAGAGTTAAAGACACGACAACGTATTTTAGAAGAACAAATTAGAGCAAAAGTTGGTATGTTCTATCCTATGGGTGAAATACGTAGGCTTGAAAATGAACTAGAACAAGTAAATCAAACACTTGATGAGATTAAAAATGGAGGGAATATTTAATGTCAAAAGGATTAGTTGCAACAATTGGAGCATTAACAGTAGCAGCATTGCTTTTATTAGCTGCTTGTATCGAGAAAGTACCACAAGGTAATGTAGCAGTAATGTATAGTACAGCGGGGGTAAAAGATAAGACACTCAACGCTGGTTGGCATTTAGTGTCACCATTGACACGTACTACTGATTATCCTGTACGTACACAAACGAAAGAATACGATAAATTGAATGTAGCAACATCAGATGGTAAGAACTTAACAATGAGCATCAGTGTGAACTATCATGTAGATGCTACTAAAGTTGTTCCTATCTTTAATAAATTTGGTAATGCTGATATTGAACAATTAGAGAATGGCTATTTACGTACAAGAGTACAAGATGGCTTGCGTCAATCAGTATCAAAATACTCAGTTATCGAAACATTCGGTGTAAAAGCAGGAGAAATTAAAAAGGATACTATTGAAACATTGCAAAAACGATTAGAAAAAGAAGGTTTTATTGTTGAAGATATTGCAGTATCGAGCCCAGAGGCAGACAAAGCAACACAAGCATCAATCGATGAACGAGTTAAGGCTAACCAAGAATTAGAAA
Source organism: Staphylococcus delphini (assembly GCF_900636325.1). NCBI lineage: Bacteria > Bacillati > Bacillota > Bacilli > Caryophanales > Staphylococcaceae > Staphylococcus > Staphylococcus delphini. The sequence continues at coordinate 1,162,403 of NZ_LR134263.1, forward strand.
GAGCAAAAACGGATAAACAAATCGCTAGCGCTAATGCTGAGAAGAAACGTATTGAAGCTGAAGGTGAGGCAAAAGCAAATAAGATTCTTAATGACTCTTTAACACCAGAGCTTATTGAAAAACAAAAGATTGATAAATGGAAAGGCGAGAATCCTTTAGAAATTAATTCTCAAGGCGTAATCGTTGGTGGAAAATAATGGTAAACTTTTTACATATGTTAAACATCTTGGTTGTGGCAATCTTTATGGTTGGTTATTTACCACAAGTTTATACAACTATTAAATACAAACAACACAAAGGCGTGTCAACTTCTTTTTGGTACTATGTTGCTGTGTCAACTTCAATTACGTTGCATAACATGATTATTACTGGTGAAGCTGAGTGGTACATGTATATGGGGCAAATCGTCAATGCCTTGTTTGCAGTCATTTTCTTTGTATATTTCAACCATATGCGTAATAAACATTACAAAGCAAGATATATCGCTTTTCTAGTAGCTTACCTGTTAGTAACGCCAATGGCTACTAACTTATTAGATGTAAGCCATTCACAAATCGTTGCTTCAGTCGCAATTGTAGCGGCATATGTGTCACAATTAAAACATTTTTATATTAATAAAACGTCAGAAGGCACTAATCCATTACTATATGGGCTATTTGCAACAGGTATTTTAGTCTTAATACTTATCTTATTGCTCACGGGAGCAAGCACACACGTTATTATCACAGAATCAATCAATGTTGGTCTATTGTTCGTTTGTTACGTAGCCGCTGTGATTTATAAGAAATAAATTATTGAAATAGGTTGACACACTATAAACAATCATTTAATATAGTAACAGTAATGATGAGTTGTGTGTCAACCATAAAAGGAGAGAGCCCTATGGAAGACATGAAACTTTATGATTACACTGAATCTTATCATAACGTATTAAGACTTATTGATGAGAACGAGGATTTAACTTACGAAGATTTAAAAGATACTTTAGATGCTATCGCTGATGGTGCCGAGGAAAAAATTGCAAACACAGGCAAGGTTATCCAAAAGTTAGAAGACGATTTATTAGTTATTAAGAATCGTAAAAGCGAGATTGATAACCTAAGAAAAAAGAAAGAGAAACAAATTATTAGACTCAAAGAATATTTGTTACATAACATGAAAGAGCTTAACAAAAAGAAAGTAGAAACGCCTACTATCAAAGTATCAACTAGGAATTCAAAAGTGTTACATATCTATGATGAGTCTAAAATGCCTAAAGAGTTTATTAAAGAAGAACTTATCAGCAAACCAGATAAAGAAGGTTTCAAAAGGTATCTTAAAGGTTTGAGTGAGGAAGAAGTAGAAAAGATTGATTACGCCAAGTTGGTTACTAATCAAACACTTTCAATTAAATAGGAGGGAAACATTATGCCATTATACACAGTAGATGGTTTAAGGTTCGAGAATGAAGAAGAAGCAATTAATTGGTTTCTTACAACTCTATCTGATAAGAGCCCAGTTGGTTCGTTCTATGAATATCTTCATGAGCAAGATTGGGGAGATTATAGTATTCAAGCGTCAGGGATTAGTGAGCAAGAGTTTCATATTGCATTAGATGCAGCTAGTCACAAAGAAAAAGTTTATCGAGGTGTTGTTATCAACACTTACAATGAACCAGTTGAAATTACTAAAGAAGAGTTAGCCAAAACCTTAAAAGAAGTTTCAAAATCAGTTGATGTAGCGGCAATTGTTGCTAATGGTGAGATTAGCAAAGTTGAAGACAAGATTGAAACTGATGAAACTTTAAACGACGATTTGGTTACTGATTTTAAAAACTTGGTTTTACGTGTAGTAGCAGAAGTTGATAAATATGGTGGTAGAATGATTTTTGCTATCACAGACACTATTACAGGTAAACAACTACAGTCATACCTAGTAATTGAAGAAAACCGAATTGATGTTGATTTAATTAAAGAATTAATCGAAGGCATGTTCAAGAAAACTATTGAAGGTGAGTTCAATGGTGATGAGTTTAAAGTTGGTGAGACGAGTTTAAACCATATCTTTGATTATGCTTCAGAAAACAAAAAGAAAGTTAAGATTGAAATTATAGACTAACAGACTAAAATTATTAAAGACGAGAGGTCATACAAATGAATACAGAGATTGCAGAAACAAGCCAAGGTTATGTTTACATTGAGGGAACAGATAACACAGCTGATTTTACCGAGTCATTAGAGATATACGAGGATTTTCTTGTCAACTTACAATATGATTTTTATGAATAAAGATAAATTAATTGATAAAAGGAAGAAGGTAAGTCTTTTGGATAAAGATATTCTAGTTGTCTACTATACTTATACAGGAAAAACAGAAGTCTTTGCAAAAGAGTTAAGAGCTTATGGTATTAGAACGCTTAGCATTGACGAAAGCAGTGTTGTTAATGAACCATTTATCCTTGTTACACCAACATATAGTTTTGGAGAAGTGCCGAAAACAGTTCTGGCATTTCTTGAAAACAACAGCGATAATCTTAAAGCAGTTATGTCCTCAGGTAACAGAAACTGGGGAGGTAACTTCGCTATAGCCGGTGACATTGTATCAAAAACATACGGTGTTCAATTGATAGGCAAGTTTGAAATGAATGGAAACAAAAGTGATGTGGAAAAGTTGGTGTCATACATAAAAGGAGTGGATAATCATTAAAATTCAAAAATTAGTGGATAATCAAATTGCCTTGATAAATGAATTACAAACAACTAGCGAGCAAGATTTTAAACTAATCTCTAAAGCCGTGAAATGTTTAAAAAAGTTAAAGGATATACAATTTGAGTTTGAAGAAGATACAGAGTTCAATATCATATCCGAGTTTAGCGGGATTGGAATAGAGCACTTTTTCATAGACGATATGAATGATAATTTCAATGAGTTTGATGAAGCGGCAATGGATAACTCATTAACTTGGTACAAAAAGATGAATGATGCTTTAACACAAAAAATTATCAAAGACATTGACTTCATCAGGAATGCTGACGACAAAGAAGTACAAGATTACAAAGATAAATTATTAAATCATTAATGGAGGTTATTTAATGAGCAAATGGATTGAAAAGAATAACGAAATGATGAGAAGAGATTCAGTGGGTCAATTAAGCCTTCATAAAGATAAAGAAGCTATTGAACTTTATCTCCAACACGTTGATTCAAAAACAAAAAAGTTTACGAATGAGATTAATCGACTTCGCTACTTAGTTGAAGAAGGCTATTATATTGACGTATTTGAGCAATATAATGAATCAGATTTAATTGAGCTTACTGAATATGCATACTCATTCAATTTCGAGTTCCAAAGTTTCATGGCGGCAAGTAAATTCTATGAAACATACGCATTGAAGACACGGGATAAGAAGCAATGGTTAGAAAACTTTGAACAACATAATGTAATTGTTTCATTGTATCTAGCTAATGGTGATGTAGAACAGGCTAAGAAGTACATCAAAACACATACTTTACAAACTGTTCAAACAGCTACACCTACATATTTAAATGCAGGGCGTAAACAACGTGGAGAATTAGCTTCATGTTACTTATTTACAATGGACGATACATTGAATTCAATTAACTTTATTAGAGGTCAAGTATCACAAGCAAGTAAAATTGCGGGTGGTGTTGCAGTAAACTTAACTCGTTTGCGTGGACGTGGCGCACCTATCAAAGGTATTAAGAATGCTGCTAAAGGTGTGTTCCCTGTGGCTAAGTTAATTGAAGGTGAGGTTGGTTATGCTGACCAAATGGGCTCAAGAGATGGTGCAGGAGCCGCTTATCTTAACATCTTCCATTCAGACGTTATTGAATTATTGAACAGTAAGAAGATTAATGCTGATGAAGGAGCTCGATTAGCGACTCTATCCATTGGGTTAATTGTTCCCTCACTATTCTTTGATTTAGCTAAGGACAACAAAGACTTGTACATGTTTGAACCATACTCAATTGAAAAAGAATACGGCGTAATTCTTGATGATATTAATATCGCTGAATGGTATGACAAATTAGTTGAGAACGAGAATATTGTTAAGAAAAAGATGAACGCACGTGACATGCTGAATATGATTGCACAAACACAATTGCAATCTGGATACCCATATATCATGTATAAAGATAATGCTAATAAGAATCATGCTTTGAACGAACATGGCGAAGTGAAAATGTCTAACTTGTGTACAGAAATTTTCCAATACATGAACGTATCAGAAATCAACGACTACCATAAAGAAGATAACTTAGGACAAGATATTATTTGTAATTTAGCTTCGTTAAATATGGTTAAGTCGATTGAAGAAAACGCAGTTGAGGAATCAATCAGAACAGGAATGAGAGCTTTAACATTTGTAGCAAATAACTCACGTATTGAACATTTACCATCTGTTCATAAAGCAAACAAAAATATTCGTGCCGTTGGGCTTGGAGTAATGTCATTCCACTCAATGTGTGCCAAGAATCAAATTAGATACGGCTCAGAAGAATCATTAGACCTAATTAATGTTTACTGTATGATGATGGATTATTATTCATTAGATGAATCAATGCGAATTGCAAAAGAACGCAACGATAAATTCTATGGTTTTGAAACATCTGATTATGCAATTAAAGATAAAGAATACGGTGAATATTTCTATAAAAACAATCGTGTAACAGAAGATGTTAAGCCTGTAACTGATAAAGTAAAAGAAATCTTTAAAGATATTTACATTCCAACAAAAGAAGACTGGCAACGTTTAGCAAAAGATGTTGGTAAATATGGTTTGTACAACGGATACAGGCTTTCGGTGGCACCAACCCAGTCTATCAGTTACATAACAAACTGTAGTTCAGCATTAACGCCTGTTGTCGATATTGTTGAACGACGCACATATGGTAATTCAGAAACATTCTACCCAATGCCATATTTATCACCACAAACAATGTGGTACTATTCACCAACAGCATTTGAAATTCCAAACGAACATATTATCAATGTAGCTGCTGTTGCACAGAAATGGATTGACCAAGGTGTTTCAACAATCTTATTTGTTAATAGCGAGATTGAAACTAACAAGCTAGCTAGATTGTACGCATATGCACATGATAGAGGATTAAAATCACTCTACTATACTCGTAATAAGTTGTTAAGCATTGCTGAGTGTACAAGTTGTGCTGTGTGATATAAAAACATTAAAAGACAGAAAGGATAATACATAAATGACAACAATTCAAGCTAAAGCTACTAACTGGGATAAAGAGCATATTGCATTAACATTCTGGAAACAAAACGTAGCACAAATGTGGACAGAAGATGAATTCAAGCCATCAAAAGATATTACATCATGGAAAAGTTTATCTAAAGATGAGCAAGAGGTTTATATTAAAGTGCTATCAGGTCTTGCGGGACTTGATACCACTCAAGCCGCAGAGGGCATGCCTTTAATTCAATTTCATTATCCTCACCCATTATGGTCATCAGTATTCTCATTTATGGGTATGATGGAAAACATTCATCATAAGTCGTACACTCACATCTTTACGACTTTAATTGACCGTAAGGAAACAGAATACTACTTAGAAGAATGGGTGCCAGCCAATAAGTATTTAAATAAGAAAACAACACTTATTGCTAAATATTATCGTTCATTACTCAAAGAAAAAGTATCAGATGAAGAATTATACATGGCAATGGTTGCGTCAGTATTCCTTGAGTCATTCTTATTTTACTCAGGTTTCTATTATCCATTGTTGCTTTCCGGACAAGGTAAGATGATTGCTTCAGGTGAAATCATTCGTAAGATTATTCTTGATGAAAGTATTCATGGTGTTGGTGTGGGTATTGCAGCACAAGATATTTACAGTACATTTGATGAAGACACTAAGAAACGATTGAAGAAAGAAATGATGGAACTATTCGATGCACTTTATTTTAATGAGTGCGAGTACACAGCGTCGCTATACGATTCTATTGGTCTAACCGAAGATGTAATTCGATACATTCAATATAACGGTAATAAAGCGCTAATGAACTTAGGACACGATGTTGTGTTTAACCCAGACCCATTTAATCCAATTGTAGAAAATGGTTTAAATACGGAAACTAAGAATCACGACTTTTTCTCAACAAAAGGCGACGGATATGTCTTGTCACTTAATAACAAGGACTTACGAGATAAAGATTTTGATTTCAATAATGTTGAATCATATGAAATCTCTAAGAAATTTTTAAATCATTAATGGAGTGAACAATATGGCTAAAACCCCAATTCCTACATTATACAAACCAATTAACATTAAACAAATTAATATTGCCTTAACAGGAAAAATGCGTTCAGGTAAAGATTCAGTAGCCAGCGCTATCGTGAAATCTTTAAGTAATCCTCATAGAAACGTATATGTTAGAACATTTAGTTTTGGAGATTCGTTGAAACAAACAGCTAGACAATTGTATCCTCATGAATTTAACGAAGAGCAAAAGCCTAGACAACTTATTCAGTGGTTAGGTCAAACTTTAAGACAGAGAAATGAGAACATTTGGATTGATTTTGTTGCTAAAAAGATTAATGACAATCTAAGAAATATTGGGTTTGACTATGGTAGCTATACTATTGTCAACATCATTACTGATTTGCGACAACCAAACGAATATGAGTTTGCTAAACAGAATGATTTCATAATCATTAAAGTTGAATGTGATGATGTTGTACGTCTTAAACGTATGCAAGAGTTGAATGATGACTTTGACGAAAAAGACTTACAACATGAAACAGAAACTTATATCGACTCATTTGACTATGATTACTTAATTACAACCACACATATTAATAAGAATGAATTATATCATCGAGTCAAAGATTTGAGTGAATTAATACAAAATAAAGATAAAGAGGTAAATAAATAATGAAAGAAACTAAATTTATTTTATTCGGCTCACCAACGTGCAATCCATGCAAAGCAGTTAAGAATCATTTAGAGTCAATCAATTTTAAATATGAATATGTAGATGTAACGGAACGTCCAGACTTAGCAGGTGAATATGGCGTAATGTCAACTCCTACTATGGTTCATTTAATTGACGACATTATAGTTAATAAAGAAGTCGGATTGAAGATTAACGCATTCGCAGAAGGGTTTTAATTTTAAGAGGTGTGTAACGTATGACAAGTAAAAGGAGAGAACTAGATAAAGTAGTTAAAGGGATTTACATGACATACGCACACTTATTAGATGAGCAAGAAATGGACAAGATGTCAGCTGTTATACTTGAATATCGGGTCTTTAAAGTTATTAGGGAGTTAAGAAAGCTCCCTTTTAGCTTATCTAATTTGTGGTATGTGATTGTGACTAGGCGTAAATTACAAAAATTAGTAATTGAAATACAACAATACAAATAAGGGAGAAAAAGAATATGTTTACAAAATTTAAGAACGGAAGTTTTGTCATTGATACAGAAACTAAGAAATCAGGTAAAGTGATTGGTCAAGAAGGTGCTTACGTATTAGTAGAAGTTATTCTTGAACAAAATAAAGAAGAAGGAACACGTACAACACAACTAATCAAAGTACCACATGTGAACCTTAAACCATATAATCCAAAGCAGAACAACAAAGTATACAAGCCATATTTTGACGTTATGGAGTTTCATAAAGCATTTGGACACCCAGTAGCAATTCAACCAACTCCAATTACACCAAAAAGAGCTCAACAGCGTGCCGACTATTTAGTAGAAGAGTTGGTTGAATTCTTATGGGCTTCAGTGTCAGGTGATGAGCAACAAACAGAAAATTTAGTAAATGATTTAATTCATTCAGTACATAAGGCTAAGAATAAATGTTTTGCTAAAGGTACATTCCCTAATGATGAAGTCTTATTACACCAAACTGACGCTCTCAATGATATTAATTACATTAACTATGGTTCAATCGTTGAGACTGGTGTGAATCCTAAACCAGTATTTGAAATTATTCACCAAGCTAATATGAAGAAGCTAGACGAAAACGGCAAGCCTATTATTGATGCTGTAACTAACAAAATTATGAAGCCAGATGGTTGGGAAGAAAAGTATAAACCAGAACCTCTAATTAAGAAAGAAATCGAATCTCAATTAAATAAATCAAAGAGAGGACAATAAGAATGGGCAAATTAACGTTAAAAGAAGCGCAAGAAAAAGAAGAAAATTTAGTTACCCAGTTACACGGGTGTTTAAACGAAATTGAAGAGTTGGCTTTATGTGATGATAACCTTATCATTGATTCAGTAGAGTTTAACAACAGTAAAAATTATTACAACTCATTCAACACGAACAACCATGATATTACTATGCAACTAATGATTACAATCAAACATGCTAATTCATTTGTGGACGAAGATGAAGCAGATAATGGTCAACGGCTTCAAGACAGAGCAGAACAAATATTAAAAGACTACAAAGAATATTGCGACATGTTGTACAAGGAACGAGAGTTTAAACCAAGTGATACTGATAAAGCTAGCACGCTTCATAAATATTTTAATAATAGCATGAAAAAAATATTTGTTAGTGATGGATTGGTGAAATAATTTTATGACAAATAAAACATGTAAGCTATCTTTACCGCTACCTACATCATTAAACAAATTATACATACAACAATTCTCTGGGGGCAGACCAACGGGCAAGAAGATTTTATCCAAAGCTGGCAAAGAGAACAGAATGGATATTATGATTAATGTTGAGAGACAAATGTCCTTGCCAATAAATGTTGATTGGGATATTGAATATACACGTGATAATTACATATTTATGGATATTGACGCATATGTAACAAGAGTGAACGTTGACTTGGATAATACTTTGAAGTCACTTAATGATTCAATTGAGGAATCGGGATTAGTTTTTATTAATGATAAAAAAGTAGTTCCAAGATTTAACAGAGTATATATCGATTCAGCTAACCCTCGTTTAGAATTAACATTTACTCAAACAGGTTGGCATGGCATTTTTAACAACCAGTACGAAAGAGATAAGTTTGAAAGCAAGTGTAAATTATGCACAAGGTATAGAAACGGTGTTTGTTCAATCTTGAAGAAAACATTAGAAAATAAATTAATTGATGAAGTCATTGAAGAAGACAATCAATACGTTTGTTCTAAGTTTAAGGAGAAGAAGTAAGATGAAAATTGTTATGGATAGATGTGTTTTAGAAGAGTTTGCAACTAAGTGGAGAATTAAAATCAGAAGAGAAAGAATTACTGATATGGCGAAAGTTATAAGTCAATATTGTTAATACATATTTGCATTCCTCACATGAAAAATTGTGGGGAATTTTTATAGACAAATAAATGCACAGAGTATATAATGATTATAAGGAAATAAATTAATAGATAAAGGTGATAAAATGAAAAGGTGGACGAAGGAAGAGGTTGAGCTACTTATCGACTTAAAAGAAAATAAGAAACTTAAATATAAGGACATTGCTAATATTTTAAACAAAACACCTCAGCAATGTGCTAGTAAATATCAACGTCACCACAAATATGATTACACGATAAATGGCTCTTTTAGGACAAATAGAAAATGGACGCATGAAGAAGACAACCTTTTAAAAAAATATAAAGACAACACATACAAAGAATTGATGAAATTATTTCCTGACAGAACCATTAACGGCATTACCAACAGAATGCAAAAATTAGGGGTTAAAAGAGTAGCAAATAATACTATTAATTATGAACAAGAACAGTTTATAAAAGAAAATTATTTAAAGATGACTAATATTCAACTGGCTAGAGCTTTGAATGTAGACAGGCAAGTCATAGCCAGAGTTAAAAGAAGAGAAGGACTAGAAACAGACAAAGTGTGGAGACTAAAAAAGATTGAATTTGATGAGGAAGATGTAATGTCTATAAACGCAGAATTTGAACTTAGTTTAGAAAAGAAAGAAGGAAGCTAATGAATAATATTATGAGCGGCTACTATGACGAATTAGATAACCAAGAGAGCCAAATTCAAAATGTAGCTATATATGCAAGGAAATCACGTGCAGATGAGGGAGAAAAAGACTTAGCTAATCATTTACTTAGGCTAAAAGCTAGGTGTGATTTAAACGAATGGCGGTACGAAATATACAAAGAAATTGGTTCCGGAAGCACGATAGATGATAGACCAGAAATGATTAGATTATTAAATGACGTTCAGACTGGTGTATATGACGCTGTTGTGGTTGTTGATTTGGACAGGTTATCAAGAGGTAAGGGTGCTGATTTAGATAGGATATTAGGTATTTTTAGAAACAATAATGTTAAGATAGTTCAAGAATCACCTTATGAAGTATATAACTTAGCAAATTCAGACCATGCTCAAATGTTAGAAATGAAAATGTTCTTCGGCAATATGGAATTAATGCAGTCAAAGAAAAGATTCAGAGAAGGTAGACGCTTAGCTAGGCATCTAGGAAAATGGGTAAGTGGTCAAGCTCCATTAGGATATGACATTGACAGGAAGACAACTAAATTAGTTATCAATGAAAAAGAAAAAGAAATAATCGATTTAATGAAAGAATTATACCTTGTAGCAAATTATAATGGTGTAGAAATAGCAGAGGAGTTAAATTCAAAAGGCTATAAAACAAAAAGGGGAAAGTTATTTACTTCTAGCAGCGTATATAAGACATTAAAAAATGAAACATATACGGGTACGACTGTATATAACAAATCAAGAGGAAATCATAGAAACTCTAAAGATTTATACTCATCAGGGTTGCCGTTTGAAAGGTTAGATGAGTCAGAATGGAAACGTAATTATAACACACACGAACCTATTATTTCTAAACAAGAATATCAACAAATAATCGAAAAAATTAACGAAAACAAATATGTTAGAGAAGATAAAGGGCGACGCTCGGCATTATCGGGATTATGCTATACGCCCGAAGGTTTACTTTACACAAACGGTAATTATGATAGACACACAAAAATGCCTAAAAATATTACAGTTAAAAATAGGAAAGCGACAGAAGCAGAAAACTATATAGCTGTACCAATAATGCTCGTTGAGTCTGTGATTCTTGAGTCATTAAAAATTCTTGAAGAAGAAATTATGGAAATGTTAGATAGTGACGACAATACAAAGTTAGTTGAACAACTAGAAAGTAGAGCAGAAAAGATAAGCAAAGAAGTAATTAAAATCGAAGATGAAATCATGAGAATACAAGATGGATTTTTGTCTGGATTATTTGATGCTAAAGAAGCTAAAGAAATTAAAGAGAAAAAATTAAAAATCATCACAAAAAAGAAAAGTGAAATTGAGGGTATCAAAGGGGAAATCGACAAAGTATCTAAGAGTAAAAACATAACAAAACTAGAAAGGATAAATAACTTTTATAATAAAATTGAAACCACAACAGATGTAAATGAGTTGAACCAAATCTATAAGCGATTAATTAATAAAATTATAGTAAGTAGAACGGTAAATAATCCAAACGTGGTAAATATTAAAGTGAACTTTAAATAAAAGTTGTTCTATTTATTGTTGTGTACCAAGCATAAAATGTTTCGTTAATATGGACGGAACAGCGATCATGCAAGGTGTCGCTACCATTTTCATTGCACAATTATCTGGTGCCGATTTAACAGTACTACAACTCATTACCGTAGTCACTGTAGCCGTGATTGCATCTGTCGGAACAGCCGGCGTCCCTGGTGTAGGACTCATCATGTTAGCGATGGTATTGACTGCAGTCGGTTTAAATCCAGCCGCTATCGGTATTATCTTAGGGATTGACCGCTTGTTAGATATGACGCGTACAGCTGTCAACATTACGGGTGATGCCGCATGTGCGTTGATTTTATCAGAACGTGAAGGTAAAAAACTAAAAGGTAATATGCATGTAGAATAAATGAATACAAAAAACCAACATTTCTCGCTATATTAAGAAATGTTGGTTTTTTTAAAGCCAGTAGTTATATAGCATGATTATGGTCGCATTTGATGTGGATACTCTTAATTAAGATTTTATGAGACATGAAATGCAAATATAATAAAACTGCATATCAAAAAACACTTACCAGGAGCGATAGAACTGTAATAGTAACTTATACATGAAAAACGGTAAAATATATGTATCGAAAGGGTGGGTCAAATAAATGAATAGTATTACCATTATATTAGATTTATTGCCAACTAAATTGCAAAGAATGTTAGTCAACAAAGATTTGGATAATGTTTTAACATACTTTATGTCAAATGATATTTTAGACGAAAAATTAGCATATTATTTATCAAGCCTTGCTAATCAAATTAACGCGATTGAATATCATGAAATGGTCGCAAACATCTATCATTTTCATTTTAATTATGTAGAGAGTGCTTATAATTTGGCTTATTATCATTATTGGCAATCGCTAGAGGCTTCACAATTTAAAGATCAAAATCTGTTGAAAGAGTTTTTAGAACTTCGAGATGAACCAGATTTTGATATGATTACTAAAGAGAATATTAAAATGGTTGCAAATAAAGTACTTGAAAAAGAGCCTGAAAATGATTTGGCAATTAAATATGCTAAATCATAATTTATAAATAAACCTAAAGGAATGGTGAACTTTAAGAGCCATTGTTGCTTTTGCTTTATTATTAAATTTTCCAATATATACTTTAATTGTTTTTGGAAATACTGGGAATTCCACAGAACTACAATATATTCAGCTCATGGGTAACAGAGTTTTTACGAATGCTAAGGCTTTGAAAATTCGTTTTGATAATGGTATAAATTATAAAAAGGTGGTTTCATAAATAATAAATAAGGTGGTAAGTTTATTAACGGTCTCCCAATACTTTTACGATATAACTGAATCTTATATGATCACATCTGAGCCACTTCTGAATTATTAAGTCAAATATGTGTAATAAATCCCACTTCCTCCAAATTTTCAACAACAGGGCCGATGATTTGTGGTATAATATAATTCTTGAACTCATATTTACGGTACAAGACTGTTTTCTTAATCATGTTCATCTATCGTACATGGATATACATATGAGTCATTAAAATCTAATAAAAATACATAAAACTATTTTAATATAGATTCGATTGTCTTATTAAAATAACACTGGTTATTGTAAATTGTGTTTAAGAAATGAATTAAATGTGATATAAAGCATTCTTGATTTTCAAAGCTTTATGGCGCATGGAATGTCTTTGATTTACTGTTTAAGTATTCTAATAAAATAAGTTGAATTTTTGCGACAATTGCGCATTTTTCTGGTTTGAGATTGTTTTTTAAAATGCCACTTTTCATTTGTCGCATTTTGTATTAATATGTAATTTGTGTTTCAAGAATTGTGTAGAATTGCAATGCTTGTGTGCGGATAAATTTTTATTTAAGAAAGGTAGTCATAATAAATGGATAGACAAAGTTTTACTGAATTAATTCAAAGCAAGTTCAAGATGGTACGTATTGAGGCAGGTTATACACAAGATACGATGGCTCAAACAATCGGCCTATCTAAAAAAACATTAGTACAAATTGAAAAAGAGCGTGTGTTACCAAATTGGACAACATGTGTATCTATTTGTGCGTTATTTAGAGATTCTGAAGTATTGAACGGTACATTCGGTTGCGATCCTTTAGAAATCGTTCAAACTATTTCACGAAATCAAGCAGCTTACCCGAGATATTCAACAGTAAGTGATATTTATTGGGATACGCTTGCGAACAAAAATGGTTACATCTTACAATCAAACAAAGTAAGTGAACTTTACCGTATTCTAGATGCGGATAAACAACCGATTTTCGCATCACCAAAATTGAGAGAAGCTGAAACTTACTTCCAACGCAACGTGAAAGAAGAGCTTATTCGTGCATAATTTAAAATAAATGATAAAATGTGGGGCATCAACAAACGAAATGTTGCGTGCTCCTTTTTTATAGAGAAATTGATGTTTAACACAGTGATTTTTCGCTCATAAGGTTACATATGTGTTTGTCTGGTAACACAACATTGCGTTTGATTGTTAAACATGAGCAAGAATGAATAAATAGGTTTAGTTCCAGTTGAAATTTAGAGGAGAGATGTATATATGCAAGCGATTTTAGTCGTATTGTTTATGATTGTGATTGGCGCTGTGATTGGTGGCGTCACGAATATGATTGCTGTCAAAATGTTGTTCCATCCATTTAAAGCTTATTACATTTTTGGTAAGCGTGTGCCTTTTACGCCAGGTTTAATCCCGAAAAGAAGAGGGGAAATTGCTGAGAAAATCGGACAAGTGGTTGAAGACCATTTATTAACTGAGTCTTTAATGAGAGAAAAGTTAGAAACGCCGGATATGCGAGCGACTGTGCATCGTGCCGTATCACAACAAGTGGCAGCATTAGCAGCAGATCATGTGACGGTGCAATCTTTAGTGGAGCGATTTGATATTGATGTCGTGAAAGATGGCGAAAGCTTTGTTGAACGTTATACGAAACAAAAATTGAACGAAAAATATCAATTGCATCAAACAGATAAAATTGCAGCACTGATACCTGCCAAAGTGATGGCTGAGATGGATCAAAAAGTGGCTTCATTAGATACTTTGTTACTTGAAAGAGCACGTATTTATTTAGAATCTGAAAAAGGGTATGACGATATTTTAGAAATGTTAGAGACGTTCTTTGTTGAAAAAGGGAAAATTGTGTCGATGCTTCAAATGTTTATGACTAAAGAAGCGATAGCAGAACGAATTCAAAGAGAATTAATTCGTTTAACGACACATTCTAAGGCGCGAAGTATTTTGGCAGCACAAATCCATGCAGAATATGAAAAATTAAAGAATGCGTCATTACAAGAATGGATTAACCCCGAACAAATGGCTGATATTGAAGCGCAAGTGAGTGCTTTTGTATTAAAGCAAATAGATTTAACTCAACGCGCGCACATGCCTCTTAAATCGCTTGTACCACAATTGTTTGAGATGTTGCATGATAGAGGGATCGATCGTATTACAGACTTGATTCTCGATACATTAGCACAACGTTTATCAACCATTTTGAAACAAGTGAATATTCGCGGCTTAATTGAAGAGCAAATCAACCGTTTTGACCTCGATTATATTGAACGTTTAATTTTTGAAATTGCGAACAAGGAATTGAAATTAATTATGTTGCTCGGCTTTATTTTGGGAGGAATGATCGGATTTTTCCAAGGATTAATAGCAATCTTTGTATAACACTATAAAATGTGGTATCGTAAGCTAGGAAAGAGGTTGAAAGAGACAGAATTCAATCTTAAAATACACAACTCAAGGAGAGATTAAAATGGCTGTAAATTTATATGATTACGCAAACAAATTAGAGCAAGCTTTACGTGAAAGTGACGAGTACAATGCAATTAAAGATGCATACGCTAAAGTAGAAGCGGATGAAAATTCTAAAAAATTATTTGATGCGTTCCGTGAAACTCAAATGAACTTCCAACAAAAGCAAATGCAAGGTGAAGAAATTAGCGAAGAAGATTTACAAAAAGCGCAAGAACAAGCGCAACAAATCGAAAAAGACAGCAATATTTCTGAGTTAATGAATGCTGAGCAAAAAATGAGCCAAGTATTCCAAGAAATCAACCAAATTATCGTTAAACCTTTAGACGAAATTTATGCTGACTAATAAAAATAAATGAATTGAACAAACGGGTTTGAGATGTGATGTCTCAAGCTCGTTTTTTAAAAATTCACCGACTTGATAATGGATTACTTATATTTTTTATCGCAATGATCTTTATGTTCAATTTTACGGTAAAAAAAGTTAACCATTTCAATAATACTTAAATGAGACGCGCTTTAAATAAGGAAAATATGATAAAATAAATGAATACGAAACATGCATACATAGATGAAATTTGATGATAAAAGGAGAATGCTTGAATGGTTAAGTTTTTGCATTGTGCAGATTTGCATCTCGATAGTCCATTTGCATCCAAGCGCTATTTAAATCCGACAATTTTGAAGGATGTTGAAAATAGTGCCTACGAAAGTTTTAAAAATATTATTGACCTTGCATTGAGAGAAGAGGTCGATTTTGTCATAATTAGTGGAGATTTGTTTGATCAACACAATCGTACGTTAAAGGCGGAAGTGTTTTTAAAATCTCAATTTGAACGTTTGCAGAAAGAACAAATTTTTGTCTACATTGTACATGGGAATCATGATCCTTTATCGGATGAAATTAAAACAAAATGGCCTGAAAATGTGACTGTATTTTCAAATCAGGTCGAAACGTATCAAGCGATTACGAAAACGGGTGAAACAGTGCATCTTCACGGTTTTAGTTATGAAAAACGTGAAAGTTACGAAAATAAAATTGATGCCTATCCGACGAATGAAAATCGCAATGTTGTACATATTGGCGTATTGCACGGGACTTATAGTAAATCTGAAGCTTCAGATCGTTACACAGAGTTTCGATTGGAAGATTTAAATGCGAAATTATACCATTACTGGGCTTTGGGTCACATTCATTTGAGACAACAACTGAGTGATCTGCCTGAAATTCATTATCCTGGCAATATTCAAGGCCGTCATTTTAAAGAACAAGGTGAAAAAGGTTGTTTAATTGTGGAAGGCGATCATGTTGCGTTAAAGACACGTTTTGTGCCAACACAATTCATCCGTTTTGAATCGGCAACGTTAGAGGCGGAAGATATTAGTCAACAAGCGTTATTCGAACTGATTCAAGACTTTAAAGCGCGTGTCAGACATCAAGGTCGTGCGTTTTATCGATTACAGCTGAATATACGCGGCGATGAAATGATTTCACCTCAAGTATTAGAACAGTTGAAAGTATTGTCCACAGAATATGAAGAAAATGAACGCCACTTTGTTTTAATTGATGAATGGGACATCCGTTATATTGATATTCGTCAAAAGTCTATTATTCAAGAGTTTCCTGCAGAATTACTTGAGCAAGATGATGTGTATGAGCGTGCAGTGAAAGATTTGTATATGAATCCGAAAGCCTCAAAATATTTGGAGAGCTATCAACAGCATGATCGGAAAGCGTTGGTTGCACGTGCAGAAGCCATCATTGAAGCTGAGTTAAAGGGGGGCAATTAACCGATGAAAATTAAATCAGTTGAAATTTATGGTTATGGTCAATTTGTCCAACGAAAAGTGGAATTTGATCAATATTTTACGGAGATTTTTGGACAAAATGAAGCAGGTAAATCGACACTTCAAGCATTTATTCATTCGATTTTATTTGGCTTCCCGACGAAAAAGGAAAGCGAACCACGTCTTGAACCACGTATGGGCAATCATTACGGTGGTCGTGTGACGTTAATTTTAGATGACGGTATGGAAGTGGATGTCGAACGTGTTAAAGGGAGTGCCCAAGGGGATGTCAAAGTTTACATGCCTAATGGAACGATTAAAGATGAAACGTGGTTAAAAGCGCAGTTGAATTACATTAATAAAAAGACGTATCAAGCGATTTTTTCTTTCAACGTGCTTGGCCTTCAAGACATTCATAAGCATATGAGCGAGGTGCAATTACAAAACTTTTTAATGCAAGCTGGTGCACTCGGTTCTACAGAATTTATCGGTATGCGTGAACTAATTCATCACAAGAAGCAAGAACTTTATAAAAAGTCAGGTCAAAATCCTGAAATCAATCGTAAAATTG
Source organism: Staphylococcus delphini (assembly GCF_900636325.1). Taxonomy (NCBI): domain Bacteria; kingdom Bacillati; phylum Bacillota; class Bacilli; order Caryophanales; family Staphylococcaceae; genus Staphylococcus; species Staphylococcus delphini. The sequence continues at coordinate 1,180,037 of NZ_LR134263.1, forward strand.
AAGAAGTTCGCCACTTGGAATATCAAATCCGCGAAGAGTCAGCAAAAATGGAATCGTATCAACGTTTGACGGAAGAACATGAAAAAGCGACACGCCGTCTTGATACATTAAAGCAAAATTTGGGACAATTAACAGCATTGTTTGAAGAAAAACAAAAAGAAGTGGCTTTAATCGATCAAGTTCAAGAATGGAAAGGATTGGAAGCGGATTTAAATATTGAACCGTTAGAGTTTCCAGAAAAAGGGATTGATCGTTATGAATTGGCGAAAGTTCAAGTGGATCATCTCGAACGTGATATCGGTTTGCGTGTTGAAAAGCAACAACAATTGCAAAATGAGAATGCACAGTTGTATGTGCCTGAAAAATCACTTTATCAAAACTTTGAATCTATTGCGAAACAAGAAGACCGTGTGAAACAGCAAGACATGGAATTGAAACAGAATGAGCGAGAATTCAATCAACATGAGATGGAAATTGAAAGTTTGAAGTCTCATATCGGTTGGCAAGAGCTGCATGATGATGTCGATTCAAGCGAAGCACAAAAAAGTTTTGCCAGCGAGACGTTAAAGCAAAAGCAAGCGCATTTACAAACGTTACAACAACTGAAAAAGACGCAAGATGATTATCAAATTGAAACGGTGTCTTTTGAAGAAGAACTGCAACATTTAAATGGCCAGTTAGTGGATGATGAAAACTTCGAAAAGAAAAAAGTCTATGATCAACGCCTATTAGAATTAAAAGAAAAGCGTAATCTGTTTGATAAAATGAAGGTATCTTTTGAACAAGAAACAGAACAAAAGGCACAGCAACAACGACGTGTGAGAGGGGCATCACTCTTCCTTGCGATCGTCTCTATTGCGTTTGCCATCTGGATGTTCGTCACAGAAGCAATGGTGGCAGGTATTGTGTTAACTGTCATGGCTATTGTGTTTATCATTGGGATGACATTATTCCGTTCCAAACCGGTTGGATATGATACGCAATTTTCTGAAGAACTTGCCCAACTCGAACAAGAAGTCGAACAGTTAGAAGCGGAATATGATTTAGACTTTGATTTATCGACACAATATCAGTTGCGTGATCAAATTGCACAACGTCAACAACAATTGGCAATTTTAAAAACTAAAGCGCAACATACAAATACTCAATATGAAGAGACACATACGGCATGGACGGATGCGACGAACAAGTTACAACAATTGAAAGCATCACTTTACTTGTCTGAAAATTTGTCAGATGAACTGCTCGTCGATGCGATTCAGACGATTCAAAAGATCAAAGACCATCAACAGTATATTGAAAAATTGCATGAAACGTACTTAAAATTAAGTGAATCATTGGAAGCATTTTATACTGAAGCGAATGACAAAATTGGTTCAGTATTTCAAGAGTTTGATAGAAATACACTGTTCCATGATGTGGGAGAATGGTTGAAAACAACGAGTCGAGATACGACGCGTCATGAACATAATACGGAACAATTAAATTTGTTAGAAAATGAACTGAAACATTTGAAGCATCGTTTAAATGAAAATCATCAAGAGATTCAAACATTGTTCGGTGCGATTGGCGCGTTAGACGAGGAAAGTTATTATAAACATCACGAACGCTATCAACGCTATCATGAACGTTTAGCACGTTTTAATGACTTAACACACTTCCTGGATAACCAAAACTACGGCTATGAAAAGAGTTCTAAATTAAGTGAGAAAACAACAGCGCAACTTGATGAAGAATATCAAAAGTTGTCTGAACAAATCGATACTTACAATGAGCGCTTTTTAGAAGCACAAAGCGAAGTGAGCGACTTATTAGCGCAAATGAATCATATGGAAACAGATGACACGTTAAGACATTTACGCCATCAGTACCAACTTTTGAGAAATCAATTGAATGAAAGTGCTGAAGATTGGGCGGCGTTAAGTTATCTCGAAGCATTAGTAGATGAACATATTAAACAAATTAAAGATAAACGATTGCCGCAAGTTGTAAATATTGCGACAGATATTTATAATGATTTAACGAGCGGTCAATATGTACAAGTGACTTATGCGAATGAGCAAGTGATGGTGCGTCACCAAGATGGCCAAATGTACCATCCTATTGAATTGAGTCAGTCGACAAAAGAGTTGCTTTACATTGCACTCCGCTTAAGCCTGATTCAAACATTGAAGCCGTACTATTCGCTACCGATTATTATCGATGACGCGTTTGTACACTTTGATGCTGAACGCAGAGCGAAAATGATGAAATACTTAAGAGGCATGTCTGAAGAGTATCAAATTCTTTACTTTACATGTTCGCGTGATACCAATATTCCAGCAAAACAGCTTGTCACGTTAAATAAGATAGATAAATAGAATGGGAAGGCGTTAAAAATGAGAAATATTGAAAAGCTACAACCTGGAGACACGGTGGATCACTTCTTTCTCATCCATCGTGCGACTCAAGGCGTAACTGCGCAAGGTAAAGATTATATGACGCTTCATTTACAAGATAAAAGTGGTGAAGTAGAAGCGAAAGTTTGGACCATTACAAAAGAAGGTATGAACCAATTAAAGCCTGAACGCATTGTCCACATTAAAGGCGATATGATCAATTACCGCGGTCGCAAACAAATGAAAGTCAATCAATTTCGACTTGCGACTGAAGAAGACGGGTTACGTACGCAAGACTTTATTGATGGGGCACCGATGTCTCCTGAAGAAATCAAGGATGCGATGCAAGATTACATTTTCGAAATTGAAAACGCACCGCTACAACGTGTGACGCGTTATTTACTAAATAAACATGAAGAGAGTTATTTCGTTTATCCAGCAGCAAGTACGCATCACCACAACTTTGTCAGTGGTTTAAGTTATCACGTTTTAACGATGTTAGAAATTGCCCGTCAATTATGTATCATTTATCCAGAACTGAACAAAAGTTTGTTGTACAGCGGTATTATTTTACATGACATGGGTAAGGTGAGAGAGCTGTCCGGTCCGATTGCGACATCATATACATTGGAAGGGAATTTACTCGGGCATATTTCAATCGCTAGTGATGAAGTGGCAGATGCAGCGCGTGAGTTAAATGTAGATGGTGAAGAGATTTTGTTACTCCGTCATCTCATTTTGTCACATCACGGTAAGTTGGAATATGGCTCACCGAAACTGCCTTATGTGAAAGAAGCGGAAATTTTAAACTTTATTGATAACATTGATGCACGTATGAATATGTTCGAAAAAGCGTTTAAGAAGATTGATAAAGGTCAATTCACGGAGCGCATTTTCGGCTTAGAAGGGCGTCAATTTTATAAACCTGAAAAGTTGGATTAATAAATGTTTTGAAACGCTTATGTGTAGTGTTTCAATAACATTGCATCTGATTCACGTTTGAGTTGTTGTCTTTTCCAAAGTGAAACAATTCGAAAAAGCGATTTTCGGGTGAGATGCAATGCAGGTAAGTGTAAAGTGCATAAAAAGGTGCGGGTACTAAAAAAGCGTCCCGCACCTTTCTTTTTTGACATTGTTTTTACGCAATTACATGCCTAATTGACCACCTTGTGATGATTGTTTTTTCAACGCGTCTGGATTTAAAATATTATCCTCGATGGCTTTTTTCACATCACGATCTTTATAATCCACGTTGTATTCGTCAAGTAATTCTTTGTAAGCGTCTGTTAAGATTTTAGGGTCTTCTTGTAATTTATTTTGAACGATTTTTTCTTTCAGTTTAGATTTCTCTTTATCAAAATCATCTTCTTTATCTGCGCGAATGATATGGTAACCATATTCCGTTTTCACGACATCTGAAATTTGACCTTCTTTCAATTTGAACAGTGCTTCTTCAAACGGTTTAACCATTTGTCCTTTAATGACATAACCTAAGCTACCATTTTTATCTTTTGTTGAATCCATTGACTCTTCTTTTGCGATTTTGTCGAAGTCTTTAGGATTTTTATCGAGTTTTTCTTTAATCTCATCAATTTTCTTCTTAGCATCTTTGTCTGATAAGCCTTCTTTATCGTCTTTATCTTGTTTCACTTTAATTAAAATATGAGATGCTTTTTTCGAATTCTCTTTAATTTCTTTATCTGAAACTTTAACTTTTTCATTCAACAACTCTTTTTGGTAACTCACCAATTTACGTTGTTTTTTATAATCGTCAATGGTCATACCTTGTTGTTTCAATAAGCTTTCAAATTGTTTTTTACCGCCATATTTTTCAATTTCTTCATCAGTTTCTTTATCAATTTGTTTTTGATCGACTTTATCGCCATATTTTTTCTCTAAAATTTTATCCAATAATACTTTAAATGATTGACTAGCGATTTGATCATTACCAATTTCTTTTAAAACGTCTTCAACTTTTACGTCTCCTGCTTTAGAAGAAATTAAGGTTTGATCTTTTGAAGTTGGGGCATCATTTCCACATGCTCCGAGTAATAATGCACTTGCTGTTATAGGAATAAATAATTTTTGTATGCCTTTCTTCATCTTTTGAGCTCCTTTATATGTAATTAACACACATAAATATTACCATAATGTCTTACAGCAACCAACGAAGAAGGGTAAAAATACGACTAAAAACTGAGCGTGTGTTCACATTTATAACATTTTTAATGAATAATTATGTTATTTCATGCTAACGATAGTGTAGTATTCGTGCCTTTTCTCAAATTATGAGGATTGTGCATGTGCTGATTTGCGTTGTTCTCTCAATAATAATGATGCGGAAAAACCTACAAGTAGTAAAAATGCCGCAAAATAGAAACCGATTGCCATGGAGCCTGTCACATCCGTTAAAAATCCCGTGATATACGGTGCGAGAATGGAGGCAGCCATACCGATAAAGTTGTAAACACTAAATGATGTCCCTAGTACATTTTTAGGTGCATTATCTGCTACGACCGCAATTAACACCGGATTGGTACTAATCTTACCAACGATACCATAACCGATTAATGCATTGTAGAGAATCGCGAAATTGTCAAAAAATACTATAGATGCAGTAAAGATAAATGCAAGAGGTAACATGATCATCAATACAGGCTTTCGTCTTCCCAATCGATCTGAAAGCCAACTAAAGAATAATGACCATGGAATAGCTGCCCATGGTACGAGTGATGCGACAAATGCGACCTGTGCCCCGCTAATGCCTCGTTCTGATTCTAAGTCATATGGCAACCAAGTAATAATCATAAAAAAGCCATAAATTGAACAAAAGATAATGATATACGCTAAAATCAGATTACGATTTTTAAACAAGGTGGACAATTTAAAAGGTGCTAAGTTGTCTTCTTGTTGCACTTGATGTCGAGGCCGCTCTTTAATGATGCGATACATTAAAAATACAATGATTAAAATAGGGATAACCACAATGAAAAAGGGTGTTCGCCAACTCATCCCCATTTCAGAAACAGTAATGCTTGAGATGAAATAACCGATAGATGTTCCGAAAGCCATACCGCTATTAATTAAAGCACTACCTAATGTAATATTTTTCTCCGGTATTACTTCTGAAGATAACGCATATTGTGGACCATAGAACATCCCTTGAGCTAATCCAACAATGACCCATGCGATGACTAATAAGATATAACTCGGCATCAATCCTGTAATCACCATAAAAATGCCAAAAATTAAAAAAGAGAGGACTAATGTTCCCCGGTCTCTACTTTTATTTATGGACGGATTTCTATTAATAGTGATTAAACCGACGAAAAATAAGAAGGATTAGGATATAAAAATGGATGCTATTGTTTTCATAATTTCATAAACTTGCCCTCAGTTCACCTAAATCTCATATAAGATTGCCCAAAAGGCTGAGACTCCTGAGGGAATGCGTGCATACTGCTGACGGTCGCTTCTTTACTTTAATAGTGGTTGCTGTTTATCGCAGTAGCTGTCTGACTTCTCAACGTATACACTTTTGAGAAGTCTAGTCAGCCTTGCGGGTGCAGTACGACGAAATCTTTGTTGAACATATGATTTCTGTACTGCTCCCAAAATCCACAATGAATGGATGCGCTGGGAATCAATAAACGGTGTTCCAAAAGCAGGATTTTCGACAGAACTCCCGCGATTTCGGCAAAATTTGGAAATCAATTTTGCTCATCGCTCGGTTCTGCTCAAATCCTAAGCGCTTTTGTCACAACCTCCCCTAAGAACGCGAAGCCATGAAGGCAATCTAAAGCCACAAATCATAGGGAGGGCAAGTTAAACAAAATAATGTATCAATAGCAACCAAATTTTCTTTCTGCCTATTTTATCTCCCATGATACCTGAGGGGATTTGAGTCGCTGTGTAACCAATAAAGAATAAACTGATAATTAAACCTAATTGTGCATTGTTTAGTGTGAATTCAGTTTTAATATGGCCCATAAGAGAATTTAAAATTGTTCGTGTTGCATAAATGACTAACCAACCTAATGTAAAAACGGCAAACAGTTTCATCCAATAACCTGGCTGAACTTGATTTACTCTGTCATGATTCATGACCATCACTCCTTCAAAAACTTTCACTTAAAGGGTAACGAATCATGTAGAACTGAGCATTATCAAAGCTACCAATTTTTACGTCACTTTTTAATCATTTTAGCCAAATTTTGATAAGACAGTATACAAATAAGTAGGGGGTCTGGTTGCTTTTATTGAGATAAAACAAAAAAGACTGATACATTTCAAAAAGCGAAAATGTATCAGCCGATATTAATATGCTTGGAATGTTCATTGTGTACTAACAATAGGAAACCATTTTGATGTTCTTCAACGTAATGCCCTTGACGAACTGAAAGGATGACTTTTAAGTAGAGTATGTCCATCACAGAATAGCCAGCATTTAAAGCTAATAAAAACATAAAGTAATGACCATACTCCGGGTTTGCGTGTGCTACAAGAATACAAATGATGGTAATCACAATCAGTGGCATCATGAGACATATACAAAAATAAGACTTGCGTATTGGACGGTCAAGATAAATATTGTATAGTGGCAACCACGATTGACGTAATAACTTGTGAGCTCTTAAATATTTCAAGTAAGGCAATACCGTCAGAATATGAATAAGTTTGTGAACGGGATATAAAAATAACATTAAGACAATAAACAATAGAAAGTTTTGATCTGTAAATGGTACATCAGAATAATAATGAAACATTTCAAAACTTACAAAAAATGTGATAACAACCGTTACAAAACTTATAAAAGCAATACGAGGTAAACCAAATCTTGAATGGACATCAATTGAACGCAAACAGTTTAACATTTACAAGCTCCTTTGCTATCAGTAATATAACGTATTATCTACCTGAAATTACTGTTCGTCAAGCAAATTTTCTCGAATATGACTTTGACATAAATTCACGTCATTTATAAAGTCTTTACCATGCAATTTAGCAACGAGATAATGCACATCACTAAAGCTTGGAAGGTGGAACATTTCAGTTTGGAAATCTTTTGAAGCATTGTAGATTTTATTTTGTGTTTCATCATATTGTTCGAAAATTTCATCTACTAAAGCTTTACCTTTATCCGTTAAAGTAATGTACGTATTCCTCTTATCGTTGTGATCTTTTTCCATGTTCAGCAATGCTTGTTGTTCTAGGCGTTTTGCAAAATTGTATGCAGTTGAAACGTGCATCACCCCGTATTTAGAAATATCTGAAATAGTTGCGCGACCAAAAGCGTAAAGTGTTAATAAAATCAGATGCTCATTCATGGCGATACCCGATTTTTTTAACCAACGTTGCCAATCACTTTCGGCATTTTTCCATAGAACTTTAGATAACATGGCAATTTTATGTGTGTAAAGCATTCCCTCAATTTGTGATTGTCTGTCATTCATAATACTAGACTCCTTTCTTAGACTATAAAAAAGCATGATACTGTATTGTACCATGCTTTAACGTCATTATATCGAATAAAGTTCTTTCAAACACTAAAAAGTTATTTTTTTGTTGGAAAATTTGTCATTTCTTCGCCACGATTTTGTAGATTTTCAATATGTGATTGAAGTTGTTTAATATTTGGATCGATGTCAGCTTTAAATTCACCAATCATCGTTTTCACTTCATCACCAATTGAGCCAGCAAAACTTTGGCTTTCATTTTTAATTTGAGCGATATAACGTTTAATATCATGGATACTATTTTTCATCGTATCGACTTCAAGTTCAAGTTCAGTTTTAGGTCGTGCCGCTTTTGGATTGGCGATACGTGTTTGACCATCTCTCGCCACTAAAGCCACACCTAAACCTGTTGCCACACCAGCAACAACGCCTAATGTCATTCGAACGATTTTCATAATTTTCCTCCTCGGACAATTTTCTTTTATATATACCCATTTGTATATAAAATATGCGGTTTCAGTATGATTTAATCTTATTCGATGTTTGAAGCAATTTGAGCTGCAATGTCTGCCTTTTGTGCATCATCAATTCGAGATTCATTTGTTTCCCAATGATAACCGAATCCATCGATGTCATTTTCATAACGCGGAATCAAATGAAAATGAATATGGAAAACAGATTGTGATGCATATTCACCATTGTTTTGAATGATATTTAAGCCGTCTGGGTTAAATGCTTTTTTAATCGCATTCGCCACAATCGGCAATGCTTCTCCGATATGTTTCATCGTTTCAGCATCTGTTTCATAAATATTTGGTGACGGCTTTTTAGGAATGAGTAATGTATGGCCTTTAGAAACTTGAGAAATATCTAAAAATGCATAGACATCATCATTTTCGTAAACTTTAAAACTTGGAATATCGCCGTCAATAATCTTTGAGAATATCGTTTCACTCATATAGATTCCCTCATTTCTTCATTTAGTTTTATTATAGCACGTGTGACTGTTCATGTAACGATATTATCAAATGTCTATTAAATAGCAATGGCAATCGTATTTTTGATACAATAACAGTTATGGAGGTGCAGATCAATGACTGTACAAATTAAAAATTTAACGGGCGGTTATGGTAAAAAGCCTGTCATTAAAAATATAAATTTTGAACTTACGGATGGAGAAATTGTCGGTTTAATCGGCTTAAATGGTGCAGGTAAAAGTACTACAATTAAACATATTTTAGGATTATTGACGCCGACAGAAGGTGACATGTCGATTTCAGGCATTAATATTAAAGAGGATATACATGCCTATCGACAACATTTATCCTATATTCCAGAAGCACCTGTCATTTACGATGCATTGACGTTAAAAGAACACATTGAAATGACAGCGATGGCGTATAGTATTGACTACGATACAGCGATGGAACGTGCGATGCCTTTATTGAAGACGTTTCGCTTAGAAGATCAATTACACATTTTTCCGAGCCACTTTTCAAAAGGGATGAAGCAAAAAGTAATGATTATTTGCGCGTTTATTGTAGAACCGGATTTTTATATTATAGACGAGCCATTTTTAGGTCTTGATCCGATTGGCATACAGTCGATGCTGGATTTGATGGCATCTAAAAAAGAAGAAGGGCGCACAGTGTTGATGAGTACACATATTCTAGCGACGGCTGAACGGTATTGTGATCGTTTTATTATATTAGATCAAGGTGAAATCGTCGCGATGGGTGATTTGGAAGCGTTACGTCAACAAACAGCAATGCCACACGCGACGTTGGATGAAATCTACATTCATGTAACTAAAGGAGCGCAATCCTCATGAAAACGGCGAGACAACTTTTTCGAGAGCGTCTAAATGCTGAGCGAAAAGAAAAAAATCACTATAATAAATTTATTTTCAACGGTCATTTTGCAGTGTTTCTCGTCATATTATTAGGTGCGTTCATATTGGGATATGGTCAATGGTTAAAACATGTACCTGAAGGCATCAATTACGCACTATGGATATCCATTGTATTGTCTATCACATCCATTTTCCCTTTAAAAACGTTGTTAGAAGATGCTGACCGTTTATTTTTACTTCCTTTCGAACGTCAAATGAAAGCGTATATGCGTGACAGTATCATATTTAGTTATTTTTCAAGGTTACCACTACAAATCTTAATGCTGATCGTGTTTTATCCACTTATACACACGGTTTATCCTGACCGTTTTGCGGCCTTCATTGTGACAATTGTGTTAGCCATCATTTTACCGTTAGTAGGGCTATGCTTAAAGTGGGAATGGTACCGCTACAGACTTGAAAATTGGTCTGTTCAACTCGTTCTCTTCATTTTCAATCTAGGTGGCTACTATGTCATGTTGGCAGCTTTTGACTTATCAGCTATCATCGCTGTCGTGGGCATCATCGCTTTATGTGTATTGCTGAACAGGTTGAATGTCAATCAACTGTTTCCATGGGAGTCCATGATTAAACGCGCACATCAACATCGCATGAACTATTATAAATTCGTGAACATGTTTACAGATGTTAAAGGCATGCAAGAACAAGCTGTTCGTCGTCGTTATCTTGATTTTATGTTAAAAACACCGAAACCATTTGACTCAACACAACTTTATCCATTTTTATTTAAGCGTAACTTTTTACGTGGTAAAGACGCATTAAACATGACATTGCGTTTAGTGGTGATTTGTGGATTCATCATGGTCTGGTTAAATCATCCATGGGTCAATGCAGTCATCGGGAGTTTGGTGATGTATATGATTGTGTTACAAATGTCCCAATTTTATACTCAAGAGGCGTATAGTTTATGGCCGCAAGTTTGGCCGGTGTCAGAATTGTATGTGATAGAAGGTTATCGAAAATTTTTACAACAAACTGTACTCATCATAGGTATCTTATTCAGTATCGTCTATGTGTTACTCCATGTGACCCAGTTTTATTTCATCATCTTCTTTTTTATCGTCGGTTATTTCACCATCCGTAGTACGATTAAAAAATTGAAATATCAAGAAAGTTTATTGAAAGATTAAATAGAAAACAGGCTGGAATCACCCAGCCTGTTTTTTTATCATTCCTCTTCTGAAATTGGATAAAAGAATTGTTCTAAGTATGAAGCGTGTGCACTTGATGATCCTGCAAGTGGACGCACAGCTTCTTTAGAGAAATGTTCACGGAATGCCGAAGATTTTTTGTAGTCTTCATAAGCTTTACGTGATGAAAATCCTAAAAATACTTTATAAATATTGCTCTGTATAGGTTTTAATAATCGGTAAGTATTGAAACCCTCATATTCATCTAAGTGAGGAAGATAGCTCTCGAGTTTCTTTTCTAACTGATATTTATGATCTTCAGTCGTTGGTATCGATATTAACGCATGAAAATCATCACTTGAAATTGAACCTAAGCGTGTTAAAACGCGGAATCTTTTAGGTTGTTGGAAAATTGTCTCTCCATTTGTCTCCTCAATCATGACAGATTGATCGTTACCAGAAAAAATAAATAAATCATGTGTTTCATTGTTACGTTGGATTTGATTTAAATACCCGTAAGTACCGTATGTGATATAAAATTTCATGGCATGTTCCTCCTTGCTTCATTCTATTATAAGTTTTTCTCATTTAAATCACCACTAAAAAATACTTAATTCTCCCTTAACTTAAGTGACTATTTTTGAACGACTTATTCAAGTCACATGATTGATCAAATATCCTTTAAATATGCATTGATTAAGGCATGAAAACCTTTTCAAAATAGGAAGACATCATGGTCGAAATCCTTTATTCATATGTACATTTTAAATTTTTATGACATTTGAGCCAGATACTGATGATAGAGGGACTCGATATGATATATTAATAAAGAATGACGTTGTTTAAGGAGGAACATATGGGTACGACAAAAAACGATACAATTTTGCGTGCGATTAAAGGAGAAGCAGTCTCTCATACCCCTGTATGGTTTATGAGACAGGCGGGACGTTCGCAACCAGAATATCGCAAATTAAAAGAAAAATACTCACTTTTTGACATTACACATCAACCAGAATTATGTGCTTATGTCACTGCACTACCGGTTGAACAATACGACACAGATGCAGCGGTATTATATAAAGATATTATGACACCATTAAAATCAATCGGTGTAGACGTTGATATTAAATCTGGCATTGGACCCGTCATTGCTAATCCGATTCGACAAATGTCCGATGTGGAAGCATTAGGTCAAATCAATCCAGAGCGCGATGTCCCTTATGTTTTAGACACAATCAAATTATTGACTGAAGAAAAATTAAATGTCCCATTGATTGGCTTTACAGGTGCGCCATTTACTTTAGCGAGTTATATGATTGAAGGTGGCCCATCTAAAAACTACAATCAAACGAAAGCGCTGATGTATAGTGATGAAGCGACATGGTTTAAATTAATGGACGTGTTGACAGACATGTCGATTCGTTATGTTGGTGCACAAGTAAAAGCAGGTGCACAGCTCATTCAAGTGTTTGATTCATGGGTAGGGGCTTTGAATCAACCAGACTATGACTACTATATTAAGCCATGTATGAAAAAACTGATTACAGGGATTAAAGCATACAACGTCCCTGTCATTATGTTTGGTGTGGGGGCAAGCCATTTAATAGAGTCATGGAATGCTTTACCTATCGATGTCTTAGGGCTAGATTGGCGTACATCGATTAATGAAGCACGTGCCAAAGGGGTTTCAAAAGCATTACAAGGCAATTTAGATCCAAGTATTTTATTGGCGCCGTGGGAAGTCATTGAAGCACGCTTGAAACCGATTTTAGATCAAGGGATGGCTCACGGACGACACATTTTCAATTTAGGTCACGGGGTCTTTCCTGAAGTGAAACCGGAAACGTTAAAACGTGTGGCTCAATTTGTACATGACTATACAAAACGTTAAGTTGCAAGAATCGAGTATATAAAGGATGGATTAAAAGATGAAAAAACAAATAGGATTATTAGTGATGGCATACGGGACACCTTACAAAAAGAGTGACATCGAACCGTATTATACCGACATTAGACACGGTAGAAAGCCATCTGAAGAAGAGTTGAATGATCTCATTTCACGCTATGAGGCGATTGGGGGGCTGTCGCCGTTAGCAGGAACGACTGAACGTCAAGCAGAAGCAATTCAGAAGGCGCTAAATGAGACTTATGAAGATGTTGAATTCAAGTTGTATATCGGATTGAAACATATTCACCCATTTATTGAAGATGCTGTGACACAAATGAATGAAGACGGTATTAAAGAAGCAGTAACAGTCGTTTTAGCACCGCATTTTTCTAATTTCTCAATAGCATCATACAATCGTCGTGCTAAAGAAAAGGCTGATACGTTTGGCATTCAGTTGCATCATGTTCAACATTATTATCAACAGCAACAATTTATCGATTACTGGACGATGCGTGTGAATGAAACTTTAGAAAATATTCCACAAGAAGAACACGCCAAAACAGTTCTCGTCGTATCAGCACACAGTTTGCCTGAAAAAATGATTAAAGAAAGTAATGACCCATATCCATTTGAATTAGAAGACACAGCACGTTTAATTCAAGAACAGTCAGTAATTGAAAATGTTGCAGTGGGTTGGCAATCAGAAGGTAACACAGGTACACCGTGGTTAGGGCCTGATGTTCAAGATTTAACGCGTGACTTATTCGAACAAAAAGGATACCAACATTTCATTTATACACCAGTTGGTTTTGTTGCAGAACATTTAGAAGTGTTATATGACAACGATTACGAGTGTAAAGTGGTTTGTGATGCAGTCGGCGCAACTTATCATCGCCCACCTATGCCTGACACACATCCATTGTTTATCGGTGCAATTGTGAGTGAAATTACAAAAACTTTTCCGAAAGCGTGAGAAACATGACAAATGTAGCAATCATTGGTGCGGGTATAACAGGTTTATCGAGCGCATACTTTATTAAACAAATGTACCCGCATGTGAATGTAACGATTTATGAAGCAACAGAGCGACCTGGTGGCAAAATTAAAACGGTACAACGCGATGGCTATACGATTGAACTCGGCCCCGAATCTTATTTAGGTCGCAAAACGATAATGACTGAAGTGGCCAAAGCGGTAGGGATGACAGATGATGATATCGTGACGAATGAAACGGGTCAGTCTTATATTTTTGCCGATGATACGTTATATCCAATTCCTGGTGGCGCAATTCTAGGTGTTCCAACAGATTTGAAGCCGTTTATGTCGACGAAACTAATCTCAATGAAGGGGAAGTTCCGTGCATTAAAAGACTTAACGATGAAACCGATTGAGATGGAAAACGAAGACATGTCGGTAGGAGAATTTTTCAGAACGCGCTTGGGTGATGAGGTACTCGAAAATTTAATTGAACCTTTACTCAGTGGGATATATGGCACAGACATTGATCAATTGAGTTTGATGAGTACGTTTCCAAACTTTAAAGCATTAGAGGAAGAACACGGCAGTATCATTAAAGGGATGCAGCATGTCAAAAAAGAAAGGCAACAACAGGCACAGCACAATCAACAGGGCCCACAAGGACAATTTAAGCAATTCAGACATGGTTTGAATGACTTTGTGAACAAACTTGAACAATGGCTTAAAGCGCATGATGTGACATTTCATTATAAAACACCCGTGCATGATTTAATTGGCACACAAAAAGGTTATTTCGTTGAGTTAAATGACGAATCGCGTACATTTTATGATGGTGTTATTGTCGCAACGCCACATCAAGTGTTTAGAGAGTGGTTTAGTACTGATCCGATATTTGATTATTTTTCAGAATTAGAAGCATCGTCTGTCGCTACGATTGTCTTTGCGTTTGATGAAGCCAATATTGAAAATACGTATGACGGTACAGGATTTGTAATTGCGAGAACGAGTACAACGGATATTACTGCGTGTACATGGACTACTAAAAAATGGCCACATACGACACCAGAAGGCAAAGTACTTATTCGCGCATATGTCGGCAAACAAGGTGATAACATCGTCAATGAAAAAACAGATGAAGAACTGGTAGCAATCGCCAAAAACGACTTACAACAAATGATGACATTTCACGGCGAACCTGACTTTACAATCGTGAATAAAATGCCATGTGCAAGTCCTCAATATCATGTCGGTCATATTGCTCGAATTAAAGCGATACAACAACATATTTGTGACAATTATCAACATTTACAAATTACAGGTGCACCGTTTGAAGCGGTTGGATTGCCAGACTGTATTCGACAAGCAGAAACAGCAGTCCAACAACTGTTGTCACGAATTGGATAAATGATAAGAAAAGCTGCGAGATGTTGCAGCTTTTTTCATTTTCATGCGGATGGTGACTCACCACATTGTTTAATATGTATAAAAGCATTTGACGGTCTTTCGGTATAACTTAACTCAAATTTGAACATAATTTTTAAAGTTTTGTGATAGCACTCTATTATTTGACGTTTTTAAAAATTTATGTTTTCAAATGGATATATTGATTTATGATATGATAATAGTGTTGAATCTATAGAAAGAAGGCGTTTTGTATCGTGACAAAGCTATATATTGTGCATGGTTACCAAGCCGATGCATCAAAGCATTGGTTTCCATGGTTAAAGCAAACACTTGAAATTGAGGGACATGATGTAGAAGTGCTCAATTTACCTCATTCACATGAACCCAATGTCAAAGAATGGCTCACATACATGCATCAAACGATTCCTAAAGTCGATGCAGATACTATTTTCGTTGCACATAGTTTGGGCGTCATTACAACCTTGAAATTTTTAAACGATATCGATGTATCAAAGGTAGGGGGCATTGCGATGGTTTCTGGCTTCAAAGATAAGTTAGAAGGCATAGAAACTTTGGATGCCTTTATTGAACAAGATATCGATTTCGAACAGCTTAAACATAAGATCATTAAACGTTTTGGGATTGCTTCTAAAACAGATGACATCGTGCCATATACGTTAACAGCTGAACTGTGTGAGGCACTTGATGCTAAATTTTATTTACAAGAAGAGGGGGGCCATTTTATTGAAAAAGATGGCTATGATACTTTCTTGTTTTTGAAAAATAAAATATTAAAAAACTTCGATTAAAATATGACGAATTCGTAAATATATAGTAATTTGCTTGATTTTTTAGGCTAACCTAAATATAATATAGGTGTAGGATACAATTCTACATAATATTTGTATTCTCCTAATCATGTTTAAGATTCCATTTACTCTCAAGGTCCTCCTTTCACCTTGAGAGTCTTTTTTTGTAGTTGTTTAAGTGCTGATTTTAACTTGTGTGACAGAGAAGAGGGAAGTTAATTCATCACTTTAGGTATTTTTTTTGCCAAAAAGTATTTAAATTACACATATTTTTAATGATAACATGTTGACGTTTTTAATAGTTAAATATATACTTAAAAAGTCCTTTACAGTTCTAATGATTTGGCTCCTTGGTCAAGCGGTTAAGACACCGCCCTTTCACGGCGGTAACACGGGTTCGAGTCCCGTAGGAGTCATCACAACTTTTTTAATTAGAAATTTTTATTTTAAAAAAATTAAAAAATTGTTGACATTAGATTGATAGTTTGTTATGATAATTAAGTAAGTGATTTACAAATACTATTATCGCGGGATGGAGCAGTTCGGTAGCTCGTCGGGCTCATAACCCGAAGGTCGGTGGTTCAAATCCGCCTCCCGCAATTTTTATAAGTGGTCCCGTAGTGGAGCGGTTTAACACGCCTGCCTGTCACGCAGGAGATCGCGGGTTCGATTCCCGTCGGGACCGCCATTATTAAAATGGTTCAGTAGCTCAGTCGGTAGAGCAAAGGACTGAAAATCCTTGTGTCGGCGGTTCGATTCCGTCCTGAACCACTTCTTAAATCACGGCGGTTGTGGCGAAGTGGTTAACGCATCGGATTGTGGTTCCGACATTCGTGGGTTCGATTCCCATCAACCGCCTATATCGTTTATTTTTCATGCGGGTGTAGTTTAATGGCAAAACCTCAGCCTTCCAAGCTGATGTTGTGGGTTCGATTCCCATCACCCGCTCCATTGTTATTCCACAGTAGCTCAGTGGTAGAGCTATCGGCTGTTAACCGATCGGTCGTAGGTTCGAGTCCTACCTGTGGAGCCATGGCCCCTTGGTCAAGCGGTTAAGACACCGCCCTTTCACGGCGGTAACACGGGTTCGAGTCCCGTAGGGGTCATATAATCAGAAGTGAAATATCGCTTCTGATTTTTTATATTTTATAAGGTGGAGAGTTGTCCGAGTTGGCCGAAGGAGCACGCCTGGAAAGTGTGTAGGCGCCACAAGCGTCTCGAGGGTTCGAATCCCTTGCTCTCCGTAATGAGCCGAAAAAGTTTAAACTACTTTTTCGGCTCTCTTTTTACATATAATCTCAAAACGCTGTCATATCAAGGGTTTGAGACTACTTCATTAAATACATAGAAAACAAAATTTAACTATACTAAACTTAGTTTTTAAAATTTTTGGTCACAATGTGGCTAATGGCAGTCATAAAAACCGCGAATTTAGTCACAAGGTTTGTATCATTTAGTCACAAGGATAAAAAGTATAGTTTTAAGTCGCAGAAAAGTATTGATTAGGCGTAATGAATAGGGGAGTTGCAATTCAAAAGTATATCTACAAAAATAAAGCGCTATGTGACCAAAAAAATGTTAAAAACAGGGGTCAGTTCAGCAATCCACTAGCTCTTGCTCTCCGTAAAGATTTGACAGGGTTTATACTACTCTACTACGTTGTTCATGGTGTGTGGTATAAACCTTTTTATTTTGCACATTACTATATTTCAATAGTGAAGGTGATTATAATGCGAAAAAATGCTAGAAAAGTAGAATTATCAACAGATAAGCTTGATTTACTCGAGGGTATTTTACGATAATCAGTTATATGCTGATATTCTTCAGGTAAGTTTTTATCAATCATTTTGTCACCTTACACACATTGTAGAACATTTGTTCTCGTTGGGTAAGAGAATATGTTTTATATATTAGTATACAGTAATGCAACAATGTACCAATTGTTAAAACATTGTTATGAGTCATTACAGAAAATGAGTTAATGGGTTATTTTCATATATTTTTTATTAAAGAATATAAATATTTTTTCGAGAATATGTCGAATTATTTGTATGATATTGATAAACTTATTTTAGGATTGTAATACAAAAATGATATATTGTTTACAATTTTGAGGAAGTAGCAAAACACACAAATTTTATGAAAGGTGTTGAAAAGTTTGAGTGCGTTGATGTACACATGCCATATTATCAACAATGCATTTTTGATAATATTCATTTTGATGCCTCTCAATTTTTTAAATTATGACGGTGGGGATATTTTGAATATTTACGGGTATTCAACAGTAGCTTTATTAATTGCTTCTCTTTTATTGTGTGCGCTCAATAAAGAAAATTTAAAAACGTGGATTATTAGCGCTATTTTGTCACTTGTGAGTTTGGTAGTTGTAATGCCATTAGTATTTTTTTACTTATTTTTTGGAATACCACCAAAATAAAGAGGAGGTTGTTTATGAAAAAGACTTGTTAACTGTGATTGCTTTAATTATATTATTTAACATGTCTATGGTAACGGACACTGTAAACGCCGAGGAGTTACCGATTGACAAAGAAATTGAAGAATTAGCTAAATTAGGTAATTATTATAATTCTTACATATCTTCCGATGAAGGATTTTTTGTTGCGAACGAGGAAAAATGCAAAAAGATAATTTAAGCGAAAATGATAAAGCAGAAATCAGAGCCTTCAGTGAAACAAAAAATGAGCTTGGAGAAAGACCTAGAGACAAATATTTGAGAATAAAGTTCAAGATGTACCATGGCAACTATTGCGGAAAAGGTAATAATGGTGGAAAACCAATAGATAAGTTAGATGCAGCTTGTAAGGCACACGATGAATGTTATGAAAAATATGGTTGGGGCAAGTGCAAGTGTGATAAACCGTTCATTAAAAAAACAGCAAAAATTGCTAGAAATGAGAAGTATAGTAAAAAATATCGTAATAAAGCGAAAAACGCAGCTGTTCTTTTTGCCGTTGCTTACGCAAGATGTAAATACCTGAAGTAAATAATTATAAACAGGTGTGCTTCTTTTTAAGTATGCCTGTTTATTTAGGTTAGATTTATATTAATAAATTATGAAGTGCTCTGTCACATGCTAAAATCGAGTGGAATATAAATATATATAAAATAACTAATATTGTAAATATAAGGAAAAAAGAGTCGCATTGATGCTAGACTAATATAGTGTTAAGAATGAGGAAGATAAAACAAGATTATTAAGAAGAAAAGAAACCTGAGAGTATAACAACCTTCTATTTGACATATACGTGTATACGTGTATATGATTATTGTAACAGGAAATATATAAGAAAGAAGGTTATTCTTATGGCTATGATTGAGAAAGATTTAAAAAGAAAAGTGAGAAAAGTAGGTAATAGTGCAACTTTAAGCATACCTAAATCGTTGTTAGAAAAAGCTGAGATTAATGTGGGTGAAGAAGTAAGCATTAAAATTAATGAGAATGGCAATATTGAGTTAGAAAAATATGTCGATAGAGAGAAAGAAGTTATTGCTAAAGCAAACAAAGTATTTGCTCAATATGATAAAACTATGAAAAATTTGGTTCAGCGATGACCAAGTATTTAACAGAGAAAGATTTAATTTTACTAAACACTCATATTATTGAAATATACTCACCTAATGAGCCAGTTGGTGTGATTCAACCAACAGCTCTGAATATGACTGTAGAAAGTCCCAAGCAAGAAGTCTTTGGAGAAGCACTTTACCCAACATTAGAATTGAAAGCAGCCAACTTATTTAGAAATTTAGTTATGAAACATGTATTTCAAAACGCTAATAAAAGAACAGCTTTTGCTGCTTTACAAATCTTTCTTGATGATAATGGTAAATGGATAAATGTGGATAACAATGAAGCTACTGAGTTTACTGTTAATGTAGCGATAGAAAGATTGGAGGAAGAAGAAATAGCCAGATGGATAAAAAAGAATTGGATAGACTTATAAAACAGCCAATTCATTAGTAGGGTGTGTTTATTTTTTAAGCGCACCTTTTTCATACTATTTTCTAGAGGAAGATATAAGGAAGAAACTTCAAAAAATGTTGTTGGAGTTTACATCTCGGGTGAAGCAGAAATGAAGCAGCTAGTTGATGAATTAAGTAATGATGAATTTGATGATTTAATATACAGTTATGAATTAATACAATAGCAAAAACAAAAGGAGAAGAAATAAAAAGTAAAGGGAAAATCAAAAATTTAGAAGTCATCAAAGATGTTGATAAGACACGGATTTTAGAAAAAGTGGAATGAGTTTTAAGTATCATTAAAAAAATACACCCTATAAAGTGAAAACCGCGGTCTCACTTTTAGGGTGCATTTCAAAAAGTATTTTCAAATGAATATTTGACTAATCAGGAACCAGCATTTTTGAAAAACTAAATTTATTTCTAGGAGTATAAGGAATAGTTAATGATATACATACATCTCATTACTGTTTAATCAAATGATTAGCTTGAAGGAATTTTCTCATCAGATTGCGTTTTGATGAGTTTAACTGTATGTTGATCCCAATTGATCTCGTAAATTGATGAAAATGTAGCATTGTTTTGATTTTTATAGTTCGCACCTGTCCAATGGAAACCATTCCAATAATTTGTGTATTCATCCATTTCTCTTTGATAAATTACTTTGATTTTTGAAATGTTATTACCTTTAGGTTTATGTGACAATACACCTAAAAATTCAGGGTTGAAATTACCTCTTGATAAGATTGGCATCTCATTTGTTGGCAAGAAGTTTTGGCCGGCGTTGAGCTTACTTTGTCTGCCTCCTAAGAATAATTCATTGCCATAAATTTCATGGTAGCTATCACGACCATAAGGGCCCCAACCAGCGTTCATGATTTTATTTGCTTCAACTCCCCAACCCACTGTTTTGTTGCTTGTTCTTCTATCAATCGTT
This sequence comes from Staphylococcus delphini, assembly GCF_900636325.1. NCBI lineage: Bacteria > Bacillati > Bacillota > Bacilli > Caryophanales > Staphylococcaceae > Staphylococcus > Staphylococcus delphini. The sequence goes on from NZ_LR134263.1 coordinate 1,200,910, forward strand.
GTTCGGTAACTTTCTTGTTTATAATTAATTGTTTCTGAAAAAGATTCAGATCCATTTATTCCACCTGACAAACCATTTGAGATACTAATATCTCCGCCAAAAGAGTAACCCAAAGTATTTTGAACCTGGAACGCCTCATTTTGATTTTTAGGTGCGTAATCCACAACATTGACCGTGTCATTAGATTGTGTACTGATTAGGATATTATATTTAGCCCCCCAATAGAAGCTTGAAAAAATCGTATCACTATGGTTAGGGGCTTTATACCCCGAGTTAATATTCCCCGCAGCTTTAAGTATTAGTGTATCTTTATCATAAGTTTTATCTTCAATAAAGTTAAATGTTAAAAGTTGAGAAATATTTAATTTATCTGAGTCTGCGGTAGCGGTAGTCTTATATAAAGTGATTTTATCGTCTAATTTTTTTTCAGATACAGGCGTAATAGTACTGTCAGCATAAGCAGAATTAGAAAATAACATAAATGCCACAGATGTTGCCGTAGCGGCTTTAATAAATTTGTTCATTTTCATTTTAATTATGCCCCTTTACTTTAATTTCATGTGTTTTCCAGTTAATCTCATATTTTGTGACAAGGTTTCTATTCACAAATGCATTATGACGTCTTTCAGCAAAGATTCCTGTTCTCGGGAAGAATGTTGCATAAGTAATATCAATATTTCTGCCATATGCAATTTCGAATTCACTTGTGTCTCCTGAATCTTTTTCGTGAGATACAGTAGCTATGAACGATGGATTAAACCCACTTTGAATTAAAGGTGGTAGGTTACTTTCAGGTTCAAAAAAGTCTCTTGCATTTGGACCAATAGGACTTCTTACAAATAAGTGTGTCGCATATGCAGATAATTGCCCATTTTCTGTATTAAATGAATTTGCCTTAACTTCCCATTTAATATTTTTGGAGTTTTGCTGAGCGACTTCACTCACATAGTTTTGTTGGTTATAGCTGATTTTCTTTAAATAATTAAATGCACCTTTACCACTAATTGATGGTGAATTATTGAAATTACCACCAATGTTATAGCCTAGTGTTTGACTGACATCTACTGATTCAATTTTATTTTTAGGCAGATAATTAATTAAAGCAACATTTGGATCGTTTGTTTTTAAAGCAATGTTATATTGGAAAGGCCAAATCATTCGTTTTGTAGCTTCATATCCTTTTCCTTTAACATCAGTAAATGCTGTTCTCGATTGAATAAATCCTTGCATTTTAATAATTAATGCATCTTTGTTATATTTTGGATCTTTAACAAAGTCAAATTGAATGTTTTGAGTTGCACCCCATTTTCTACTAGTCACATCCTCTGTTCTTTTAATGATTTGCGCTCCTTCGCCGATCTCTTCTATAGTGTTTGCGGCTTTGGCTTCTTCACTGTATGGGGTCATCAGTGGAAGAACTAAGCTTATAGAGAGTGTTGCGGCTAATAATTTGTTTTTTACCATAAGAACCACTTTCTTTCTATATATACTTTCGATGCAATTACATAATAATATATTTTTTGAGGATTTAAAATTAACTATTTATTAAAAAAAGAACGGAGAAAACTATGTTGAAATAGGTACAATTTGTACATTTTTTTCTGAAAACACGTTCATTGATAATCAAAAGCATTTTGAAGGTCAAACCAAAATGCGCTATTATCAATATGTGAGCATTGTAAAAAACATTATGAGCAAAAAAACAACGAACATATATTTTGAAACTATAGTATAAAGTTCGTTTTTTAAATCTAATGAATTGTTTTCAATAATATTAACTGTTTATTAACTCTTAGTATTACCCACGTTTGACTACAACATTATCTAAGACTAAAATTTTTGTTGTTATGTTTTTAGTTTTCTTATTAACAAATAATATTTTGAAAAACAATGCGTAGAAGTCTATAGCTCCATTGTTCATTTTGAATGATTCATTTAAAGCGTATCATGATAGGGAAGTAATGGGAGGGCTAGCTTTTTTAAAGGAGGATGAATATGGTAAAAACAATCTATTTTATACGACACGCGACGAGGGATCACACAGTGAAGTCTGATGCGGCCCCCTTATCAAAAAAAGGTCAACAAGAAGCAAAAGGTCTTGTGGATTGGTTTGACGGGGAAAATGTGAATGCCATTTATTCAAGTCCATATGCGCGTACAATCGAAACGGTGAAACCTCTTGCCCATACTTTTCAACTTCCAATTCAAATGGTAGAGGGGTTAAGGGAGCGTTTGATAGGACGATGGGTTGATGATTTTGATACCTATGCGATCCAACAATGGAACAACTTTGATTTTTATTTGCCTGGTGGAGAGTCGCTCAAGCAAGTGCAACAACGAATGGTGTCTAGTTTGGATGATATTTTGTCACATGAACGCGCTGAATCAATTGTCATCAGTGGACATGGAACGTCACTTGCGGTGCTCTTTCATAAGCTGACGAGTGGACGTTTCGGATATGTACAGTTTCAACATATGACAATGCCAGATATTTATCAATATGATGTAAAGACTCAAACATTGAATCGTATCGTCAAGTCTTAATGTGTGTATAATTTAATTATTTATTTTGAACAGTCCAGTGATGTACATGTTTTTTGTACATATATTGGACTTTTTCTTTTATCGCAATAAGCATAAACTGAGAACAAGTAAGCGTTTACACACTTTGGAAGGAGTGCATAATATTGAATCATATTAATGAAGTAACAAAGGAAAAGTGGATTTTAAGTACATTTCCGGAATGGGGCACTTGGTTGAACGAAGAAATAGAAAACGAGGTTGTAGAAGCAAATACTTTTGCCATGTGGTGGTTAGGTTGTACAGGTATTTGGTTGAAATCTCATGAAAACACGAATATTTTGTGCGATATGTGGTGTGGCACGGGTAAGCGTACGCAAAAAGTTGGCAAAATGAAAAAAGGGCATCAGATGCAACGAATGAGTGGTTGTCAAAATTTACAGCCCAATTTACGTGCGCAACCTTTTGTCATTGATCCGTTTGAGATTAAAAATGTGGATGCATTAGTGGTGACGCATATTCACTCAGATCATCTGGACATCAATACAGCGGCTGCAGTGATGCAAAATACGAATGCAGATGTCCCATTTATTGGTCCTCAAGAAGTGGTCAATACGTGGAAAAAATGGGGTGTGCCTGAAGAACGTTGTATCGTCGTTAAGCCGGGTGATTCTGTTCAAGTGAAAAGTATTGAAATTCAAGTGTTGGAAGCGTTCGACCGTACGGCACTTGTGACAGCAGATCCTTCTGTTACATTGAAAGGAAAGTTACCTGTAGATATGGACGAAATCGCAGTGAACTACTTATTCAAAACGTCTGGCGGCTCACTATACCATGCGGGTGACTCACATTATTCAAATACGTTTGCGAAACACGGTAATGAACACGATGTCAATGTCGTCATCGGTGCATTTGGTGAAAATCCAAGAGGTATTACGGATAAAGTGACGTCAGTCGACATGCTGAGAATGGCGGAAAGTTTAAAAGCAGATGTTGTCATTCCAGTGCATCATGACATTTGGACGAATTTCCAAGCTGATCCGAAAGAGTTGTTATTACTATGGGAGTTTAAACGCAAAGTATTAAAGTATCAATTTAAGCCTTACATTTGGCAAGTTGGTGGTAAATTTGTATTTCCGAAAGATAAAGATGATTTAGAGTACCATTACCCACGTGGTTTTGATGATGTATTCTCTACAGATACTGATTTACCGTTCCCATCATTTTTATAAGCCATATGCATGATAGGAGGGAATCACATGCAAATATTTATGAATGGGTTTACGTGGTTTAGTAACAACATTTTATCTAAACCAGAATTTTTCATAGGCATTATTGTATTCATCGGTTACGCATTATTGAAAAAGAAACTTTATGAATGTTTTGCGGGCTTTATTAAGGCAACAGTGGGTTACATGATTTTAGCAGTAGGTGCTGGGGGATTAGTTGTAACTTTCCGGCCAATCTTGGCAGGATTAGGAGAACGTTTTGGTTTGAAAGCAGCGGTTATAGATCCGTATTTTGGATTGAATGCCGTTGACGGCGCGTTGAAATCGATTGGTTTAACAACGTCTTATACGATGCTTGCTTTATTAGTCGGTTTTATTCTTAATATTATCGTTGTATTGTTGCGTAAATATACGAAAATTAGAACCTTATTTATTACTGGACACATTATGGTACAACAAGCTTCAACGGTGACTTGGATTATTTTCTTAGCTTTTCCAGAATATCGCAACTTTGTTGGATCGATCTTAGTGGGTATTATTGTGGGGCTATATTGGGCTGTAGGTTCAAACTTAACGGTTGGTCCAACACAACGCTTGACGAATCATTCAGGGTTTGCGATTGGTCACCAACAAATGTTTGCGATTTGGTTAGTGGATAAAATTGCGCCTAAGATTGGTAATAAAGAGAAGAACTTGGACAATATTAAACTGCCGAAATGGTTGTCTATTTTCCATGATAATATCGTTGCAACAGGAACATTAATGCTCTTGTTCTTCGGTACGATTTTATTCATCCTCGGTGAAGACTTTTTACGTCACTTAGATCCTAAAAAGTTCCCAGAAACGTTATCTTTTATGACATATGTCGTTTCAAGTTCGTTATCGTTTGCAGTGTATCTGGCTATTTTAATGATGGGTGTACGAATGTTCGTTACCGAGTTAACACAGTCTTTCCAAGGTATTTCTAACAAAATTTTACCAGGTTCACTACCAGCTGTTGACTGTGCCGCATCTTATAACTTTACACCTCAAAATGCGATTTTATTTGGTTTTATTTTTGGTTCGATTGGTCAATTCTTAACGATTCTCGGTCTCTTAGTGTTCCATTCACCAGTGTTAATTATTACCGGATTCGTTCCAGTGTTCTTTGACAATGCCACAATTGCAGTGTTTGCGAATAAAGTCGGCGGAACCCGTGCAGCAATGGTTTGTTCATTTGTTTCAGGGGTCTTACAAGTGGCGATTGGTGCCGTTGCTGTAGTCATTTTCCAACTGTACAAATTTGGCGGATGGCATGGCAATATCGACTTTGAATTAATTTGGCCAGGTTTCGGTGCGTTGATGCAACATTTTGGTTTGATTGGTTACGTGGCGATTGTCATTATCTTATTAATCATTCCACAGTTGCAATATCGTCGCGCTAAAGATAAAGCAGCATATGATACAGGATTCGAATAAGATGAAGAAATGAGGGAAATATCATGTTAAAAATTTTAGCAGCTTGCGGTAATGGTATGGGAAGTTCGATGGTCATTAAGATGAAAATTGAAAAATGTTTACGCGAATTAAACGTGAGTGATTTTGTTGTTGATTATTGCAGTGTTGGTGAAGCGAAATCTCAAGCCAGTAGTTACGATGTTGTATTTGCGAGCAAACATTTGATTCACGAGTTAGAAGGGCGTACTTCTAGCAAATTGCTCGGTTTAGAAAATTTAATGGATGATCAAGAAATTAAAGAGAACTTAAAAACTGTCATTTAAAGGTGATTCATGATGTTATCGTTTAAAGAAAGCTTAATTACAGAAAAATCGGTTTTGTTAAATCAACATGCGGACTCTTGGGAAGAAGCTGTCCGTATCGCCACGCGTCCATTAGTTGAAAGTGAAGCGGTGAAACTAGAATATGTGGATGCCATTATTAAAAGTACGCATCACTATGGGCCGTATTACTTGTTAATGGAAGGGATGGCAATGCCACATGCACGTCCTGAAGATGGTGTGAACAGAAATGCCTTTTCATTAGTCACATTTGATACGCCGGTTCCATTTTCGGATGGCAAGCCTGCACAAGTGTTTGTCGTACTAGCGGCGACGTCTGCAGAAATTCATACAAGTATTGCGATACCTCAAATCGTTGCGGTTTTTGAAATTGAGAACATTATTGAAAAATTAACTTCGGCGACTTCGGTTGAAGAGGTATTCGCCATTATTGATCAAGCTGACATGAGTCAATATATATAACATTGGAGGTCTAGCAATGGGATTACCGTTATTACAAATTGCTTTAGATAATCAAAACATTCCAGATGCAATTACAACCATTCAACAACTTGGTGATGTCGTTGATGTTGTAGAAGTAGGAACAATTTTATGTTTACAAGAAGGAAAGGCTGCCATTGAAGTGATGCGTGCACTGTATCCTGATAAGTGTATACTTGCGGATACGAAATGTGCTGATGCAGGTAAAACGGTCGCGCAAAACTGTAAAGATGCCGGTGCAAACTGGATGACGGTCATTTGTTCCGCAACGCTACCGACTATGGTGGCTGCACGCAAAGTGATGGATGACTTACAAGTTGAACTATATGGCGACTGGACATTTGAACAAGCACAACAATGGTTGGACAATGATATTCAACAAGTTGTCTATCACCAAAGTCGAGATGCATTGTTAGCAGGTGGCTCGTGGTCGGATGCAGACTTGGATAAAATTCGTCGACTGATTGAGATGGGCTTTAAAGTTTCGGTAACGGGTGGATTAGAACTCGACACGATTGAAAAGTTTAAAGGTTTAGATGTGTATGCCTTTATAGCAGGTCGTAGTTTAAGAGAAGCAGACTCACCACACCAAGCGGCTTTAGACTTTAAAGCGGAAATTCAAAGGGTGTTTGGATAATGGTGTATTTAGGCATATATGAAAAAGCATTGCCCAATCAAGTCGACATTGAAGACCAATTAAAAATGGCTGCGGATTTGGGATTTCAATTTTTTGAGTTGTCGATTGATGAAACGAATCACCGGTTGGCACGTTTAGACTGGGGACAAGATAAAATTAACAGTATTGTGAAGGCGCAACTCGACACCGGTGTTGCGATTCAAAGTATGTGTTTAAGTGGCCACCGCCGTTTTCCATTCGGTTCAGCTGATGCATCTAAGCGTGAAGTTGCAATGGTTATCATGAAAAAAGCTGTTCAACTGGCACATCAACTCGGCATTCGTGTGATTCAGTTAGCAGGCTATGATGTGTATTATGAGACGAAAACAGCATCTTCAAGACGTTTGTTTATCGAAGGTGTACGTGAAGCGTTAAAAATAGCTGCGGAAAAGCAAATCATTCTCGCAATCGAAATTATGGACGACCCATTTATGTCGAGTTTAACGAAATACATGGCGATTAAAGACGAAATTCAACATCCGTTATTGAAAGTGTATCCAGATATCGGGAATTTGTCAGCGTGGCCTGAAAACGATGTGAAAAAAGAATTAGCATTAGCGGCGCATGAAATTGTTGCAGTTCATTTGAAAGATACGCGTGCAGTGACGGAAACTTTCGAAGGTCAGTTTAAAAATGTCCCTTTTGGAGAAGGTTGTGTTGATTTTGTGAATGCGTTTCGTGAGCTAGAGGCTATCGATTATCACGGACCATTTTTAATTGAAATGTGGTCAGAAAATGCTGCTGAGCCATTAGCAGAAATTCAAAAAGCTAAAACTTTTATTATGGAACAATTAAAAGAGAGTGGTGCATATCAACATGAATGATGCAATTATCAAACAACATGTTTATGAAGCGAATATGCAATTACCTAAAAATAATTTGGTAAAATTGACTTGGGGAAATGTGAGTGTGATTGACCGTGACAAAGGCATCATCTGTATTAAACCAAGCGGTGTGCCGTATTCTAAAATGAGACCTGAAGATATGGTGATCACTGATTTAGACGGGAAACCTTTTGATAATCAATTAAAGCCGTCGTCAGATTTGGCAACACATGTCTACTTATATCAACAGATGGATAATGTTCAAAGTATCGTCCACACCCATTCGTTACATGCGGTGGCTTATGCACAAGCGGGTCGTGATATTCCGGCATATGGCACGACACATGCAGATACGTTTTATGGACCGGTACCGTGTACAAGAAGTTTGACTGAAGCAGAAGTAGCGACGGATTATGAGTTGAATACAGGCAAAGTCATCGTAGAAACATTTGAACAAAGACAAATTGATCCGGTTGCGATTCCAGCAGTGATTGTGAATCAACATGGTCCATTTATCTTTGGTACATCTTTGAAAAAAGCGGTAGAGCATACGATTATTTTAGAAGAAGTTGCTGAAATGGCAATGAAATCTGAATTGTTAAAGCAAGATATGAATACAATAGATGGATTTCTATTAGACAAACATTATTTTAGAAAACATGGTGCGACGGCTTATTACGGTCAATAAAACACGTAAGTCATTCCTTTACACATATAAAGTCTGATGATATTGAAGGAAGTGTGGTTTCTGATGGTTGATTTCGATAAAAAATTGTTGTGCTTTTTAGATTACTTTAAAAAGCGACAAAAGTTTAAAAGTGTGAGTCAAACTGCGAAGGCCATTGGTGTATCGCGACGTATGATTTATTACTATATTAACAAATTGAACGACATTTTAAAGTTGTCAGACATGTCCCCGATATCAAAAGATGACGAAGGATACTTTTATATTGAACCGTTGCAGTCTACGGTGATTGAAACATATTTTCATCATAAAGCATCCACGACGAATTACATTTTTAAGAGGGAAGAACGTATTATTTTGATAGCATCCGCCATTTTGTTAAGTCAAAAAGTGCTCAGAGTGAAAACGTTTGAAGACTATTTTGATGTGAGCAAAAATACCGTCATTAGTGATTTGAATGAAGTGAAAAAATGGTTGGCGCGCTATCAAATCCCTCTTTTAAATGATAAAAAGCAAGGCTATTACGTCGATACAGCTGTGAATTTTGAACGCAATGTCATTTATGAAATGATTAAAATGATCGAAATTGAAGATTATCATGCGCTATTTGAAAATATGCTGACCTTTAATCAAGAAGCGTGTCTCATTCATCAATATCAGTCATTTGAATATGAATTTTATCGTGCTTTTGATCAGTATGAACATATGTTACACAAAAAAATATCGTTATCAAATAAACGAATTTTATGTCGCTGTTTGTTTATAACGCTTACTTTTCACTCAGAGCGACCGATTGCATTGGAAATTCATCAACGTCAAATGATAGAGAAACGTTTAGAATATTATATTAGCCAACAGTTAGTCGACAAATTAAAGACGCATATGCCGACGATAGCAACTGAGATTCATTTTATTGCGATTCAACTGCTCTGTATTAGTAAAGATTATGATTTTTATTATGATAGTGAAAGTTTTAAAGATTTGATGTGCATTAGTGAGATGTTTATTGATGCATTTGAACGTCAAACCGCAATTCATTTTAATGATAGAGCTGTCTTTGTCGAGCTGATTCAGACGCTGGTAAAGGTCGTGTATTACAGACAGTTTTTTGGTTATGCAGATCGTTGTAATGTGACTGGGGCAATGGATAAAGAAATTAACAATTGGTCAAAATTAACCGCGCAAATTATGGAACAACTGGCCCAAACACAGCAGTTTCGACAAAAATTTAGAAGACCTTTAAGTGTGTCGGATTTATCAGAGTTTGCTTATGCGATTCAATCCTTATATGTTGAACATCAAACGCCCGAACATCATATGGACATTGTCGTCGTGACGAATATTTCTAAAGTGGAACAACGTATTTTGTATACGAAATTAAACGACTTGTTGCCGATTGGACATTTTCATGGGCCATATTCTGAACGAGAAGCGACGTTGTTGTCTCAAAACTTTGACTTATGTATTACGACATCTACGTATTACAATCATCCGAATTGCCAAACGATACATATCCATAAATATTTGACTTTGAAAGATTATGAGACACTTTATCAATTGAAACAATATCGCTTGTCAATGCAACAACGTAAATCCGAAATATTTCAGATTATTGATAATGAACAATTGTCCAAAGAGGAAAAATTTAAATATATCGAACAGTTATACGAAACGAAAATGCGATTGCAAAAGGAAATGTAATGTTGGCATTGAACAACTGAATGACTTTGATTCTAATTGTGAACAACGACTTTACTCAAGTGGTGAAGCATCGTTGTTTTTTTATGTCAATTTGATTACTCAATTTTATACGATGCAAGTTTATAGGATAAGGTCTATAATAGATATAATGAATCTTTGTTTTTGGGGGGACACATATGGAACACTGGCTCGTTCAACAAGCCAAACAGCATCCAAACAAGATCGCAATCCAGACGATAAATGCAACAATCACATTTCAATCGTTATTGGACCGAGCAACATTAAAAGGCGCGCAACTCAAACAGTTACAACGTACGCGCCTCGGTTTATATTTAGATAATACATTGGAAGCGGCAGTTTTAATTCACGGTGCATGGTTGTATGATATCGAAATCGCACTCATCAATAATCGTTTAACACCATTTGAAATTGATCGTCAAATGGCGTCGATTGGTGTCGATGTCATTGTGAGTACAGCCGCGTCACAAACATTAAATACATCTACCCGTGTCATACAATCTGATGATCTTGAAATGCCATCGACGAATTTAAATATGGCAGTCGACACGTTTACATTTGACCCACAAAAGATTGCTTCGATTATGTTTACATCTGGGACGACAGGTCCGCAAAAAGCAGTACCACAGACGTTTGAGAACCATCGAATGAGTGCGGCGTCATGTCGGGAAAGTTTAGGTTTCTCTCATGATTCCAAGTGGTTGGCAGTCTTGCCGATTTATCATATTTCGGGATTAAGTATTTTATTGAGAAGCGTTCAATATGGATTTACAGTCTTTTTACTCGAAAAATTCAATACGGAGACTGTGATGGAACTATTTCGAACTGAAGGGATTACCCACGTATCGTTAGTGCCAATTACGTTAATGCGCCTGATGGAACAAGGTTTGGATCAACCTTATCAATTGGAGAAAGTGCTGTTAGGTGGCGCAAAACTCGACGGACAGTTTATTCGTCAAGCGTTAGACCGACATTTACCTATTTATAATTCGTTTGGGATGACAGAAACATGCTCACAATTTTTAACTGCGGATCCGATGATGTTACAACGCAATCCGAATACAGTAGGCCATGCCAGTTCGGACATTGCACTTAAAGTCGTTTCTCCAGACGCTAATGGTCACGGCGAACTCTATGTTAAAGGTGGAAACGTGATGCAAGGTTATTTGTATCCTGAAAATATGAACCATGTGTTTGATGAAGAGGGTTATTTCAAAACTGGGGATATTGCGAGTGTCGATGAACATGGAGACGTTGTGATTTATGATCGTCGTAAAGATTTGATTATTAGTGGCGGAGAGAATATTTATCCATATGAAATTGAGTCTGTCGCAAAGTCACATCCGTTGATTGCTGATGCGATGTGTACAAGTATTACGGATTCGGCATGGGGGCAACGTCCGATTTTATATGTTGTCGCAAAGCAATGGGTATCAGATATGGAAGCGTTTCTTGAAGCCCGTCTAGCGAAATATAAATTACCTGTGCACATTTATTTTGTGAAGGCACTACCTTATACAAGTACTGGAAAACTTCAAAGACGGATATTAAATGAGGGATGACCATGCGATTAACTGACATGCAATTTTATCTTTATGAACCGTCATTTACCCATCCGATTCGTACGCCGAAAGTGACCATGACCCATCGAAAAACACTGTTTGTGAAATGGACGAATGATCAGCAGCAAGCATGGTTTGGTGAATGTAATGCGTTCGACACAGCTTGGTATCATCACGAGACGATTAACGATGTGATGCATGTCTTAAAGGTGTGGTTTGAAGGTGTACGTGGCCTTGATCTGAAGTCATTTGAAGAGGCGCAACAGTGTGTGGCAACGTTAAATCCTTACCCGGCTGCTCGTGCGACAGTGATGATGGCGTTGTATCAAATGTTTCACAACCTCGAATCGTTTCACGTGCCAATGACGCTGACGATTAATGGTGACTTTACGCAACGGATGATGCGACTCGATGGTGTTGGGCGGATTAAAATTAAATGGACATCACAAATGCTAGATCAAGTGAAAATGTTAGCGACGATGTATCCGGATATTCCGATTTCGACGGATGCAAATCAAACGTTAACTGAAGCCGATACTAAGACGTTAAAGCGATTAAAACCGTATCTTGCGTTTATTGAAGAACCATTTGAAACATTAGATGTGCAAAAGGATTATAGCCATTTACCATCGATTGCACTCGATGAACAGGCGACACGTCTTACAACAATCGAACAGCTCACCCAAAACCCGGATATCAAAACCGTCGTACTCAAACCATTTCGTTTAGGTGGGATAGATCGTGTGTTAGAAGCAATGCACGTGTTGCAAAGTAATCGGATCCACGTCGTTATTGGCGGAATGTATGAATGTGGGTTAAGTCGCTATTTTACAGCTTGGCTGAGTCAATGGGGCGATTATGCAGGAGATGTGACGCCGGAAGGGTTTTATTTTGAACAAGATGTGACAAACAATTCAGGCCGGTTGCACAACGGACAGTTATATTTCGAACCGCCCGTAGTGAATCAGTCTTTATTATTACCGTTATGATGATGCGTTGATTTTTTTAACGGTACAGGATCAAAACCGCCTTTATGAAGCGGATGACATTTTAAAATGCGTTTCAAACCGAGCCAACTTCCTTTAAGTGCACCGTGAACTTGTATCGCTTCTAATGTATAATTGGAACATGTTGGATAAAAACGACACGAAGGCGGTGTCAGTGGCGAAATGAAACGCTGATAAAAACGGATCGCGTAAATAAATAGTGTTTTCATAGTCCAATCCTCCTTCAATCAATCATATTGTAACACAGAAAGGGCGTATGGGGCGTGAAGTTTACAGATGAAAATCAGCAAACCGTCATTTTAACGTTTAAAAATGATGCTGATGAAAAAGATGGGGGTCATGTGCTAGCGCTACCCATTTATGAACAACAATTGGTATTAACACACCATCAACAGCGCGGCATTGAATTTCCAGGTGGTAAACGTGAAGTAGGAGAATCAAGTATAGAAGCATTAAAGCGAGAGTTGTATGAAGAAACAGGCGCCATAGCTGAACATATTTATTATATTGCACAGTATGAAGTGCAGGGCGAACAGGATTGTTTTAAAAAAGATGTTTATGTTGTTAGTGTTAATGCGATAAATCGCGATGTGCATTATCACGAAACGATGGGGCCTATTTTAACCCGTTCGATAGAGGCGATTGATGAAACGGATAAAAGTTATTTATTAAAGGATCCTGCCATATTACGATGTGTCGAAAGGATGAGTGAGCTTGGCTTTTATCAAGAGTAAAGCAATGCCGGTCTTTTTAGAAAGTCACAAAGTAGAAGAATGGACGTATGAGGTCAATGGGTTACATGTGAAAGGTTTAAATGTCGCACCGTATCAACCTGTGAAACGGATTGTTATGTATTTACGTGGCGGCAAAGGTCAAGTCGGTCGTGTGCGTCTTGCGAGAATGTTGCAATTTATGACACCGGATACATTGGTGTTTGCGCCGTATTATCGTGGTAATAACGGGAGTGAAGGGAACGATGATTTTGCAGGTGCAGATTTGGCGGATGTGACGGTTGCAGCTGACATATTGAAAGCGCGTTATCCTGAAGCATCACTCCATCTCGTCGGCTTTTCACGTGGTGGGATCCAAGGCTTACTGACTTTTCAAACGGTTGAAGCGGACAGTTACATCATTTGGGGTGGTGTGACCGATTTACATTTGATGTATGAAGAGCGTGTAGATTTACGAGGGATGCTCCGAAGAATGATTGGCCACCCTAAAAAAGACTTGGCTGCATATGAAGCACGCAATGCTCTGAAGGATATTGATGCTGATACACCGCCTATTTTGATTGTACATGGGGGTCTAGATCAGCAAGTGGGCATTCATCAAGCGTACTTTTTAGAGCGTCATCTCAAACAAGTGGGTGCACACTATGACACGTTATATCAAATGAAAGAAGGGCATGTGCCACGTCCACCTGCCATGAAACTCGTGTTAACGCGCATTCAACAATGGATGACGGATATTGAAAATGGCACGAAATTTTAAATATTATCACGTCATGTGTATGTCACGAAATGAACGTTAGAAATCTACGCTCATTTGAAAAGGGCATGCATATGACGTTTTATTTTTGCGTTACAAAGGTTAAAAAGTATAAATACATACATTATAATTTAAGATTCATGTTTGATAACAGCATTGACCTTGTTATAATAGTATTGAGTAAAATATTATTTAGAAGTGGATTGATATTGCGAGTCGCTTCATTACACATTGCGTGCGATGACTCAGTGCGTATCGCCAATTTCGCATTGTCTCGCATCGTTTTGATGTCGATATGAGTCTGCTTGGAGGTTATGATGAGAAGAGAACAAAAGCGTTATATTCATGATATGGATACGCTTAGAACTTATTTGAAAACAGTGGATGGTTTTCGTAATTACTGGATTGGAACGACTTTTTGGGACATTAAAAAATCAAAAAGTATTATTACAATTGAGTCTCCGCGATTCAATTTAAATGAAAAGAGTGATGTTACCTTAGTGTGGGAATTGACTCTATATGAAAGTGGTTCTTCTACTCAAATGATAGACGACTTCTTCGCACAGCCTTTGACTGAATTGATATTAGATGATAACAGAATAAAGTTTCAATTTGCTGAAGGCTATTATAGTTTTAAATTTGGCGCATTAAGTTTAAGAGTTCCAATTAGATCTAAAGAGGATTCTTATTTAGAAATTCAACGAGTTAACCTAGAGTATTTTTTAAATTTATTGAATAATGGTTTAAAACTTGATAATTTAGCTTTTTCATTTAAAAGCGATAATAATGATATTTGCTGTTTTATCGGCTGTATGAATTGGGGAGAAATCGCTTATTCAGAATTATTTTCAGGCTATTCAGAATTAAAAGCGTTTGAAAATATTGAAGAAATGTTTAATTCAAAAATTTTTAATGGGAAGTCGTTGAAAGAACGATGGCCAGAAGTGGTGATTGACAATATAAATGGTATGCCATTTGGTGATTGGTTGACTCAATTTAATGAGGGCCTAAAAATCAATCTTTATGAAAAAAATGACAAAATTATAATCAATGGTGTGGAATTAGATGGTTGGATAGATCAAAGTAAAAATTGTCATACTTGTGGAGTAAGTGCATGCTATTTCTTTGATTTTGATGCATATTGTTGTCCGACATGTAATATTTGGTTAACTAATGATGTTGGTTTTGAGAAACGACCACTTGAGCCGGAGTTATTATGGAAGCCCAATAAGCTATTACCATTTTGTCATGTTAGATTTTCTCCATATAAAAAGGTTTATACGTATTATAATCCAGAACAAAATCTTTCTCCTTGGGAATGGGTTTTAGTCCCTGTAGGTAAAAATGACATTGAAAGAGAAGCACAAGTGATTAAAGCTTTTAAAAGTCCAGCTCACCAACCACCAATTTCTCTTAATAAAGTGAAGTCAGTTTTGCAAAAGTTACCGAGTCTTGCTGATGAAGTATCGGAAACATTAAATGAATTACTTGAAAAGGGAAGGGTATGTGATCTTTCGAGTAAAAAAAATTTAGTAGATCCCAAAGACCCTTATGATGTTCTAAAAACACCTTTAGGGCATTTTTGGTTAGAGTTAAATAATCAGCCCATTCAAATGTCTATTAATGCTATATATCCGAAACGAAATACGATACTTTTTGTTGAAGGTGTTTACCAGATAAAACCTTACAGTCATGAATTTGAGGATTTTCAACACCTCAAAATTTGTACAGATGTCAATATTAGAAAAGCCAGATACATTGACCGATTTGGAGACAATATAAATGACGGTGCTCGTTGGCAAATAGGAAAATATGAATTGGGAATAGCGGCACGAGTTACAGAATGTGTAAAAAGTGATGTAAAAGCAATTGCTATGAAAATACCTTATTATTTTAAATGGAATAAAAAGCATAAGGAAATGTATGGATTTACAGTTGTTTGGCAATATTACAAGTCGGATATCAATCACAACTTTTTTTGGCACTTTTATTGGTTTTAGAATGATTTAAGTACATTGCTACGATTTGATGTAATAAAAAGGGGGGTATGTGATATTCTAGGTCGCGTCAGTGCTTCATAAGAATAGATAGGTACTAAAACAGCTCAGTTTCAACCAAATAAAAAGTAGTGTCATCTCTTGTTGAACAAGAAATGAACACTACTTTTTTTCATGCTATTTTATTGATTAACCTTTAAATCCACCAGCTTCTTCTAATTGTTGTGCTTCTTCGCCAAATTTTTTGAAGTTTTCTTTAAAGCGACTGACAAGGTTTTGTGCTTGTTCTTCGTATGCAGCTGGATCTGTCCACGCATTTTTAGGTTGTAAAATCGTTGTTGGGACATCTTCAATTTCAGTTGGAATCGATAAACCGAAAATGTCGTCTTTTTCAAATGTAGCTGTTTTTAATTTACCGTTAATTGCGTCATTGACCATTTTACGTGTGTATTTTAATTGGATGCGGTTACCGACGCCATATTGGCCACCTGTCCAACCTGTGTTGACAAGATATACATCTACATCGTGTTTGTCGATTAAGTCTCCTAACAATTCAGCGTAGACTTCTGCACGTAATGGTAAGAATGGTGCACCAAAACATGTTGAGAATGATGGTTGTGGCTCTGTAATACCACGTTCTGTACCTGCTAACTTAGATGTAAAACCACTTAAGAAATGATACATCGCTTGGTCTTTATCTAATTTTGAAATCGGTGGCAGTACGCCGAACGCATCTGCTGTTAAGAAAATAATCGTATTTGGATGTGATGCTTTGGAAGGTAACACAATGTTATCAATATAGTTGATCGGATATGCGGCACGTGTATTTTCAGTATATTTGTTGTCATCAAAATCAATGTGACCGTGCGTATCAACGACTAAGTTTTCGAGCACAGTACCATAACGGATGGCGTCAAAAATTTGTGGTTCTTTTTCAGCTGAAAGATTAATGGCTTTCGCATAGCAACCGCCTTCGATATTAAAGACACCATTTTCATTCCAACCGTGCTCATCATCACCGATTAATTTACGATTTGGATCCGCTGAAAGTGTCGTTTTACCTGTACCAGAAAGGCCGAAGAATAATGCGACGTCTCCTTTATTTCCTACATTAGCAGAGCAGTGCATACTCATAATACCTTGTTGTGGCAATAAATAGTTCATGATAGAGAACACGGATTTTTTCATTTCTCCAGCGTATTCTGTACCACCGATTAAAATGATTTTATGTTTGAATGAAATGATGACAAATGTTTCAGAACGTGTGCCGTCTACTTCAGGATCAGCTTTAAATCGCGGTGCAGAAATAATGGTAAAATCCGCTTTAATTTTGGATGCTTCTTCTTTTGAAGTTGGCTTAATAAATAAGTTTTGAGCAAATAGATTATGCCATGCAAATTCGTTGATGACTGTGAGTTTTAGTTGTGATTCTTGGTCGCTACCTGCATAGCCATTGAATACGAACAATTCGTCTCTTTCGTCTAAGTACTTCACAACTTTATTATAAAGATTCAAGAATTTCTCTTCTGAAATCGGTTGGTTAATCGCTCCCCAATCGATATCGTCTTTAACTTGCGGATTATCAACAATAAATTTATCTTTTGGAGAACGCCCCGTATATTCTCCGGTTTTTGCGTTGATTGCACCTAATTCTGTCAGTTCGGCTTCATTTCTTTTTAAAATTTTGTTGTACAATTCAGTCGTTGTGAGTTGAAAATGTGAACTCGGCTTGTTAGCTACTGTTTCAATCGCATGTTTGTCGAATGACATGATAATATCCCTCCAAAGTAATTTCGGCAATGTAAGCCTTTACAATTCAAGAGTATAACATATTCGTTAAATAATCCCTACTCAATTAAGAAAAAAATTAAGATAAAATAAAGAAAGTAAAGTAATGTTACACCAAAGTAGAAAAATAAATGTAAATGACAAAGGTATTTCTAACATCATTTTGAAAAGACCAGTAAGATGAAATTGACATCACCCATAAAGTTTTGTAATATGATTTTAACGGATTCTCTTATCCTGAGTGGTGGAGGGACATGGACCCAATGAAACCCAGCAACCTCTTTTAACGAAGAAAGGTGCCAAACCGTTTGCAGACACAATACTTGTCTGAACGATAAGAGCGAATGGACGTTAGAGCCTTCACTCTATTTTATAGTGTTGAAAGGCTCTTTTTTATTGAGCTCAGATAGAGAATGTTCGTAATACATAATAAAAAGGAGTTTACTATGACATATAACAGACGTTTATTCACTTCAGAATCAGTTACTGAAGGTCATCCAGATAAAATTGCAGACCAAATTTCAGATGCAATTTTAGATGAAATTTTAAAAGGAGATCCGAATGCGCGTGTAGCTTGTGAGACGACGGTTACGACAGGGATGGCTTTAATCGTTGGTGAAATTACGACGTCAACTTATGTTGATATTCCAAAAGTCGTTCGTGAAACTGTCAAAGAAATTGGTTATACACGTGCAAAATACGGCTATGACTACAAAACGATGTCAGTGTTAACAGCGATTGATGAACAATCACCTGACATTGCACAAGGGGTCGACCGTGCGTTAGAATACCGTGAAGCAGGAAACGAAGAAGTATTAAACACAGGTGCCGGTGACCAAGGCTTAATGTTTGGTTTCGCGACGAATGAAACAGACACATTCATGCCATTACCGATTGACTTGTCACATAAATTGTCGAAACGTTTATCAGAAGTACGTAAAAACGGTACTTTAGATTATTTACGTCCAGATGGAAAAGTCCAAGTGACTGTGGAATATGATGAAAACAATCAACCGAAACGCATTGATACGATAGTGATATCAACGCAGCATCATGAAGAAATTGAACTTGAAAAAATCCAAAATGACATTAAAACATTTGTCATTTATCCAACTGTAGATGAACAACTGTTAGATGAAGAAACAAAATTTTTCATTAATCCTACAGGTCGTTTCGTCATTGGTGGGCCACAAGGGGACGCAGGTCTAACGGGTCGTAAAATTATAGTCGACACGTATGGTGGCTATGCACGTCATGGTGGCGGTGCATTCTCTGGTAAGGATCCGACAAAAGTAGACCGTTCAGCTGCGTATGCGGCACGTTATGTGGC
Source organism: Staphylococcus delphini (assembly GCF_900636325.1). Classification (NCBI taxonomy): domain Bacteria; kingdom Bacillati; phylum Bacillota; class Bacilli; order Caryophanales; family Staphylococcaceae; genus Staphylococcus; species Staphylococcus delphini. Next base: position 1,219,993 of record NZ_LR134263.1, read on the forward strand.
TAAAAACATTGTAGCAGCTCACTTCGCTGACAAATGTGAAGTTCAATTGGCTTATGCGATTGGAGTAGCACAACCTGTTTCGATTGCTATTGATACATTTGGTACAGGTAAAGTAAGCGAAAATGTGTTAATCGAAGCGGTAAGACAAAACTTTGATTTACGCCCAGCAGGTATTATTCAAATGTTAGATTTACAAAAGCCAATTTATAAACAAACTGCGGCGTACGGTCACTTTGGTCGTAACGATGTACAATTGCCATGGGAACGTACAGATAAAATTGAAGTTTTACAAGAAACAGTGAAGACATTAAAATAAATTTCTTGATGATAACTATCGCTAATTTTATAGTTATTTAATATAATAGAAATAACTGTAGAAAAGTGATAAAGGAAGGTATTGCTCATGACACAATTTGGTCCAATGGAAATCGGCCTCATTGCTGCGATTGTTGTAGCAGCATTATTCTTTATTTTGTTCTTAGTGGCATTGAAAAGCAAAAAGAAGGCGAAAGAAACTTATGCGAATCAATATCAAACAAAACAAGATAAATTAACACACGAACATCAAGAAGAACTTGAAAAAGTCCGCATCGACAAGAAAAAAGCTGAAACACGTCATAAAGAAGAATACGAAACAATGGTATCTTCTAAAAACAGAGAAATCGATGCACTGAAACTATTCTCTAAAAATCATAGTGAATACGTGACAGATATGCGTTTACTTGGCATTCGTGAGCGTTTAGTCAAAGAAAAGAGAATCCGTCCAGAAGATATGCATATCATGGCGAATATCTTTTTACCGACGAATGATTTAGAAGACATTACACGTGTCAGTCATCTCGTTTTAACACGCACAGGCCTTTATGTAATTGATTCAGAATTGTTAAAAGGGCATGTTTATCAAGGCATCAGTCAACAGCAGTTTTCTGACAATCCAATGATGGAACAAGTGTTTAAAACGTTGAACTTAAGCCCACAATCGCCGCAAACCGTTGTGTTAGATCAAAGCGACGCATCTCACAATGCATTGTCAGTGGTAGATTACACAAACCGTTTAGCGCATGTGGAAGCGTTAGCTGTGAAGTTACAACACGAGTTGGATTTGAAATATACACCAACACCGATTTTATATTTCAATCCGCGTCATGAAGATGATGTCACAATTTCAAATTATGCGTCACAAGGTGTTACAAAAGTATTGGTAGGTCCGGAACAGTTGAATGAGTTTTTCAATCGCTTTGTGTTCCACGGACGTATTCAGTATGATGTGAACGATTTACAAAATATTATGGACGAAATTGAATCATTTAATTAAATATCCTTAGGGCTGGAGTGTGATCTCCGGCTCTTTTTATTTTGTTTGGGTGGGTGATATTCTATATTTTAGGTTGTATTGATTGCGCAATAACGCCACGATTCGATACGATAGGGTTAGATTACAAAGGAGCGATGACATATGAAACATGTAACATTTTACAATGGCAATCAAATGCCGCAAGTGGGTTTAGGCGTCTTTCGAGTTGAAAACAATGATACTGCAAAAGAAGCGGTTAAACATGCGATTAAAAGTGGTTACCGTAGTATTGATACTGCGATGATTTACCAAAATGAAGAAAAAGTGGGCGAGGGGATTCGCGAAGCTTTAGCGGAAACGGATTTAACGCGCGAAGATTTGTTTATTACGTCAAAATTATGGTTATCTGATTACGGTCGTGAAAATGTTGCAGCGGCTTATCAGGCTTCATTAGACCGCCTAGGACTCGACTACTTAGATTTGTATTTAGTGCATTGGCCAGGTTTAGATGAAGATGTCATGATTGATACGTGGAAAGGGATGGAAGATCTATATCACGATCAAAAAGTGAAAAATATCGGTGTAAGTAACTTTAATGTAGAACATTTGGATAAGTTATTAGCAACTTCACGGATTAAACCGGTCATTAACCAAGTGGAATTCCACCCATATTTAACGCAAAAACGTTTACGCGTATATTTAGAAGCGCAAAATATCCATATGGAATCTTGGTCACCATTAATGAACGCACAAATTTTAGAAGATGATACTGTGAAGCAAGTGGCTGCTGAAGTCGGTAAGTCACCAGCACAAGTGATTATTCGTTGGAACGTGCAACATGGTGTTGTGACAATTCCGAAGTCAATCACACCAAGTCGTATTGAAGAGAATTTAAACGTATTTGACTTTGAATTATCGCTGGGCCAAATGGAAGCTTTAGATGGATTGAATGAAGATCGTCGCATTGGCCCTGATCCATTACATTTTGATGGAAAGTAATGGTCGACATTTTTTCGTCAATATTAATTTTTGATATATTAAACATACTAAGATTAGCTGTGAAGAAATTTATGACGATAGATTTCTTCACAGCTATTTTTTATAGTTGTAGAGAGAAGTAGATCGAGCAGCTCCGTGGATCTTTGAATCCGTAAAATAAACTGATCAGCTTTACTCTCCTTTTGAAATTCGATTGAAGTATGTTGGGTTCTAGAAACCGTGTATAGGAAAATGAAATGAAAAAGGCTAAGTAAAGTTAAAATCTTCTCAATTCAATAAAGAAAGGTATGATTTTTATCAACTGTTTAGGCATTGATGTAAGTAAGTCAGAAAGTGTGGTCGCACATTATAAGGATGAAGTTTTGGTTAAAGAATTGGTCATTCAAAATAATCAAAATGGCTATCGTCATCTTGAAAATTATATCAAGCATCTTGATTCCCTATTTATCCTCTTTGAATCAACAGGTATTTATTCAAGGGGCATGAAACGCTTCTGTACAGTTCACAAAATAGATTACTTAGAAATGAATCCCCTAGAAGCCAAGTTCAAAATGAGTTCATTAAGATCATGGAAAACAGATAAATCAGACGCACATAAACTTGCACTTCTTGCCTTTAGAATGAAAGATTCAAAGGTACAACGTCAGTCCGAAGAGATATACTTTGAACTGAGAGAACGTGCACGCTTTCACTTAGAAATGGAGACGAACCAAAATCGTCTCAAAGTTGAGTTAGTCGAAACACTACATCAAACATTTCCAGGGTTAGAAAAGTTATTTACTAACAGATATTCAAAAATCGCATTAAATATAGCTAAAACATTCCCTCATCCTGATTATGTAAGCATGTTGTCTGATGATGAATTAGTCGAAAAAGTGCTTCATTCAACTGATAAAGGCATTTCAGTTAATAAAGCTCACAAGTATGTCCAAAAATTAATTGAGATCAAGAATAATACTTTTCCGAATGTGGACAAGTCTTCTTTTCTCATAAAAAAAGTCCAATACCTATGTGACAAACTGCTTATTGCGATAGAAGAAAAGAAAGTATTTGATCAGGAAATGATTGATCTAGCAAAAAATACGACTGAGTTTGAAAACATTATTTCAATTCCTGGCATCGGAGAACTCACAGCTGCATTGCTTATTGGGGAGCTTGGTGATATTAGAAATTTTAAAACAAATAAACAATTGAATGCATTTGTAGGTATTGATATTAAACGGTATCAATCAGGAACTTCAAAAAGTAGGGATACGATCAACAAAAGAGGAAATAAAAAAGCAAGACGTTTATTGTACTTAATCATTATGAACATTATTAGGGGAAGAAATCATTATCAAAGCCATATTGTGGATTATTATTACAAATTAAGAGAGCAGCCTCATGGGAAACCCCACAAGACTGCCGTAATAGCGAGTATCAATCGCTTATTAAAGACCATTCACTACTTGATAGTCAATGATAAATTATATGATTATCAGAAAGCACCACACTAACGAAACCATATAATCATATACATCATAACACCTTATTCAAAAAAGTAAAAATTGGACGGTTTAGTTCAGTAATGTCATTTTTAATTAACACGCCCTTGACAAATCGTAGGATAAGGAGCTGAGACATTAAGATTCCTCAGCTCCTTTACTATATTTTGTTGTGTATACCGAGGGATGGGGCTTGAAAAAATTAAGCCTCAATCCATTCATAGGTTGATGGTTCATTAATGACTTTAGAACAGTCGGAAAATGATGGCTAATGGGATAAAAATTGATGCTATTGTTTTCTTGATTTCATAAACTTGCCCTCAGTTTCGCTGTATTTCATATAAGATTGTCCAGAGGGCTGAGACTCCTGAGGGATCAGCTGGTCCGGAAAATCCAATTCGGCTACCACGAAATGTACACTATAATCAAGCCGAATTTAGTTGTAGGGCCAGCCCCTAGGAAGAACGCGAAGCCGTGAAGGCAATCTAAAGCCACAAATCATAGGGAGGGCAAGTTTAACAAAAATATTGCATCAATAGCATCAAAAATTTTTATGTCCTAGCTCCTTTCCATTTATACATAAGGTTTTAAGTTTCTACAACTGCATGCCGATGAAGCAGAGTACAAAACAGCCGATATATTGGCATGTGCTATACCCAATGAATCGGCCCCACATTTTTGAATGCAACATTTGAAAGAGTTCCAAAGTTAATGTTGAAAATGTAGTAAAACCACCGAGTAAACCTGTGATGATCAACAGTTTTAATTCAGGTGATAACAAAGTGAAGTGATTGAAATAGCCAATACAAAACGAACCGATAAGATTGACAACCAACGTCGCGATAGGAAATGACGTGTTCATATAACGTGATGTGGTCACACTAATGAGGGCACGTAATACAGCTCCGATGCCACCGCCCAATGCCACTAAAAATATATTCATGCGCGCACACCCCCTAATTTGTAGCCTAAAAAACAACAGATGAGGCCGCCACAATAGCTGCACAATCCATATATGATTAAAGTGAACCAGTCTAACTGCTGTGCGAGTGTGACAAGTTCTAATTGAAAAGTGGAAAATGTCGTTAATGCACCTAAAAAACCTGTTGTGAGCCCTTGTTTAAGTTTCGGATGGCCTGTGTTCCATTGATGAAGGCGTACTGTGAGATAGCCCATTAAAAAGGCACCTGACAAATTTGCAATGAAGGTGCCTATCGGTAAATGGTATCCAATTGTTATGAAGCTCGTTTGCCATCTCAATAGTGCACCTATGCAGCCACCTAAAAAGATTAAAATATACTTCAAAATATCACCATTTCTCTTCAAATTTCTGTATTTTAAATGATGCCAAATGTGTAAAGTGAAGCAAGAAGATGTAACACTAATACGATGAGTAGTAATAATGGTTGTATTTTAGAGGCTTTATGGATCCAATTTCGACGCTCTGGTAAATGTTTAATAGATTTGTCGGCAAAACGAATGGCGATTAATAATATTAAACAATTGACGACACTACATACAAAAATGAGTTTAATAATAGATGTGAAGTGTGCGTTAAGTAATGGATTAAGCGTATTAAAGTAGAGACTGATTAACATTAACAACACGGATAAGTAAAAGTATTTCTTAGATTTAGACATCGTATGCCTCCTTTTCGTATCGCTTGTTATCATATCACATTTTTGAATTCATTTGCATCTGGTTAAAAAATTTTGTAAGCGTAAAAATGGCAGTGAGGACATAAAAAATGTTATAACTTTAGTATGATAAAAATATCAAGGAGGCACAATTAAATGGCTGATTTAAAAGTACGCGTGTTTGCTGATGGTGCAGACATCGAACAAATGAAGAAAGCATATCAAAATAAAGAGGTAGACGGTTTTACGACAAACCCAAGCTTAATGGCGAAAGCAGGCGTGAAAGATTACGTTGAATTCGCTAAAGAAGCAGTTGAAGCGATTCCTGATGCTTCTATCTCATTCGAAGTGTTCGGCGACGACATGGAAACAATGGAAAAAGAAGCTGAAATCATCCAACAATTCGGTGAAAACATCTTCGTTAAAATCCCTGTTGTGAACACTAAAGGGGAGTCAATGATTCCACTTATCAAAAGCTTATCAGCTAAAGGCGTAAAACTTAACGTTACAGCTGTATACACAATTGAACAAGTTAAAGAAATCACTGAAGCTGTAACTGCTGGTGTTGAAACATATGTATCAGTATTCGCAGGTCGTATTGCTGACACAGGTGTAGACCCAATGCCATTAATGAAAGAATCAGTTGAAGTGACTCACAGCAAGGAAGGCGTGCAACTTTTATGGGCAAGCTGTCGTGAATTATTCAACGTCATCCAAGCTGATGAAATTGGTGCAGATATCATTACTTGTCCTTCAGATGTTGTTAAAAAAGTTTCAAACATCGGTCGTGACATCAATGAATTATCTGTAGACACAGTTCAAGGTTTCGCTAAAGACATCAAATCTTCAGGTCTTAGCATTTTATAATCCGATAACGACATCATTTACAAGTATAAAATAAAGCACATGTGCGTGGGCTGAAATCAAGTCAATGATAGATTTCAAAACCCACACGCATGTGCTTTTTTGAGTTGAATGGCGCTTGCAATACATCTCAATTTTAGCTATGCTTTGTGGAGTAAAACGACATAAAGGAGTCTACTATGCGAAAAGACGTATTTGAGTATAAAGTGAAAAAAGAGTTGTGGTATCTCAATCGACGCGAAAAAAATGCGTTAACACAATATTTTGAAAAGCATCGTGTTGAAAATATCCAACAACAATATGCGACACCACGCCGTTTTGTGAATGCTTATTTGCAACATGAAATTTTTGGGACGCGTATCGTTTCATCAGGACATTTAGTCACATCATTAGTCGGCTTACTAGTTTCGAATATTTTGTTACTTGGTTTATTTATTACTGGCTTGCTACTGAGTTTAAGTGCAGTCAATTACTTTATCCAACCTCAAGTGACACTATCGATGGGTACCGTGATCGCTGTTTTATTCGGTGCACTTGTATTAATGATTGTGACGGTTTATTTGATGAAACGTGTCAACGCATTTTTCACCAAAAGACTGTTGTTGTATAAATTTAATAAAGTAAATTAAAGTTACATTAATGCTGTGAGTAAATAAGCATCTTTCCATTTTCGAACGAATTGATTTAAAGGCATCGGGACAATGAGTGACAAGTTGTTGTTAAAATGAATGCGTGTGTCTTGTTGATGTGACGAAGCGGCGATGACATGTGTGACATTGATATAATATTGAATGGCTGCGCGTTGTGATTGGAGTGGACAAAGTATCAGTGATTTGCTTAAAAATATCGGAATCATTTGATGTACTCTCAACGTTTCGCTCGCAATTTTTTGTTGTGTACGTACGTCTCTTTGAAATTGATAAGCCAGTTGATCAATAAACTGTTTCATCGACAGTTGGCTTTGTTGTTCATGTGTGAGATGTTGAATGACGAGTTGATGTGCTAACGATTCCGACGATTTAATATAAAGTATGTTTTCGTATTGTGGTTGTGTAACAGTCATGGCTAAAATCCTTTCTTTAAATCATCTTGTGTCAATGCTTGTTTGATATGGCGAAACGTGGCAATTTTATATTTACGAACCGTGGTAGCTGATACTTGCATCAACTGTTGAATCTCTTTTTGCTGATAACCTTGCAAATAAAAGCGAAACCAAGTGCGATGTGCCGGTTTTAAAGTTCGTACGATATCTTCAAGCAACAAATACAAATGTGATGACGACATGGCTTTCAGTTCATTGGCTGACGTATCCAGCGGTGTCGTTGTCAATGGCGTATGTGCCGAGCGTAATAAATCGATTAAATAATATTTCAGTTGATAATTGATATACGTTTTAAACGATTGATTAAAAGTCGCATCATATTTCATTGAGAGTTCCCATAACCGTATCGACAACAATTGGAAGTATTCATCATAATTATACGAAATTTGATGCTGATGTAGTAAAAAATGTATGAATTTATAATATTGAGCATAAAGTGTATCAAAAATGATATCAATCACTCCTTTTCTGATTTGACCGGTCAATGGAGTTATACCATAGCGAAATGATTGTGACATTTTACTTTTTGTGCTATTTTATGTTTAATACAAGAATGAGACATCGTTTTATCGCTATTTTTTTAATGAAACGATGTATAAGCACGCAATTAAGACATTTCGACCATAACAAATGTATAGAGGAGGGTATTATGGATTACGAACATTTAAATTTAGAGCATTTTTTTGCGCGTAATGACGATTTGGACATCATTAGAGATCGTTCAGAGTTCGTTATGATTAATAATATGACAAAAGAAATGATGTATCGTGACGGTGATGTAGAAGGGACGATCAACCTTGCACGCTATTATTATAAAAATCGTTCTCAGGCAGCAAGTTTCATTATGATGGATTACTACCGTGAAGAAAAATAGTAATGAATTAGTTTACATATTCATTACTATTTTTTTATGAATTTGTAACAAGAGATGAAACCAATTGTACAGAGTCGTGTAAGGTGGTAAAATTTGAAGTCAAGCGAGTAAATTTAAATTATGTAACAATATGAAACATTCTGAAGAGGTGTGTTTATGAGAAAGCACAAGAAAGGCTCCATCCTTGCTGTCCTTGCATCTTTAATGATTGCTGCAGCTGCAGGTTTTTTCTTTTTCAAGATGATTGAAGATCAAATATTCTTTAAAAGTGTTGACCAAGTTGAACGTGTTGAAAAGTTAGATGTGACGTTAAAACAAGCATCTGAAAAGCAAATTGATAACTACACAAGCCAGCAAGTTTCAAATAAAGACCATACGAATTGGCGTGACGCTTCAGATTCTGAAATTCGTCAAGCGATGGATAGCTCATCTTTTATGGATGATAAGCGTCAGAAATATCAATTTTTAGATTTGTCAAAGTATCAAGGTATTGATAAAAATAGAATTAAACGGATGTTACGAGACCATCCGACATTATTAGCACATACGGATGATTTTGTGAATGCGGCGAAAGAAAAACAAGTTAATGAAGTGTATTTGATTTCACATGCGCTGTTAGAAACAGGTTCAGTCGTTTCTGAATTGTCCAATGGTGTGGAAATCGATGGAAAAAAATATTATAACTTTTATGGTGTCGGTGCATTAGATGAAGCGCCTGTTAAAACCGGTGCAGAATATGCGAAGAAAAAAGGTTGGGATACACCAGAAAAAGCCATTAGTGGTGGTGCAGCGTTTATTCATGATCATTACTTATCTAACCCAAACCAAAATACGTTATATAGTATGCGTTGGAATCCTAAAAATCCTGGTGAACACCAATATGCTACAGATATTAACTGGGCTAAAAGTAACGCGGTAATTATGGCGGATTTCTATAAAGATATGAAAACGGAAGGTAAATATTTTAACTGGTACGTTTACAAAGATGATAAAAAGCATCAAGATGGTCATAACTATTAGATGCGCTTTAATTAAATAATGAACGAAAAGGTTGAGTTGTCACGGTATTTGTGTGAACGACTCAACCTTTTTTATGATGTACTGATATGAGATTACTCAGCTTTATTGTTACGTCCGAATACAAAAAATAAGATGACCGTTGAAACAATCACTTTGACAATCATTTTTAACATAGTACGCACTCCTTTATGTCTCAAGTGTACTATGCGTGTGAATGGTAATCAAAATAAATGTGTGCGGCTTACGATCTTTATCGTTCAATTTTTGTATAGCATGGATGACACGAACTAAATTGATGTGATAGTAAATGTAAAATGATTAATTAATAGGTGTCATTCAGGGTATAATAGAGAAGAAATGTACAAATTAGAGTAAGGATGGTGCAAAATGAGAGTAGCCATTGTTGGAATGGGAACAGCAGGTGTGAGCGTTTTGCGACAGCTCGTAAAATATAAGCAATTTAAGAAGATTGAAGTTGATTTATATGATAATGCTTATAACATGGGGCAGGGAGAACCTTTTCAAAATGATAGTGAAGATTTTTTGATTAATGTGCCTGTTGATCATTTGTCATTAAACATCGATAACATTCTAGAATTTAGAGAATGGTATAACGAACAAGATACGTTTGATTACGGTGATGCAGATTATTTGCCGAGATATGTATTTGGTCACTATATGAAAAGTTATTTAGAACAATTTGACACAACATTTGATAATGTTAATGTCATCAAACATGAAGTGTCACATATGTATATTGAGGAGCAAGAAAGTGAAATTATCCCTAAACGTATCGTCGTATGTACAGGAGACGATGTCGATTCTTGTCAAAAATACGATTATGTGTTCTTCACGATTGGCACGATGTCTTACAACGATCCATTTGGTTTGAAAGGACAAAAGGGGTACATTCATTCGCCTTATCCTGCCAATCAAACGTTAGCTGAAGTAAATGATGACGATGCTGTGGCAATTATTGGAACAGGATTAGCAAGTTTAGATGTCGTACGTCACGCATTAAGTCACCATCAGCGTAAACCGATTGTGATGGCGAGTCGTAGTGGTAAATTGCCAAGTGTACGTGGAACGATGCAGGATATTACGTTTCAATTCTTAACAGTGGAAAATTTTGATGCGCTGAAGGCAGAAAACATGGGCGTCGTTCCATTAGAAGACGCGGTAGCATTGTTTAAAAAAGAATTTGAAGTGCGAGATATTCCATTAGAAAAACTATTGAAACGCCGTAAATATGATGCAATTCGTGACTTGAATTATGATTTAAATCATCCAGAAGAAGTCGGTGCATTACAAAGTGTATTTGAAACGTTAAAAGAAAATATGGATTGGATTTGGAATAGTTTAAGTCGTGAAGATCAAGAACAATTGATTAACAAATACCATCGCTACATGAAAGAAAATACAAATCCAATGCCTAGAGAAACAGCACAATTGTTAGTGAACGAAATCAAAGCTGGCCATTTACAAGTGTTGTCTGGTTTGGAGCATGTGCGTCAATTTTACGGTAAATACCGTTTACGTTTTAAAAATGTTCATGAAGAAATGAAAATGGATGTCGTCATTAATGCGACGGGTCCGAAAGAACATTTGAGTCAATTAGATGAGGATGATGCTTTACTTCTAGATGTGGCGAATCGTCAAATCGTCCAAGCACATCCTCTTGGTGGGATACAAATCGTGTCGTCAACGAATGAAGTCATCAGTCCGCTTTATGGCACACTCAACAATATGCGTGCGATTGGACAATTGACAAACGGTGTCAACTTTGAACGTAATGGTGTGACCATGATTATTCAACAGGCAGTCAGTGCGGTAGAAAACTTATACGATACCTATAAAGCGAAAAAGGCTCTAGAAAAAGAAGCGCGCAAACAACTAAAGAAAGCGGAAGAAAAAGCTAAAAAGAAAAAAGAGAAGAAGAAAAAGAAGAAGAAGAAAAAGAAGAAGAAATAAGCACGCTGTTGTAGGGCGGACAGAGTTTTAATGTTGCGTTAAAACATCATATTATTAATTGATAATGCGGATTATTTGATGTTCAATCAATTGTAATTTCAAAAAAGATACGCTAATATAGACGCATGGACTTTTGATAGGTCCATGCGTATCTTTTATTCTCAATACAATTTTATATATTCTTTCGGGGCTGGGTGAAATTCCCAACCGGCAGTAAAACATAAGCCTGCGACCCGTATCATTGATTTGATATGGCTGATCTAGTGAGAATCTAGAGCCGACAGTGAAAGTCTGGATGGGAGGAAGAATAGTGACGACATTTTTCACATGCAATATGTGAGTTTATTTGTCGTATCCAAATTTTGAATGAAAAAGAATCAATGTGTTTGATCACTTTTCATACATCCTACCACTCGAAGTCGACAATCGAGTGGTTTTTTATTGAGGTGAAAGTATGAACCATTATTTAGAATCTGCGATACAATTGGCAGAAATGACGCAAGGCCAAACTGGAACGAATCCAGCAGTGGGCGCCGTCATTGTGAAACATGGACGTATCATCGGTTTCGGTGCACATTTAAAAAAGGGTGAGCGCCATGCTGAAATTCAAGCGATTGATATGGCAGGCGCTGAACATGTCAAAGGTGCAACGATTTACGTCTCACTTGAACCATGTTCACATTACGGTAGTACGCCTCCATGTGCACAACGTATCATTGACACTGGCATTTCGAAAGTCGTTTATGCTGCGAAAGATACGACGTTACAAGAAACAGGCCATGACATGATGGTGCAACATGGTATTAAGGTGGAATATCGTCCGCATCCACGTGCCGAACAATTGTATGCCGCTTTTTATGACAGTAAAGAAGATGCCGTGCCCATTGTGACAGTTAAGGTGAGCGCCAGTTTAGATGGCAAACAAGCGACGGATCATTTTGAAAGTCAATGGATTACTTCTAAACAAGTAAAGGCAGATGTTTTCCAACTGAGACATTCACATGATGCGATAATAACTGGCAATGGCACGCTGACACATGATAATCCAAGTTTAACGACACGCATGGAAGACGGCCATCATCCAGCGAAAGTCATTTTATCGCGTTCAGGTCAAATCAACTGGAATGCACAACTTTTCCAAGATTGCGTGACACCGATTTATATTTATACAGAAAATCAAGCACTTACTTCATCATTGGACCATGTTGAAATTATTCAGCAAACCGACATGCAAATTGAAGATGTGCTCAAAGATTTATATCAAAAAGGTTATGGCCATGTCCTTGTCGAAGCAGGCCCTAACGTCACTTCACAATTTTTAGCGTCTCGTTTTGTGACGCACTTCATCCTATATTTAGCCCCGAAAATCATAGGTGGTCAAGGTGTGAATCAATTTTATCAAACAGCATTGGTAACACCTTTAAACCAACTTCCACAATTTGAAATTGTACAAACTGACATAATAGATACCGATTTAAAACTCCGAATGCAAAGGAAGTGACGACATGTTCACAGGTATCGTTGAAGAGGTCGGTACAATTCAACATATTCAAAAACGTAACCCTACCACTTCACTGACAATTCAATGCAAAAAAATATTAGACGATATGCACGTGGGTGACTCAATTAGTGTCAATGGTACATGTTTGACTGTGACACGTTTTGATCAACATAGCTTTACAGTAGATGTCATTCACGGAACCGAAAATAAAACCTATTTAGCAAATTTAAAAACGAATGATGCCGTTAATTTAGAGCGTGCATTATTAGCTACTAGTAGATTAGGTGGTCATTTTGTACAAGGTCACGTCGATGGTAAAGGCGTGATTCAACACATTCAAACATCTCAAAATGAATGGATTTATACAATTACAGCTGAACCGTGCATACTCGATCAAATGATTCCACAAGGGTCGATTGCTGTAGATGGGATCAGTTTGACAGTTTTTAAAAAATATCGAGATTGTTTTGATATTCATTTAATTCCAGAAACGCGTAAAGCGACCATTCTTGCTGACAAAAAACAAGGTGATCCGGTGCATTTAGAAACAGACATGCTCTTTAAATATGTCCAAGCGATCACGAAAGAAAAATCACAGCTGTCAGTAGAAGATTTATTGAATGCAGGTTTTTAAGGAGGGGCGTTACATGCAATTAGATAAAATTGAAGAAGCGTTAGAAGCATTGAAACAGGGTGATATGATTATTGTCGTTGATGATGAAAACCGTGAAAATGAAGGTGACCTCGTTGCGATTACAGAGTGGATGAATGATCACACAATTAATTTTATGGCGACACATGGAAGAGGCCTCATTTGTACACCAATTACAGCAGAGATCGCCCAACAAGCCGGTCTCGATAGTATGGTCAAACATAATCGTGATCCCCACGGCACTGCATTTACACAAAGTATTGATCATGTGCAATCGACTACAGGCATTAGTGCTTTTGAAAGAACAGCAACAGCGAGAGCACTGATAGATGAAAAAATGACGGCTGAGACATTTCATCAACCTGGTCATATTTTTCCGTTAATTGCTAAAAAACACGGAGTCCTCGAACGTCGGGGCCACACAGAAGCGACAATCGATTTGGCGAAGTTAACAGGTGCACGTCCAGCCGGTGTGATATGTGAAATTATGAATGATGATGGGACGATGGCCAAAGGTGAGCAATTAGAGCAGTTTAAAGCGCAACATAACTTAAAAATGATCTCGATTGAAAACCTTGTGGCGTATATTAAAGTACAACGCCCATTGATTTCAGTGGAAGCGAAAATTAAATTGCCAACCCAATTTGGTGAATTTGACATGTACGGTTTTACTTCAAATATTGACGGAGAAGAACATTTAGCACTCGTCAAAGGTGATATTCAACCGACTATGAATGTCCGTGTCCATTCCGCTTGTGCGACTGGTGATATATTTCATAGTGAGCGATTTGACTGTGGGGAACAGTTAGAAGCTTCAATGGCGTATATCCAGCAACACGGTGGTATGTTGTTGTACTTGCCGCAAGAAGGGCGTGGCATTGGATTAATGAACAAACTAAAAGCTTACGAATTAATTGAACAAGGCTATGATACTGTTTCAGCGAATGAAGCACTTGGTTTTGAGCCGGATTTACGTGATTATGATATTGCAGCACAAATTTTAAAGTATTTTAATATTACAACGGTCAATTTATTAAGTAATAACCCTGAAAAATTATTAGGATTACAGCGCTATGGTATTCAAATTGGCGAACGTATTCCCGTTATTACTGAAACGAATGTGCATAACCATGATTATATGCAAGTGAAAAAATTACAAATGGGTCATTTAATATAAATAGAGGAGGAAGTATGATGAAATTCGAAGGTCAATTAAATGGTAAAGGTTTAAAAATTGGAGTGGTAGTGAGTCGATTTAATGATTTAATTACAGGACGTTTATTAGATGGGGCTCAAGATGCATTGAGAAGACATCAAGTGGCAGAAGATGATGTAGATATCGCATACGTACCGGGCGCATTTGAACTCCCAATCGTCGCTAAAAAAATGGCGCAAACAGGCAAATATGATGCTGTCGTAACTTTAGGGTGTGTCATTCGTGGTGCAACGTCGCATTATGATTATGTGTGTAATGAAGCGGCTAAAGGTATTGCGAAAGCGAGCGATGATACGGGTATCCCAGTCATTTTCGGTGTGTTGACAACTGAAAATATTGAACAAGCCATTGAACGTGCAGGTACAAAAGCAGGCAATAAAGGTGCTGAATCTGCAGTTGGTGCTATTGAAATGGCAAACTTACTTCGACAAATGAACGCGTAATCGACATCAAATGCACACACTTAAAATAGGTGAGTGGCATCTTTTTCGATAAAACTAGGGATATGAAAAAGAAAGGACTGGGGCATAAGGATTTGGTTGCTATTGATACATTATTTTGTTTAACTTGCCCTCCCTATGATTTGTGGCTTTAGATTGCCTTCATGGCTTCGCGTTCGTAGGGGCTGAGGGGAGGTTGTGACAAAAGCGCTTAGGAGTTGAGCAGAACCGAGCGATGAGCAAAATTGATTTCCAAATTTTGCCGAAATCGCGGGAGTTCTGTCGAAAATCCTGCTCTTGGAACACCGTTTATTGATTCCCAGCGCACCCATTCATTGTGGATTTTAGGAGCAGTACAGAAATCTCATGTGTAACAAAGATTTCGTCGTACTGCCCCCCGCAAGGCTGACTAGACTTCTCAAAAGTGCAAACATTGAGAAGTCAGACAGCTACTGCGATAAACAGTAACCACTATTAAAGTAAAGAGGCGACTGTCAGCGGTACGCACGCATCCCCTCAGGAGTCTCGACCTTCTGGGGAATCTTATATGAAATTTAGGTAAACTGAGGGCAAGTTTATGAAATCATGAAAACAATAGCACCCATTTTTATGTCCTAATCCTTCTTATTTTTCGTCGGTTTAATCACCATTAATAGAAATCCGTCCATAAATAAAAGTAGAGACCGGGAAAACAACACATATGTCCTAGTCCTTTCTTTCTATATATGGTCTGATATTCATTAATGTTTACGTTTCAAAATTTTACGTAACGCAAGTACACCTAATGTGACACCTGCAACAGAAATTAACGCTTTTGGTTTCACAAACTCTTTAAATGCCAATGTGATATTTTGAGGTCTTTCTGCTAAACGACGCATGAAATAACCGAACCAATCATCACCAAATGGGACATAAACCGTAAAATTGTAACCTTCATTTGCAATTTCTTCAGCGAGTTCAGATCTAAAGCCATAAAGCATTTGGAACTCAAATTTTGATTTATCGATATTATGTTTTTCAACAAATTCTTTCACATGATTAATAATATGATGATCATGTGTTGCAATCGACGTAAAGTTTTTCGCAGTCAATAATCGTTTTTCAATTAAGCGAATATAATTTTCATCGATTTCTTCTTTTGCTTGATATGCAATATATGGTGATTCTTTGTAAGCCCCTTTAACGAGTCGTAAGCGTAAGTCTGGATATTTATCGATCAATACGTCTGCTTTAAATAAATAAGCTTGAATCACCGTACCAACATTGTTGAACTCAGGCTTCAAACGGTCTAATGTTTGCGTAATATCAAATAAGCTATCATATTTTTCTGTGTCGATATTGATATGCATATGATCGTATTCTTGTGCTTTAGCAACGATTTGATGAATGTTGCTATATGAAAGGGCACGGTCAAATTCACTACCGAGCTGACTCAGTTTGACAGACATGTGTGCGTCTAATTGATGTTCATGAATCGCTTCCATCACTTTTAATATATTATTTTTCGCTTCAATAGCATCTCGTTCGTTATTCACAAATTCACCGAGATTATCTACTGTAACTGAAATATTTTTCTCGTTCAGTCGTTTAATCGTTTTAATCACATCATCAATTGTATTCCCTGCGACCACTCTGTTTGCCCCTAGTGAAGGCCCAATAGTTTTCGCTGCTGAATTTAAAAATGCATTATTAGACAATGCGATAAAAAAGTGTTTGACTATGGCCATGCTGAATTCCTCCCATTATGTTTCTGATGTAATATCAGTGTATCATGAACAGATAAGGGAAGAAAACGTTTTCATATAAAAAGGTACGAATTTTATCAAGTTGAGTGACTAAGGTTTGATGCGATGTGAAAAAAGTTATAAAAAGAGTATTCATAACATATGGTTTAATGGTGTGCTTCTATCGTAATTGGTTCTTGAGCGACTGCTGTGATGAGTGGCATACATAAGAAAAGAACGATGCAAAACAAACATTTATAAACGAGCTTCATCATAAACTCCTTTAATTTGACTTTGTTTAGTTTCACTATAGCACCTTGATGTCAAGCTATGATGAAATCACTGTGAAGTTCTTCTAAAGATCATAATAGACTGTCATGAATATTAACGTTCTGTAAATGGCTGGCCTGAATCTTTACGATATCTTTAAATTGAGGGCAAGTGAATCGTGATAAAATAAAGTGAAAACGATTAGAGGGAGATAGACAATGTTTAGAGATATGGCATTCTACATTTTTGGGACGCAGTTAGATACATTTGTGCAGTATTTTATATTTGAACTAATTGTATTGGTCGTTATCGGCTTAATTGTAGGTGTTTTAACAAAGAAAATTTGGCCAGTGATTGTAGTCATCTTAGGTTTGAATGTAATCGATGTAGGCATTTTAGCGCAATTTAATGTAAGTCAAGGCGAGGGCACTTTCTTTGGACAATTGATGTTACTCTTAGTGGCAAAATTTTTCCCTACATTTTATGAAATTTTATTAACTGTACTATTATTACGTGTCGGTTGGATGCGTAAATTATTTAAACTTGCATAAAATATAGCAAACACGTGGGATGGTTGTGGCGATTGATCATGACGGATTCACGTGTTTTTTATGTTTTTAGTCGCGATGAATGGGGGAGTCACGCTATAATAGATGTTATAATACATAGAATTAAAGGAAGGATAATGTAGTATGTGGAAATGGGAAACTGAAGGTGAGGCTAAAGGGGTCATCGTCATTGTACACAATATGTTAGAACATACAGGACGTTATGCCTATGTGATTACACATTTAAAACGCAATGGCTACCATGTTATTATGGGTGATTTGCCAGGACAAGGCCAAACTTCACGTATGAACAAAGGGCAAATCCAAAACTTTGAAGCCTATCAAGAGCGTGTGTTGGAATGGGTTGAAATTGCTGAAGAATATCATTTGCCTATTTTTATGATTGGTGTCGGATTAGGTGGTTTAATTTGTTTAAACTTATTAGAAAAAGTGCAATTGGATATCGAAGGTTTAATTTTACTTTCGCCACTTCTCGCATTTCAAAAACAATATAAAACACGTAAAAATATTTTAGCATCCAACATTGGTGACGTTTCAAAAGGGACAAAGTTTGATTTAGGTATTGAAGCAGAACTACTAACACGCAATCCAGAAGTCCAAGAAGAAACGCGAAATGACCCGATGATGTTAAAAAAAGTGAGCTATCATTGGTATAAAGAAGTAGTACGTACTATGAAAGATACAGCTGATCATCTTCATCAACTAACGACGAAACCGATGTGTGTTATGTATGGAACAGCTGATCAAATTTCTGATACTGAAGTGACGCATCAATTATTGCACACATTGGATCTAGATGAAGTTTATTTTAAAGCGTGGCCTCATCTTGCACATGAAATTCATAATGAACCCGAACGTGAAGCCGTCATGCGTTATATTTTAAGCTTTTTAAACAATCGGGTGTATGCGGCAGGCTATTTAGTTGAAGATGAAAATAGTCTTAAATAAGTTAAAAATATACAAAAAGTATAGGATGAACGATTAATTTTCGTTTGTCCTAAAAATTTATCATTGAAAGAAAATAGAAAACGTGTTAAATTGTATATGTGAAAAGAATCACAAGTAATAAATAGCGAACAAATTTGGCATAGTTAGGAGAGTGTTTTTCATGAAGACAAAAGGTAATAAAGTGGTATTAGTAGGTAATGGTGCTGTGGGTGCAAGCTATGCCTTTACAATGATGAGTCAAGGTGTAGCAGATGAACTTGTTATTATCGATATCAATAAAGATAAAGTGCTTGGAGATGTATTAGATTTAAACCACGGTGCACCGTATGCAGATTCCCCAGTTAAAGTCGTAGCAGGTGAATATTCTGACTGCGGTGATGCAGATTTAGTCGTGATTTGTGCAGGCGCGCCTCAAAAAGTTGGTGAAACACGTTTAGACTTAGTAGAAAAAAATGCAAAAATTTATAAAGATATCGTGACATCAATTATGGACAGCGGCTTCGATGGTATTTTCTTAATCGCAGCGAACCCAGTAGATATTTTAACTTACGTCACTTTAAAATACTCAGGCTTACCAAAACACAAAGTTATCGGTTCAGGTACAATTTTAGATACAGCACGTTTCAGACATTTAATTAGTGAAGCGTTCGATGTAGCACCAGCTAGTATTCATGGTTATATTATCGGTGAACACGGTGACTCTGAAGTGCCAGTATGGTCAGGCGCAACAATTGCAGGAATTTCAATTTATGATCAATTGAAAAATGACCCTGAAAAAGCACATTTAATTGAAGATATTTATGTGAATACACGTGATGCAGCATATGAGATCATTAAAGCAAAAGGTGCAACTTACTACGGTGTGGCAATGGGATTAATGCATATTTCAAAAGCCATCTTAAAAAACCAAAACATCGTATTAACTGTGTCAAGTTACTTAGAAGGTGAATATGGTCATGAAGGTGTGTACACTGGTGTGCCAACAGTGATTAACGGCGACGGTGCTTCACGCGTCATTGAAACACCATTAAATGACGAAGAAAAAGAAAAATTCGCTAAATCTGTTAAAATTTTAAAAGATATGCAAGACTCTATTTCTCACCTTTTCTAACTTAAAAATAATAAATGAATAGATTTTAAATGGTCCTATCACTTTTTGTAGAGTGTAGGGCTATTTTTTTCTGTGAAAAACCTCACAATTTTTAATATATGCATCGTTTCTTTTACTTCAAACTCAGTCATATGCAATTAAATAGGATAAAAACTTAAGAAAGTGATTGCAAAAGTAAATAATTTGAAGAAAATGTTCTACAACTTCAAATTTTAAAATGACAAAGTATTACTAATATATTAAATATGATTAGATTTCTATTTTGTGGGTACAAATAAACGATAGGTAGCAAAGAATGGGGGCTTATTATGACTGAAAAAAATAATTATAAAGTGAGCGATATCATGCTCCTTGACCAACTGCAAAAAGAAGTTGAAGCCATTTTTGAAGAAATTGAGGGAAAATATCGTTTATCGAAAGAAGAGTTTTTGATTTTACTGACACTTTGGGATCAAGGTTCGATGACATTAAAAGAAATGGATGACTATGTGAAAGTTAAGACTTACAAGCGCACAAGAACTTACAACAATTTGGTAGAAATGAAATGGATTGTTAAAGAGCGTCCGACAAACGATGAAAGAACCGTTATTATTCATTTTAATGAGGATAAAGAAGCGGACAAACAAGACTTAATTGATTTTACATGTATAGAAATCGAAAAAAGAGATGCACATTTGAGAACATTATTAAATGACATTGTCAACGGCTGTGATATTTAAGGACCAATGCGACTCTCATTTGAGATCAAGATTTAATGCACCCATTCTGAAAAAGCTAAAAAGAATTGAAGAGCTACAAAAGCCCGCAATTCTAGGCATCACCAAAGACGACATTGAATTAAAAAGAGAGTGCAAATGAAAATAAATTATTCATACTACCTATCATAAAACCAACGCGTCCACAATGGGGATTGTCGTTGGTTTTTCTCGTAGTGCGTGATGAACGTAAATTCGAAATCAATACATAAGCTTTAATTCGCCCCATTTATCTCGCACTTGGTTTTTTGAGAGAAGTGATAGAGCGAATTGGGTCTAGATTGACTTGAAGCGAAATATAAAAATAAAAAACGATACGCCCATCCTTTGAAACAAGAGGCCCCAATAGCCATCTATTGCGCACGACATCAAAAGGATTGGGGGTATCGTTTTCTAATTTATAATCTACAACGCTGTGACAAACTTAAAAAGCTTCACATCTTTTACAACACTTTAACCTTTATTGACACTAAGCTCTTTTCTCAAGTGCAATCACATACGGCGGTCGGTTTTGTTGATTGATAAACTCATACTTCAAAACATGTGCGCGTTGTTGATCAAACGCTGTCAAATGCTTCATCAAAGTCTCGCTTTCTTCCGCACCTTCTTCATGGCCTGGATAAACGACTAAAACGATAATGCCTTCAGGTTGTAATACATCAAAAATCGTCTGTACAGCAGCGAGAGTAGTCGTTGATTGTGTGACGATAGATTTGTCGCCTTTCGGTAAATAACCTAAATTAAAAATGGCAGCATGTACCTGCGTGAGATGTTCGTCTCTAATATATTGCGTAATCCATTCGTGCCCCGTATGAAAAAGGGAAACATTGCTGTAATCGTGAACACGTCGCTTTGTATTTTCTATTGCTTCTTGTTGAATGTCACAGCCATAAACGTGACCATTAGGGACGAGGTCTGCTAAAAATTTCGTGTCATGACCATTGCCACACGTTGCATCAATGACGACACTTTCTGATGTGGTATGACTACGAATTAATGATTTGGCAAAAGGTAAAATACGTTCGACTATCATATGCGCACCTGAGCATTATAAGATGCGCCTTGAACAGTACCACGACGTTCAAGTTCTGCGTCAATTTCATTTAATACTTCCCGTTTATTGACACTCCACATAGGACCGACCATTAAATCGATAGGGCCATCACCGGTAATACGGTGGACGATCATTTCTGGTGGTAATTGTTCGAGTTGATCACAAACGAGTTGGATGTACTGTTTTTTTGTCATAAATTGGAGCAAACCTTTATCATATTGCTTCATCATGGGTGTACCTTTTAATAGATGTAATAAATGAATTTTAATGCCTTGGACATCCATTTGAGCAACCGCTTTTGCAGTCTCCATCATCATGTCATAGTCTTCACCAGGTAAACCATTAATAATATGTGAACATACATTAATGTTGTGACGACGTAATTTTGAGACACCTTCATAATAGCAATCCATATCATGTGCGCGGTTGATTAAGTCAGATGTTTCTTGATGAATGGTCTGTAAACCTAACTCCACCCATAAATACGTACGTTCATTTAATTCGGCGAGGTAGTCCACGACGTCATCTGGTAAACAATCTGGACGAGTCCCGATAGATAATCCAACCACACCCGGTTCTTTTAATGCAGCTTCAAATTTTTCTCGTAATACAGCAACGGGCGCATGTGTATTGGTAAAGGCTTGGAAATATGCAATGTATTGACCTTCATGCCATTTCTCGTGCATTTTATTTTTAATCTCTTTAAATTGTACTTCAATCGCATCAGCACGATTACCTGCAAAGTCACCACTCCCTGCTGCTGAACAAAATGTGCAACCGCCGTGCGCAACCGTACTGTCTCTATTAGGGCAATCAAAACCACCATCTAAAGCTACTTTGAATATTTTTTGACCAAATTTATTTTTTAGATGATAGTTTAAAGTGTGATATCGTTTCTTTTCAAAAGCATATGGGAAATAAGTGCCCATCACAATCTTCCTTTCAACTTTCTATGTTTAAACTGTTTTTATCATATCGTATTCGTCATTTTTCTTAAACAGTATTTGAAGATTTTAACATATTTTCATCATAACGTGTTATAGTGTGTGCTAGAGAGAAAAGGAGTGAAACATCAGTGAATATGCCTAAAGAAATATGGTGGCTCGTCATTGGGATGGCGATTAATATCACAGGTGCGAGTTTTTTATGGCCGTTGAATACGATTTATATGAATGAGGAACTCGGCAAATCATTAAGTACTGCTGGACTGGTACTGATGGTCAATTCATTTGGGATGATTGTAGGAAATTTACTTGGTGGGACATTGTTCGATAAACTTGGAGGCTATCGGACAATTATGTTAGGCACGATTGTGAGTTTGTGCGCTACCATTTTATTAAATTTCTTCCACGGTTGGCCTTGGTATGCGATTTGGCTCATTATGCTTGGTTTTGGCGGTGGGATGATTATCCCTGCGATTTATGCGATGGCTGGAGCATTATGGCCGCAAGGGGGAAGACAAACGTTTAATGCGATTTACTTAGCACAAAATATTGGTGTGGCATTAGGTGCAGCGCTAGGCGGTTTTGTCGCTGAACTGAGCTTTAATTACATTTTTATGGCGAACTTGGCAATGTACGTCATTTTCTTCTTTATCGCATTATTTCAATTTAACATGAACTATCAAGCGACGGTTAAACATCAAGAAACGTTGGAAAATGTGGCGCACATTCAAAACAAGAAACATTTCACAGCACTCATTTTATTATGTGTGATGTTTGCGCTATGTTGGATTGCTTATGTTCAATGGCAAACAACTATTGCTTCATTTACGCAAAGTATCGGTATTTCTATGAGTCAATATAGTTTGTTATGGACAGTGAACGGGGTGCTCATTTTAGTCGGGCAACCTTTAATATTACCGATTATTCACCTTATTAAAGGGCAACTGAAAAAGCAACTTTACTTTGGATTAGTTGTATTTATACTGTCATTTTTCGTGACAAGTTTTGCGACATCATTTTCAATCTTCGTTGTTGGGATGGTCATTATGACATTTGCAGAAATGTTCGTTTGGCCTGCTGTACCGACGATTGCTAATAATTTAGCGCCTAAAGGTAGGGAAGGGGTCTATCAAGGCATTGTGAATTCCGCATCAACAGTGGGGAAAGCTTTTGGTCCATTAGTGGGTGGGATACTCGTCGATGTTT